>NZ_JAPSMD010000737.1 GCF_027856955.1 Falsiroseomonas oryzae | reverse complement strand
CGGCCGGCGGCCTTGCGCTCGCCGGCCAGCAGCGCCGCCTTGCGCGGCACGCCCCAGCGATAGCCCGTCAGGTCGCCATCGCCGCCGACTACGCGGTGGCAGGGCACGGCGAGCGCCACCGGGTTGCGCGCGCAGGCCCGCGCCACCGCCCGCACTGCGGCGGGATTGCCGATCTCCGCCGCCAGCCCCGCATAGGTGCGGGTCTCGCCGAGCGGGATGCGCTGCAGCGCCTCCCACACCTGGCGCTGGAACGCCGTGCCGCGCAGGTCGAGCGGCAGGGCGAGGGCGGCGGCGGGCTCGGCGATGAAGGCGGCGACCTGGCGTACCGTCTCGGCCAGGGCGGCGTCGGCAGGCTCGATGCGGGCCTTCGGGAAGCGCGCGCGCAGGTCACCTTCCAGCGCCTCGGGCGGCTCGGCGAAGCCGATAAAGCAGACGCCCTGCGCCGTCGCGCCGACCAGGAGCGGGCCCATGGCGCTCTCGGCATGAGCGATGCGGATCGTCTCGCCCTCGCCGCCGCGGCGGGCCGCGCCGGGGGTCATGCCGAGATGCCGCGAGGTATCCTCGTAGACGCGGGATTCGCTGCCGAAGCCGGCGCCGGCCACCGCCTCCGCCACGCGCTCCCCGGCCGCCAGCGCGGCCTGCAGGCGGCGGGCGCGGACGCCTTCGGCGTAGCTGCGCGGGGTGACGCCGGTGACCTCGCGGAACAGGCGCAGGAAGTGGTGGCGGGCATAGCCGGCACGCGCGGCGAGCTCGGCCAGGGAGGGCATGGTCTCGGCCGCCTCGATCATGGCGCAGGCCGCGCGCACGGCCTCCGCATGCAGCGCCGCGCGCTCGCCCTTCGGGTCGCAGCGGCGGCAGGCGCGGAACCCGGCGGCCTCGGCGGCGGCGACATCGGCGAAGAACCGGGTGTTGCGCCGCAGCGGCGCGCGGGAGGGGCAGCCGGGCCGGCAGAACACGCCCTGCGTGGTCACGCCGTAGAGGAAGGGCCCGCAGGCGGGTTCCGGGTTCCGGTCGAGCACGGCCTGCCAGCGGGCGGCGTCGGGCTCGGCCAGGGGGAGCGGGGCTTCGGGCATGGCGGTCACCGGGCTTGTCTCTCGGCGGCCATCTGGTCCCTCCCCCGCCCGGCGCGCCATCCGGCGGTTGCTACAGCGCGTCGCCCTCGGCCCGGCGCTGCAGCTCGCGCCGGCGGTCCTCGGCGCCGGGCATCCGGGGATGCACCGCCAGGGCCGCGTCGAAGCTGCGCAGCGCGCCGGTGGCGTCCCCGGCCTCGTCCTGCATCTCGGACAACTGCACCAGCGCGGCGAAATGCCGGGGCTCCAGGCGCAGCGCCTCCTGGATGTCGCGGGCGGCCGCGGCGCGGTCGCCGAGCGCGGCGAGCGCGCGGGCGCGCATCAGCCAGACATCCGGCGCCGCGGGTTCGAGCACCAGGGCGGCGTCGAAATCCTCCAGCGCCTCGTCCGGCGCGTTGCCCTGCAGGTTGCGCGCGCCGCGCCGCAGCAGCAGCCCGGCGGCCGGCGAGACGCCCTGCGCCCAGATCACGCGGATGCGCTGCTCGACCAGCTGCGCGCCGCTG
>NZ_JAPSMD010000736.1 GCF_027856955.1 Falsiroseomonas oryzae | reverse complement strand
CGCGAGGGGGCGCCGCCATGACGCCCGACGCGACCGCGGGGGCCGCGCCGCGCCCGGCCGTCTCCGACCGCATCGGCGCGACCGGCGGCGGCAACGCGCTGGAGCTTCGCGGCGTCACCAAGATGTTCGGCGCGCTGGCTGCGATCTCCGACGTGACGATGACGGTCGAGGCCGGCGAGCGGCGTGCCGTGCTCGGCTCCAACGGCGCCGGCAAGACCACGCTGTTCAACTGCGTCACCGGCGACTTCCCCGCGACCTCCGGCACCATCCGGCTGTTCGGCGAGGAGGTGACGCAGTTCCCCGCGCATGAGCGCATCCGGCGGGGGCTTCGCCGAACCTACCAGATCTCGCTTCTGTTCGGCGGGCTCAGCGTGGCCGACAACGTCTACCTCGCCTGCCGCGGCGTCAGCCGCGCGCGCTTCTCCCTGCTGCGGCCGCGACGCGGCGACCCGCTTGTCACCCGCAGCGAGGAGCTGATCGAGGCCGTCCACCTGACCGAGGTGCGCGACAGGCTGGTCAGCGAGCTCAGCTACGGTCAGCAGCGCCAGCTGGAGATCGCGCTGGCGCTCGCCGGCGCGCCGCGGCTGATCCTGTTCGACGAGCCCGCCGCCGGCCTCTCGCCCACCGAGCGCGCGGAGCTGGTCGCCATCCTCACCAACATGCCCGCGCATATCGGCTTCGTCATCATCGAGCACGACATGGACGTGGCGCTGCGCGTCGCGCAGCGCGTGACGATGATGCACAACGGAAGGGTCTTCAAGGAAGGCACGCCGGCCGAGATCGAGGACGATCCGCAGGTGCAGGAGCTCTACCTGGGGGACGGGCGGCATGCGCACACCTGACCGCCAGGGCCCGGCCGCACTGGAGATCCGCGGCCTCAACGTCTTCTACGGCGCGAGCCATGCGCTGCAGGGCGTGGACCTGCGGCTGGAGACCGGTGTGCTTTCCGTCGTCGGGCGCAACGGCATGGGCAAGACCACGCTGTGCAAGGCCATCATGGGGCTGGTGCCGGTGACGTCCGGCACGATCAGCTTCCAGGGCCAGCCGCTGCTCGGGCGCTCCCCGGCGGACATCGCGCGCCTCGGTATCGGCTACGTGCCGCAAGGGCGGCGGCTGTGGCGCTCCCTGACGGTGGACGAGCATCTGCGCATGGTGGAGCGCAAGGGCGGCGCCTGGACCATCGAGCGCGTCTACGCGACCTTCCCGCGCCTGGCGGAGCGTCGCGGCAACGGCGGCGCGCAGCTCTCGGGCGGCGAGCAGCAGATGCTGGCGATCAGCCGCGCGCTGCTGATGAACCCGAAGCTGCTGGTGATGGACGAGCCGACCGAGGGCCTCGCCCCGGTGATCGTCGCCCAGCTCGAAGAGCTGCTGGTCAGCCTCGCCGAGGATGGCGAGATCGACGTGCTGGTGATCGAGCAGAACATCGGCGTTGCCTGCGCGGTGGCCGAGACGGTCGCCATCATGGTCAATGGCCGCATCAACCGCCGCGCGCCAGCGCGCGAGCTGGCGGCCGACCGGGAGCTGCAGCAGCGCCTGCTCGGCGTCGGCCGCCACGGGCACGAGGACACGCCGGCGGCCCCCGA
>NZ_JAPSMD010000735.1 GCF_027856955.1 Falsiroseomonas oryzae | reverse complement strand
GCCGTCGCACCGGCGGCGGCCGAGGCCATCGCGGCGACGCCGGCCAGCGGCTACTGGTACGATCCGCCGCCGCGCTGGGTGCCGGCGCCGCCGCCCCGCTGGCGCGGCCCGCCGCCCGGCTACTACCGGCGTCCGCCGCCGGGCTACTACCCGCCGCCGGGCTACTACTATCCGCCGCCCCGGGCCTATTACCCGCCGCCGCGCTACTACGCCCCGCCGCCCCCGCCGCCGGGTGTGGGCCTCTACTTCCGCTTCTGAGGACCGCCCGGCCGGCGTGTGCACCGTCGTCATCCTGCGCCGGCCCGGGCATGACTGGCCGCTGCTGCTCGCCGCCAACCGGGACGAGCGGCTGGACCGCGCCTGGGACGCACCGGCCGCGCACTGGCCCGACCGACCCGGCATGGTGGGAGGGCGCGACCGGACCGGCGGCGGCACCTGGATGGCGCTGCAGGGCGGCGTCCTCGCGGCGGTGCTCAACCGGCCCGGCAGCCTGGGCCCGGCGCCCGGCAAGCGCTCCCGCGGGGAGTTGCCGCTGATGGCGCTCGACGCCGGGACCGCGGCCGCTGCTGCGGCGGCGGTCGCTGGCCTCGATGCCGGCCAGTGGCGGCCGTTCAACATGGTGGTCGCCGATGCGCGCGACGCGATCTTCCTGCGCGGCCTCGGCGCCGGCCGGCCGGAGCCGGTGGCGTTGCCGCCGGGGGTCAGCATGGTGACCGCGCACGATCCGAACGACCTGGCCAGCCCGCGCACGCGCCGGCACCTGCCCCGCTTCCGGACCACCCCGCCGCCCGATCCCGCCGCCGGCGACTGGGCCGGCTGGGAGGCGCTGCTGGCCGATGGCGATTTCGGCGCGGAGGGCCTCGGCGCCGCGCTGAATGTGCCGCCGGTGCAGGGCTTCGGGACCGTGTGCTCCAGCCTGCTGGCGCTGGGTGCGGGGGGCGCGCGCGTGTGGCGCTTCTGCGCGGGGCGGCCGGCGCCGGGCCGCTTCGCGCCGCTCGATCTGGGAGAGGACGCATGACGCGGATGCGCCGAGCAATGCTGCTGGCTGGCCTCGCCCTCGTGGCGCCATCCGCCCTGGCCCAGCCCGAGGGACGCGGTCAGGGACAAGGCCAGGGGCAGGGACGCGGTCAGGGCCAGGGTAACCAGGGCGGCCAGGGTAACCAGGGAGGACAGGGTAACCAGGGCGGACAGGGCAACCGAGGCCAGGGCAACCAGGGGCACGGCAACCAAGGCAGGGGCGGCGGGAGCCTGGGGACGGTCGAACTCGGCATCGTGCAGGGGTGGCTCGGCACCAATCCCGGCTTCGTGGCGCAGCCGCTGCCGCCGGGCATGCGGAACCGGCTGGAGCAGGGCAAGCCGCTGCCGCCCGGCATCGCCCGGCGCGCCGTGCCGCCTGACCTGCTCGGCCGCCTGCCCGCCAAGCCCGGCTACGACTACGCCATCGTGGGAGCCAGCCTCGTGCTGGTCGCGGCCGCGACCGGGGTGGTGGCGGCGGTGCTGAGCGACGCCCTGGCCCGCCGCTGAGCCCCCCGCGCATGCCCCCCACCCGCCCCCGCCGTGGCGGAGGGGGCCCGCGCCTGCTATAGCCGGGGCGG
>NZ_JAPSMD010000734.1 GCF_027856955.1 Falsiroseomonas oryzae | reverse complement strand
GGTCCCGGCGAGGTCCGGTCCGGCAGCGACCTGGCGGAGGCCGCGGGCGTCTCCGCGGGCGTGGTGCGCGGGCTGGCGGATGCCGGGCTGCTGGTGCCGGCGCTGCTCCCGAAGGGCGCCGCCTTCCCGCGCCCGGACCCGGATCATCCCGGGCCCGCCCTGGCGCCCGACCAGGCCGCCGCGGCCGAGGCGCTGCGCGGCAAGGTGGCGGCGCGGGCCTTCGGCGTGACGTTGCTGACCGGCGTGACGGGCTCCGGCAAGACCGAGGTCTATCTCGACGCCGTGGCGGAATGCCTGCGCCAGGGCCGGCAGGCGCTGGTGCTGCTGCCGGAGATCGCGCTCTCGGCGCAGTGGCTGGAACGGTTCCGCCGACGCTTCGGCGTGGACCCGGCGCTGTGGCATTCCGAGCTCTCCTCCCGCACCCGGCGCGACACCTGGCGCGCGGTGGCGGAAGGCGAGGCGCCGGTGGTGGTGGGGGCGCGCAGCGCGCTGTTCCTGCCCTTCCCCGATCTCGGCCTGATCGTGGTGGACGAGGAGCACGAGACCGCCTTCAAGCAGGAGGACGGCGTGATCTACCACGCGCGCGACATGGCGGTGGTGCGCGCGCGGATGGCGCAGGCGGCCTGCGTGCTGGTCTCCGCCACGCCCTCGCTCGAGACGCTGACCAATGCGGAGACCGGGCGCTACGACCACCTGCACCTGGCGGAACGGCACGGCAGCGCGGGGCTGCCGCGGGTGGAGGCGATCGACCTGCGCAGGCACCCGCCGGAGCGCGGGCGCTTCCTCTCGCCGCCGCTGATCGAGGCGGTCAAGGACACGCTGGCGCGCGGCGAGCAGGCGATGCTGTTCCTCAACCGCCGCGGCTACGCGCCGCTGACGCTGTGCCGTGCCTGCGGCCACCGGCTGCGCTGCCCGAACTGCACGGCCTGGCTGGTGGAGCACCGCGCCCAGCGCCGGCTGCAATGCCACCATTGCGGCCATGCGGAGCCGATCCCCGCGCAATGCCCGGAATGCAGCGCGCAGGGATCGCTCACGCCGGTGGGCCCCGGTGTGGAGCGCGTGCTCGAGGAGGTGCAGGCGCTGTTCCCCGACGCCCGGCGCATCGTCATGGCGTCCGACACCATCCCCGGCCCGGCGGCGGCCACCGCGGCGGCGGAGGCGATCGCGGCACGGCAGGTGGACCTGATCATCGGCACACAGATCGTGGCCAAGGGCTGGCACTTCCCGCACCTGACGCTGGTCGGCGTGGTGGATGCCGATCTCGGCCTGGCCGGCGGCGACCTGCGCGCGGCCGAACGCACGCTGCAGCTGCTGCACCAGGTGAGCGGCCGCGCCGGCCGCGCGGAGGCACCGGGCGTGGTGCTGCTGCAGACCTTCAGCCCGGACCATCCGGTGATGCGCGCCCTGGTCTCGGGCGATGTCGCGCAGTTCATGGCGGAGGAGGCGGCGGGGCGTCGCCCCGGCCACTGGCCGCCCTTCGGCCGCCTGGCCGCGCTGATCGTGAGTTCCGAGGACGAGCGCGAGGCCGACCGCGCGGCGCGCGACCTGGGCCTGGCCGCGCCGCGCGTCGCGGGAGTGGAGGTGCTGGGCCCCGCGCCGGCGCCGCTG
>NZ_JAPSMD010000733.1 GCF_027856955.1 Falsiroseomonas oryzae | reverse complement strand
GCCAGCAGCGCCGCGTCGTCGCTCGCCAGCGCACCGCCGCCGCCGGTGGTGACGATCTTGTTGCCGTTGAAGGAGAAGGCGGCGAGCCGCGCACCGCGCCCGGCATGCAGCCCGCCGCGCCCGGTCGCGCCCATCGCGGCGGCGCTGTCGCACAGCACCGGCACGCCCCAGCGCTCGCAGGCGGCAACGATCGCATCCAGCTCGCAGCACTGGCCGTAGAGGTCCACCGGCACGACGACGCGGGGCAGGCGGCCGCGGCGGGCGGCGCGGGCGAGTTCTTCGGACAAAAGGCCAGGGTCGAGCGTCCAGCCCGGCCCGGTGGCGTCCAGGAAGCGCGGCACGGCGCCCATCTGCACGGCAGGCGCCACCGTGGCCACGAAGGTCAGCGTCGGCGCCCAGACCTCGTCGCCCGGCTCCACGCCCAGCACGCGATAGCCCAGATGCAGCGCCGCCGTGCCGGAGGTGGTGGCGAGGGCGTCCGCGAAACCCGTGGTCGCTGCAACCGCGGCCTCAAAGGCGGCCGGCGCCGGGCCGGCGGGGGCAAGCCAGCCCGCCTCCAGCGTCGCGCGAAGACTGTCCAGCTCGCCGCCGGCCAAGCTGGGCGGGGACAGATGCAGGCGGCTGGCCGTTCGGGCCGGGAAGGGCAGCACGGCGCCCTGGCGGCTCGGCTCGGTCTTGACAGCGACATGAACCGACAAGGCGAAATTCCTCACCGTCTCATGTGATCTTGGTTGAGGAACGATCGGACGATCAAGTTCTGCCTGCAAAACTTGCAGAAGTTTCAACCTTCCGGTTCGTTCCGCCCCATGAAGGGCGGCATCGTCGCGTGCCCCGGCGCCTTGGCGCCGCGCCCTGTCAGCCAGACCCTGAGCGTCGCCGCGATCAGCCGCAGGTCGCCGGCGAGCGTGGGGGGCATCCCCGCATAGGCAGCGCCGAGTTCCAGCCGCTGCGGCCAGGCGACGTCGTTGCGCCCCGCTGCCACGCCCGGCCCGGCGATGCCCGGCCGCACCCGCAGCGCCAGCGCCTGGCGCGGCGTGTAGTGGGGCAGGTAGTCCACCGGCAGCGGCCGAGGGCCGACCAGGCTCATCTCGCCGCGCAGCACGTTCACCAGTTGCGGAAGCTCATCCAGGCCGGAGCGGCGCAGCGCGCGGCCGAAGCCGTCCAGCCTGACCGCATCGCTCTCCTCTCCCGTGCGCATCGAACGGAACTTCAGGATGCGGAAGGGCCGCCCGCCGCGCCCTGCGCGCAGCTGCACGAACATCACCGGCGCGCCCAGCCACAGCCGCACCGCCAGCGCGACGCCGGCGAAGGCCGGGGCGAGCAGCGCCAGCAGCAGCGCCGCGCCCAGGATGTCGCAGGCGCGCTTGCCCCAGGCCTCATACATCGCGCCGCACCGAAACACCGAGGCTGAGCGCCAGGCCCAGCGCGAACCAGGCCATGCGGTTGCCGAGATCGGTCGAGACCATGACGGTCAGCGCCACCGGCAGCACCATGGCCGCGATGCGCGCCGCCGCGCCCGGCATGGCCTGCGGCGCCAGGCGAAGCGCCGCGAGCGCACCGCCGCCGAAGGCCGCCAGCCACAGCGCGAAGCCGGGCAGGCCGCCCTCCGCCAG
>NZ_JAPSMD010000732.1 GCF_027856955.1 Falsiroseomonas oryzae | reverse complement strand
GTCGCCCATGGTGTCGGTGGCGCGGCCGCCCGCGCCATGCGCGAACAGCACTGCCCCCACGCGCGTCCCGGGCGCCACCGCATCGGGCATGCGGATGCGGTAGGCGCGGTCGCCGACGGGGCAGTCGCTCTCCGGCCCGCAGGCCAGCGCGGCCGGCGCCGGCAGTGCCAGCAGCGCGAGAAGCAGTACGAGACGACGCATGCGGCCGGGCCCCCCGGCGGGCGAGCGGCCCGCCGCACGCAGGTTGCAGGAGCCCCGGCGCCTTGGCCAGCGTGCCGCCCTTCCCGGCCATTGCCGCAGCACCGCCGGCAGAGCCCGGTCGGGCCGTGATCGGCATTGGCAGATCCTGCCAATGCCGCCTATCCTCCAGCCATGCCCACCCGCAACGTCGTCATCACCGAACACCAGGCGGCGCTGATCGAGCGCCTGGTGGCCTCCGGCCGCTACCAGAATGCCAGCGAGGTGCTGCGCGAAGGGCTGCGCCTGGTCGAGCGGCAGGACGCCGAGCACGCCGCGCGCCTCGCCGCGTTCCACGTCGCTCTGGACGAGGGCGAGCGCGATATCCGCGAAGGTCGCGTCACCGAACTCGGCGACGCAGCGGAGATCCGCGCCCTGATCAGCCGGCTGCGCCCACCCCGGCGCGCGTGATCCGCTGGCGGCTCGTCCTGGCCCGCGCAGCGGAGCAGGACATCGCCGCGGCGCTCGCCTGGTCGGAGATGCGGTTCGGCCGACACCAGGCGCGCCGCTACGAAGATCGCATCGCGGCCGCGCTCCTTCGCCTGGGCGAAGGTCCGGATGTGCCGGGGAGCCGTCCCGTGCCCGGTCGCGCGGGCATCCGGCGCCTCGCGCTCCGCCCGCCGGCACGCCATGCGCTGTTCTACGCGGCGGCGCAGGACCGCCGGATCTTTGTCCTGCGTCTGCTCCACGACGCCATGGATGCGATGCAACACCTCTCGCAGGACGACGCCGGCGAAGCCGATCCGGGTTGAGGATGAGGAAGATTTTCCTTTATCGTGGTCGCAGAACCCGTCCGGCAGGCCCTCCGATGCGCTCACCCCCGCCCGCCTTCCCGCCGCACCGCTTCGCCCGCCATGCCTGGGCCCCGATGACCGACGCGGAATGGGCGCTGCTCGGACCCCTGGTCACCCGCGCGCTGGAGCCCGGGCCGGGCCGCCCGCCACAGGACCCGCGCCGGCTGTGGGACGCGATCTTCTGGGTCGCCTGCTCCACCGGACCCTGGCGGGAGCTGCCGGCGCATCTCGGCAAGGCGGATACGGCGCATCGCACGCTGCGGCGGCATGTGCGCTCCGGCCTGCTGGACCGGCTGCTGCTGGCGATCTCGCCGCATCCGATCAATGGCGGGCTGTTCGCCGGCCTCGCCTGGCGCATCGCGCGGGCCTGGCGGCGCATGGCGCGGCGGATGACGATGGGCCAGCTGCTGATGGCCAAGCGCCTCGGCCTGCTCTCCGCCCTGCCCTGCGACCCGGGCTGGCTGCCGAAGCCGCATTTGTCCGAGGGGCTGACCTAGCTAAGGGTGGAAAGGCTAGGTTGGAGAGATGGTTAGGCGCCGTCGGAGCCGGCTGTCGCGTTCGGTTCAGCAACGGCTGCTGGAGTAC
>NZ_JAPSMD010000731.1 GCF_027856955.1 Falsiroseomonas oryzae | reverse complement strand
CCCCACCCGCCGCCACGGCGGCCGGCCAGCCGGCCCAGGCGCCGACCCCCGCCCCCGCCGCGCCGGAGGCGCAGGACGCACTGGCCGTGCGGCTGGCGGAGCGCTCGATCGGCCGGGCCAATGCCCCGGTCACCGTCATCGAGTATTTCTCCCTCACCTGCGGCCACTGCGCCGCCTTCCATCGCGACACCCTGCCGCAGGTGAAGCGCGAGCTGGTGGACAGCGGGCGCGTCCGCATCGTCTATCGCGACTTCCCGCTGGACCAGGCCGGGCTGATGGCCGCCATGGTCGCCCGCGCCCTGCCGCCCGAGCGCTACGACGCCTTCATCGCGACCCTGTTCTCCACGCAGGACCGCTGGGCCTTCAACCGCAACTCCGACCCGCGGACCGAGCTGCAGCGGCTGGCCACGCTGGCCGGCATGTCGCGCGAGACCTTCGACGAGGTGATCGCCGACCAGGCGCTGGCGCGCGGCATCCTGGAGCAGCGCGTGAAGGCGCAGCAGGAGCACAACGTGAACTCCACGCCGACCTTCGTCTTCGGCAGCCGCGTGGTGCCCGGCAACATGCCCTTCGACCGCTTCGCCGCCATCGTCGCCGAGACGCGCTGAATGGAGGCGGTGCCGCCCGCGCCCCCCGCCGAGGAGGGCGCGCCCGAGGAGGAGGCCGGCCGCACCGAGGCGCAGGTCGAGGCGGCACGCACGGCGCGGCTGACGCGGCTGCGCATCGCCGGCTTCAAGTCGTTCGCCGAGCCCACGCTGGTGGAGGTGATGCCGGGCCTGACCGGCATCGTCGGGCCCAACGGCTGCGGCAAGTCGAACATCGTCGAGGCCCTGCGCTGGGCGATGGGCGAGACCAACGCGCGCACCATGCGCGGCGGCGAGATGGACGACGTCATCTTCGCCGGCACGGCCACGCGCCCGTCGCGCAACTTCGCCGAGGTGATGCTGACGCTGGAGGAGGCCGCCGGCCTCGCCCCGCCGCCGAATGCGGAAGCGCCCGAGCTTGAGATCGTGCGCAAGATCGAGCGCGGCTCGGGCAGCGCCTTCCGGGTGAACGGGAAGGAGCTGCGCGCGCGCGACGTGCAGACGATGTTCGCCGACATCGGATCGGGCGCGCGGTCCTCCGCCATGGTCAGCCAGGGCCGCGTCGCGGCGCTGATCCAGGCCAAGCCCGAGGACCGGCGCGCCGTGCTGGAGGAGGCCGCCGGCATCGCCGGCCTGCGCGCCCGCCGGCACGAGGCGGAGCTCAAGCTGCGCCAGGCCGAGACCAACCTCGGCCGTGCCGAGGACCTGCTGAACGAGATGGAGGGCGCGCGCCAGGGGCTGCAGCGCCAGGCGCGGCAGGCGGCGCGCTACCGCAACCTTTCCGGCCTGGTGCGCGGCGCGGAGGTGGAGTGGCTTGCCATCCTGCGCGCCCGTGCCCAGGCGACGCTGGCCGAGGCCAAGGCGGCCTTCGAACGCGCCCGCAAGGCGACCGGGGAGACCGAGTTCGAGGCCGAGGGCGCCGCGAGGCGCGCCTTCGCCGCGGAGCAGGACCTGCCGGGGCCGCGCGAGGCCGAGGCTCTGGCCCGCACCGCGCTGGAGCGCCGCCGCGTCGAGGCCGAGACGCTCGGCGCCGAGGAGAGC
>NZ_JAPSMD010000730.1 GCF_027856955.1 Falsiroseomonas oryzae | reverse complement strand
GAGGCCGGGCTGCGGGCGGGCCAGCGCCGCCAGCACGCCGCGCGCGCCCTCGCCCAGACCGATCGCGCCCACGCGCGCGGCATCGGCGTGCGGATGCCCCCGCAGCGCCGCCAGCGCGGCGGGCAGGCGGAGGTCGGGCGGCGGCAGATCCGGCTCGGCCATGCCGCCGTCGGACTGCAGCGCGGTGAAGTCCGCATCCAGCACGGAGAAGCCCAACGTGAGCAGGCGCAGGCCGTAGAGCTGCGTGCGTCCGTCCGGCCCGGTGGAATCGCCCAGCAGCACCACGGCCGGCCTCGGCGCTGCGCCCAGCCCGTCCTGCGGCACCGAGATCATGCCCCAGGCCTGCGCGCCGAGCCGGATCGGGCGGGTCACCGCCGCCACATGCGTCTCGCCGTCCTCCTCATGGCCGGCGACCGCGGTGCCGGGCGCCACCAGCAGCGCGAGCCAGGTCCCGCACGCGCCCAGCCGGCCGAGCCAGACCCGGCGACGCGACGATGCACGCTTCCCCATTCCCGCATCCCCCGATTCGCGCGGCGCGGCACCTGTCGGGCGCGCCGGACTGGCCTGCGTGGCGGGGGCCTCATCCCGGATGCGTGGGCGACCCCGCCACGCGCATCACGCTATGCGCCAGCGTACGGACGCGCTGTGCCCGACCGCACAGCGCCGCGAGCACTCCGCTGACGAAAGCGTTACCGGGACGGCCTGCGCGGCCACGGCACGGTCGGGGCAGGATCGGCCAGGGCACGCGGCGCCCGACCCGCGGCCCGCAGGACGGGACAGGCAGGCAGGCGGAGGCGCGGAATGACGGATCTTCCGGCGGAACGCTTCTCGGCGATCGTCGGCGCGATCTACGACTGCGCCCTGTCGCCGGAGCGCTGGCCCGACGCGCTGCGCCAGGTGTGCGAGGCGCTGGAGTGCGTCACCGGCCGGCTCTTCGTCGCGGACCTGACGGCCGGGCAGTTGCGCTTCGGCAGCGCCTGGAACGAACCGCCCGGTGCGGTCGAGGTGCTGGGCGGGCGGTTCAGCGGAGAAGTCACCGCGGCGATGGACGCGGCGCTCGGCGCACCCGGCCACGATCCCGACACGCCCTTCGTGCTGTCACGCAGCCCGGGCGGCGTGGACTTCCTGGAGTCGCAGGTCACGCACGAATGGGCGACGCCGCTCGGCTGGTGCGACGCGATGAACGCGGTGCTGCTGCGCGAGGGACCGCGGCTCGGGGTGATGTCCGCCGTGCGCCACCGCGACACCGGCATCGCCACCGACCGCGAGGTGGCGCTGATGCGCCTCTTCACCCCGCATCTCCGCCGCGCCGTGGCGATCGGCAACCTGCTGGACATGCGCGCCGTGGAAGGCGATGCGCTGCGCGGCGCCATGGACGGCCTCTCTGTCGGCATCGGCGTGGTCGCCGCGGACGGCGCCATCCTGCACGCCAATGCCGCCGCCCGCGCGATGATGGCCGCCGAGGACGGTCCGATCCGCGCGAGTTCCGGCCGCCTCGCCGCCCGCCGGCCCGAGGCCACCGAGGAACTGCTCGCCGCCATCGCCGACGGCGCGGCGGCGGAAGCGGGGCTCGGCGGGCGGGGGATCGGCGTGGTGCTGGGCACGCCCGCGCTGGCCGAGCCGCCC
>NZ_JAPSMD010000729.1 GCF_027856955.1 Falsiroseomonas oryzae | reverse complement strand
TCGGCGAGGCTCCGGCGCTGGTGGTGCCGGGCGTCCGCCCGGCCGGCAGCGCCGCCGACGACCAGGCTCGCACCGCGACGCCGGAGGAGATGGCGGCGGCCGGCGCCGATTTCGTGGTGGTCGGCCGACCGATCACCCGTGCGCCCGATCCCGCCGCCGCGGCGCGTGCGATCGCGGCCGCCCTCGCCGCGTGACCGTGACGGTCAAGATCTGCGGCGTGAACGACCCGGCGGCGATGGCCGCCGCGGCGGAGGCCGGCGCCGACCTGGTGGGCTTCGTCTTCTTCCCCGCCTCCCCGCGGGCGGTCACGCCCGCCCAGGCGGCGCTGATCGCATCGTCGCGCCAGGGCCCCGGGCCTGGGAGGGTCGGCCTCTTCGTGGATCCGTCGGACGACGATATCGCTGCGGTCCTCGCCGCCCTGCCGCTCGACCTGATCCAGTTGCACGGGGAGGAGACGCCGGCACGCTGCGCCGAGGTGCGGGCGCGCTTCGGCCGTCCGGTGATGAAGGCGATCGGCGTCGCCTCCGTCGCGGACCTCGATGGGCTGGCGGCCTATGCGCCGGTGGTGGACCGCTTCCTGCTGGACGCCAAGGCTCCGCCCGGGGCGCCCCTGCCGGGCGGCAACGCCGCGCCCTTCGACTGGACGCTGACCGCCGGCCGCCGCGTGCCGCGCCCCTGGCTGCTGGCCGGCGGGCTGACGCCGGAGAACGTCGCGCAGGCGATCGCCGTCTCCGGCGCGCGGGGGGTGGACGTCTCCTCGGGCGTCGAGCGGGCGCGGGGCGTGAAGGACGCAGGCCGCATCGCCGCCTTCCTGCGCGCGGCGCATGGCACGAGGCCCGCGCCCCTGTAACTCGCGAGATTGTCACAAGCCGCCATGACGGCTCGGGACGATTCGACGGCCTTTCGTCTTGCCGCTCCCCGCCGCCGCCGGGAATGTAGGTTCGCCGCCGGATCGGCCGCGCGGTCCTCGAACTGCGGCCCGGAATGACACAAGACGATGCGCGCGCGCCGGCACCCTCTCGCGGCTTGCCCGGGCTGCGCCGACAGCTTTTCGTCCTCGTGGTCGTCGTGCTGCTTCCCGCACTCGCCTTCGGCGCCGCGGCCACCCGGGAGGCGCTGCGCCGCCAGGACGCCGCGGCCGAGGCACGCCTGCAGGACACCGCGCATGCGCTGGCGGCGGCGGTGGATGCCAGGATCGCCGGGCATATCGCCGCGCTGCGTGTCCTTGCCGCCTCGCCCGATGCGGTGCTCGACGGCGATCTCGGCCATTTCCGCCAGCACGCCAGGGCGACGGCGGAGACCTTCGGCAGCTGGGTGGTGGTCTACGAGAGCAGCGGAGCCCAGCTCCTCAACACGCAGCGGGCAGATGCGGAGGCGCTGCCCGGGCCCGGCGGCGCAGAGGGCCCGCGTGGCGGCGGCCACGGCATCCGCGCCGCCTTCGAGACCGGCCAGCCGGTCGTGACCGACGTCGCCATCGGCCGAGTCTCCGGCCGGCCGGCCGCCTTCGTCTTCGTGCCGATCCTGCGGAACGGCGGCGCCTCGCGCGTGCTGGGCATGCCGCTGCTGCCCGAGCATTTCGCCGCCGGCCTGGAAGGCCAGGCGGCGGCGGGGCGGGGGGCCGTCGCGCTCACCGACGCGGCCGGCGTCGTCGTCGCACG
>NZ_JAPSMD010000728.1 GCF_027856955.1 Falsiroseomonas oryzae | reverse complement strand
GTCGCGGCGCGCGACGCGGCCGCCATCCGCCGCGCCGCCGCCCCGGGGATCCGCCTCGACCTCGGCGACACGCTGACGCTGGACGATCTGCGGCTTGAGGATCCCCGCGCGCCGGCCTGGGCGCGGCTGGAGCGGGCGCTGTCGCTCGGCTGCCGCCCGCATGGCGCCGTCGCGACCGCCACCGCCTGGGAATGCCCGGGCTTCGACGGGGAGGCACCCGGCACCAGCGTGCCGGGCATCGACGATTTCGAACGCGTCTTCATCATGGCCCGCGGCGTCGCGCTGCGCGCCGCGCCTGCGCCGGACGCGCCGGTGCGCGCCCGCCTCACCTGCGAGGTCGTCGCGCATGACGGCGACGGATCGCTGGACAGCGAATGGACGGCGGTCCGCCTGCGCGACGGGCGCCGCGGCTTCGTCGCCAGCCGCTTCGCCCATGCCCCCGGCGGGCACCGCCTGCTGCTGGAACGCCACGACGGCACCTGGTCGATCACCGCCTTCCTCGCCGGTGACTGACCGCCCGTCAGAACGGCAGGATGATGTCCAGCAACTGCTGCCCGACGCGCGGCGCCTGCACGTCGCTGATGGTGCCGCGCCCGCCATAGGCGATCCGCGCCTCCGCCAGCCGGTCGTGCCGTACCGTGTTGTCGCTCGCGATGTCCTGCGGGCGGATGATGCCGCTGACCGTGAGGTCGCGCAGCTCGCTGTTCACCCGCACCTGCTGCCGGCCCGTCACGACCAGGTTGCCGTTCGGCAGCACCTGCACGACCGTCGCGGCGACACGCAGCGTAACGGATTCGTTCCGCCGGATGCTGCCGCTGCCGCTGGCGTTCTGCGCGCCGCTGGTCTGCACGAAGCGCGACGGATCGACCGTGTTGGGGAAGATCCGCAGCCAGGAGGCTTCGAGGCCCAGCAGGCGCGGCATGCCCATGGTGTCCGTGCCTTCCCGCTCGCGCTCCGTCTCGTTGCGCAGCTGCGCCTGGTCCTGGATGGAGACCAGAACCGTCACCAGGTCGCCCGGCTGCGCCGCGCGCTGGTCGCGCAGGAAGGTGCGGCTGCCCGGCCGCCACAGCGAGTTGGACGCCGCCGCCGGCGCATGCGGCGCCGGCATCGGCATGCTCACCTGGCGCCAGTTGGGATCGGCCGTCGGGTTCTCGATGCCTGCCAGCGCCGGCGGCCGACCGAGCTCCGACAGTCGCTCGCAGCCGGTCAGCAGCAGCGCCGCCAGCGCGGCGGACACGACGTTCCTCATCGCGATCCTCCGACGCGCACGCGGCCGGGCCCGATCACCTCGGCCTGCACCACCAGGCGACTGTGCAGGTTCATCACCGGCACGGCCGCGCCACGCGCCGCAGCCTCCATCGCGCGGCCCTGCGCGGTCAGCACCATCCCCGGCACCTGGTAGAGCATCGTCACGGTCTGCCCGCGCTCCACCGCCACCGGCTGCACGAGGTCGGCCAGAAGCAGCGGCTGGTCGGCTGCCGCCGGGCGGCGCAGCGCCTGGCCCAGCACGACCTCCGCTTCCTGCGCCGCCCCGGGCCGCAGGCGGGAAGCCGGCACGCGGATCAGCCGGACATCGGCCGCGCGCAGCGTCTCGCCGGCAGCCATGCGGCGCGCCGCGACCAGCATCGGCACGGTCGGTACCGCGCGGCCGGCCAGGCGCAGGCG
>NZ_JAPSMD010000727.1 GCF_027856955.1 Falsiroseomonas oryzae | reverse complement strand
GCCACGCCGCGCTGGCGGAGGCCGCGCGCGGCGCCGCGGTGCTGGTGCTGCCCGCGGGCCTCGATGCGGAGGAGGCGGCGGAAACCGCGCGCGCCTTCCACCTGCTCGGCTGCCGCCACCTGCTGCCGACGCGCCTGGACGCGACGCGGCGCCTGGGTGGTGTGCTGGCAGCGGCGGCCGCGGCCGACCTCGCCTTCACTGAGGCCGGCACCGGGCAGGATGTGGCGACGGGGCTGGCGCCGCTCTCGGCGGACTGGCTGGCGGAACGGCTTGCGCAGGGGATGGGGGCGTGACGGGTCGGGTGATCGCGGTGGCGTCGGGCAAGGGCGGCGTGGGCAAGACATGGTTCGCCATCACGCTCGCGCAGGCGCTGGCGCAAGCCGGGCGCCGGGTGGTGCTGGTGGATGCCGACCTCGGGCTCGCCAATGCCGATGTGCAGTTGGGCCTGGCGCCGGAACTGGACCTCGGCGCGGTGCTGGCGGGCCGCGTCAGTGCCGAAGCCGCGCTGCTGGCGCATCTGGCCGGCTTCTACCTGCTGCCCGGCCGCTCGGGCTCCGGCGCACTCGCGGGCCTCGGCGGCGTCGGGCTGGACGCGGCGCTCGCGCTGCCGCGCCGGCTCGCCGCCAGCTTCCAGGAGGTCGTGCTGGACCTCGGCGCGGGACTGGGCACCGCGCAGCGGCAGCTGCTGGCCGCCGCCGACCTGCCGCTGGTGCTGGCCACGGAAGAGCCGACCAGCCTGACCGACTCCTACGCCGTGCTGAAGCTGCTGGCGCAGGACGCGCCGGCGCGTGCGCCGCGGCTGGTGGTGAACATGGCCGGCAGCGCCGCAGGCGGTCAGCGCGTGCACGCCACGCTGGACGGCGCGACACGTCGCTTCCTGGATCGTCCGCTGGCGCTGGCCGGGGTGGTGCGCCGCGACGGCAAGGTGCCGGACGCGATCCGCGCCCAGATCCCACTGCTGACCCGCCACCCGACCAGCACCGCGGCCGCCGATGTGCAGGCCATCGCGCGGTCAGTCGCGGCGTAGGGCGAAGAGCACGCCGGCCACCGGCACGCCCTTCTCTTTTCGCAGCACGGCGTCCTGGCGCGCCACCTCGACAAGCCCGGCCGCCGCCGCCAGCGCCGCCACATGGGCGGCGTCGTGCCGGTAGCGCATGCCGGGCCCCAGCGCATAGGGCGCGCCGGCGCCGGCCTCGATGCTGAAGGCCGCGACGCCGCCGGGCGCCAGCGCGCCGGCGACCGCCGCCAGCGCGGGGCGAAGGTCGCCCAGGTAGTTCAGCACATCCGCCGCGGCGACCAGGTCGAAGGCGCCGGCATGGCGCGGCAGCCAGTCCAGCAGATCGGCTTCCTCCAGTACGTCGTAGATGCCGCGCCTGCGGGCCTCCGCCAGCATGCGCGGCGACAGGTCCAGCCCGACGAGCCGCCGCGCGAAGGGCTTCAGCGCCAGCCCCGACAACCCCGTGCCGCAGCCAAGGTCCAGCACGCGGCGCGCGCCATCCGGCGCCACGCCGCAGGCCTCCAGCAACGCCGCGACCAGCGCCGGCGTGCGGTAGCCCAGCCGGCCCTGCAGATCGGCGTCGAAGCGCGCGGCGTACTGGTCGAACAGCTCCCGCACATAGGCGGCCGGCGCGCGGTCCGGCGCGGCAGCCTCGCCCAGCGCGGCCAGCAGGAAGCGCGCCTGCCCGGCCAGCGCCG
>NZ_JAPSMD010000726.1 GCF_027856955.1 Falsiroseomonas oryzae | reverse complement strand
AGGCGGTCGCGCTCGCTGCGCGTGCCGTCGCGCTCCGCGACCAGGCGGTCGCGCTCCTCCCGCAGCAGGGACAGGCTGCGCTGCGCGGCATCCCGCGCGGTGGTGGCGGCGCGCAGCTCCTCCGCGGTGCGGCCCAGCGCGCCGCGCAGCTCCTCCGCCTGGCCGCGCTCCAGCGCCAGCAGCTCGCCGAGTTCCGCCACCTGCCGGTTCAGCCGGTCGAGCGCCCGGTCGCGCGAGGACAGCGCGACGGAGAGGAAGCCCTGCGCCAGCACGAAGACCAGCAGGACGAAGATGATGACCATGAGCAGCGTGGACAGCGCGTCCACATAGCCCGGCCACGCCTCGATCCCGCCGCGCTCCCGGCGTTTCCGCCCGATCGCCATGCGGCGCTAGTCCCTCACTGCCGCGGCTCTTCCGCCAGCGCCGCGATGGTGCGGGCGAGCACCTTGATCTCGTTGCGGATCTCCGTCGTGGCCTGCATGCGGCCCTGGGTCATCTCCTCCAGGATGCGGGCGAGGTAGAGCTCCAGGTTGCGGATATGCGCGCGCGTGGCCTCGTCCATCGCGCCGGTGCCCGCGGCATCGGCCAGCCGCGCCAGCGTGGGCTGCAGCTGCGCCTGCGCCTCCGCCATGCGGCTCATCAGCACCTGGGACGCGCGCATCTGGTCGGCCAGCACGGACAGCCGCTCGGTCAGCGTCATCAGCGCCTGGTTGGCCGTCGCGCGGCCTTCCTCGTTGCGCGCCATGCTGCGCTGCAGCTCGTCCATGTTCTCGGCCGACTGCTCCAGCAGCGCCTGGACATAGGCGGGCATCGAGCCCTCGCCCTCGCCGCCCAGCGCGCCGGAGGAGAGCCGCGTGGCCCCCGCCAGCCAGTCCTCCAGCTCCCCGTAGAAGCGGTTCTGCGCCTGGCCCGTCTGCAAATCGAGGAAGCCCAGCACCAGCGCCCCCGCCAGGCCCAGCATGCTGGACGAGAAGGCGATGGACATGCCGCGCAGCGGCTCCGCCAGCCCCGCCTTCAGCTGGTTGAACAGCGTGGTGATGTCGCCTGTGCCCACGCTCATGTCGTTGATCACGTTCGACACGCTGCCGATCGTCAGCAGCAGCCCCCAGAACGTCCCCAGCAGCCCGAGGAAGATCAGCAGCCCCGTGGCGTAGCGCGAGAGCTCCCGCGTCTCGTCCAGCCGCGCCGCGATGCCGTCCAGCACGCTGCGCATCGCCAGCGCCGAGAGCTGCAGCCGTTCCGACCGGCGGGAGGAGAACATGCTCGCCATCGGCGCCAGCAGCCGCGGCGGCGGGCGCGAGGGCGCGCCGGCGACCGGGTTGCGGAACGCCTCCAGCCACTCGACCTCCTTGGTCAGCAGCAGCACCTGGCGGATGTTCCAGGCGATGCCGGCCAGCAGCACCACCAGGATGGTGGCGTTCAGCAGCACGTTCGCCGCGAAGGCCTGCGTCAGCTCGGCCGAGAGCAGCCCGGTCAGCAGCGCGACCGCGGCCAGGAAGCCGAGCATCCGCCAGAGGAAGAGGGTGGGGCTTGTCATCCTGTCCGCCCTATCGCTGCTGGCCGCTGCGCGGTGCCTCGGGCGGCAGCACGTCGGCGCAGTCCAGCGCCGCCGGCGTGCGGCCGAGGGCGCGCAGGTCGATCCGCGTCTCCTCGATGCCGCCGTCCACCAGCGCCTGGCGCACCGCCTGCGCGCGGGCCAGCGCGGTGC
>NZ_JAPSMD010000725.1 GCF_027856955.1 Falsiroseomonas oryzae | reverse complement strand
CGCGCCAGCTGGCTCCGCCGGGGCTGGGGGGGTCGGCGCGGGCGGCTCCGCCGGCGGCGCGGCTGGGCCGGGCGTCGGGGTGCTGGTCGCGGGGGGCGCCTCCGGCACGGTGTAGTCGGGCACGATCCGCGCCTGGCTGCCGCCGATCACCAGCACGCGCGCGCCGATCTCCAGCGCCGTCTCGTCACGCTGCGTCACGGAGACCAGTTCGCCATCCGCCTTGCGCACGATGTATTCGTAGGCGGTCGTGTCGCCGACCACGCGTTCCGCCGCGGAGCCGAACAGCCCACCGACCAGCGCACCGCCCACCGCGCCGATGGCGCCCGCCATGTTCCCGCCCGGCGCCTGGGAGCCGATGATGCCGCCCGCCGCCCCGCCCGTCGCCGCGCCGGTCGTGCCCTCCATCTGCACCGCGACAGACCGCCGGCCGATCACCACCCCCTGCTCCACCCGGTTCATCTGCTGGACGGCGCGGGTGGAATAGGCATCCGGCGAGAAGCGGGGCCCGCAGGCGGCGAGGGCGAGCGGCAGCAGGAGGACGAGGGCAGCGCGCATGACCGGCGCGAGATAGTCGAGCCGGCCGGATGACGCCACCCGCGATGGGCGCATGGCCCGGCTTGCCGGGTGGGACCCGGCGCGCTTCCCTCCCGAAAGCAAGGGATGGAGGACGCGCCATGGCACGGATCGGCTTCGTCGGGCTCGGCAACATGGGCGGGCCGATGGCGCGCAACCTGGTGAAGGCGGGGCACGCGGTCGCGGTCTTCGACACGGTGCCGGACCTGGTGGCGCGCTGCGCCGCCGCCGGCGCGGCACCGGTCGGCAGCGCGGCGGACGCGGCGCGCGATGCCGACCTGGTCTTCACCATGCTGCCGGCCGGCCAGCATGTGCGCGACGCCTGGCTGGGCGGCGGCAGGATGGCGGCGGCGAGCCGACCTGATGCCGTGCTGGTGGACTGCTCCACCATCGACGTTGCCGCGGCGCGGGAGGTGGCGGCCGCCAGCGGCCGCGCCTTCCTGGACGCTCCGGTCTCGGGCGGCGTGATGGGGGCGGAAGGGGCGACGCTGACCTTCATGGTGGGCGGGCCGCAGCCGGCCTTCGCGCAGGCCGAGCCCATCCTGAAGCAGATGGGCCGCGCCGCGATCCATTGCGGCGAGGCCGGCGCGGGGCAGGCGGCGAAGGCCTGCAACAACATGATCCTGGCCGCGACCATGATCGTGACCTGCGAGGCCTTCGTGCTGGCGGAGAAGCTCGGCCTGTCGCACCAGGCGCTGTTCGACGTGGCGTCGAAGTCGTCGGGCCAATCCTGGAGCCTGACGACCTATTGCCCGGTGCCCGGCCCGGTGCCCGGCAGCCCCGCAAACCGCGACTACGCGCCCGGCTTCTCGGCCGCGCTGATGGCGAAGGACCTGGGGCTGGCGGCGCAGGCGGCGGCGGAGACCGGCGCGGCAACGCCGATGGGCGCCAAGGCGTTGGAGCTCTACCAGGCGTTCCTCGAGGCCGGCGGTGGGGGAACCGACTTCTCGGGCATCATCCGGATGCTGCGCGGCGCGGCCTGACGGCATGATGCGGCGATGGCTGCTGGCGGCGCTGCTGCTGGCGGCGCCGCCGGCGCGCGCGCAGCCGCCGGTGACGGAGACGCCCTGCGGCACGCCGCTGCTGCGCGTCACCTGGGCGCACGCGGTGGACCGCGACCATGCCTGCGAGGCGTGGCG
>NZ_JAPSMD010000724.1 GCF_027856955.1 Falsiroseomonas oryzae | reverse complement strand
CCAGCAGCCGGTTGGCGCGGCCCAGCACGGCGTTCTGCTCGTGCAGCGCCGTCGCCGGCCGGCGGGCGCGCGGCAGGGTGCGCGCGGCCAGGATCGGCGGCACCGAGGGATAGCCGCCGAAGCCGATCACCGCGGCCGCATCCAGCCGGTTCAGGATGCGGCGCGCTTCCAGCGTGCCGGCGGCCAGTGCCAGTGCGCCCTGCGCCGCCGCCTTCGCGCCGCGCCCGGCCAGGCCAGAGCCTTTCAGTACGAAGCGCTCGGCATTGCCGAAGGCCGGGCTCTCATAGGCGGCGCTGCGCGCATCGGTCATCAGCGCGATGCGCTCGCCGCGCGCCACCAGCTCTGCCGCCAGGGCCTCGGCGGGGAACAGGTGCCCGCCGGTGCCGCCGGCGGCGATGACGACAGGGCGTGCCGCGGGGCCCCGCATCATCTCTCCTCCTCGAGACGGGACAGCCGGCGCCGCGTCAGCGCCAGCAGCATGCCCATCCCCATCGCGATCGCGAGCACGGAGGATCCGCCATAGCTCACGAAGGGCAGCGTCATCCCCTTCGTCGGGATCAGGTGCAGCGAGGAGGCCATGTTGACGAAGGCCTGCAGCCCGAACTGGGTCAGCAGCCCCGCCGAGGCCAGCATCACGAACAGGTCCGTCTCGCCGAGCAGACGCACCATGCCGCGCACCACGACGAAGGCGAAGAGCGCCAGGATCAGCAAGCAGACCACCAGCCCGAACTCCTCGCCCGCCACGGCGAAGACGAAGTCGGCATGGGCGTCGGGCAGCACGTTCTTGACGCGCCCCTCGCCGGGCCCGCGGCCCAGCAGCCCGCCATGGCCGAAGGCCTCCAGCGCCACCGTCACCTGGTAGTTGTCGCCGGCCGCGGGGTCCAGGAAGCGGTGCACGCGCGACTGCACATGCGGGAACAGCGTATAGGCCAGCACCGCGCCCGCGATGCCCAGCGCGCCGACGAAGCCCACCACGAACAGGTTCAGCCCGGCGACGAAGAACTGCGCGAAGAAGACGGCGGTGATCACCAGCAGCATGCCGATGTCCGGCTGCCCCTTCAGCAGCGCCGCGATGCCGAGGAACAGCACGATCGCCAGCAGCGTCGCGCCGTGCCGCCGGTTCACCTTCCCCTCGGCGATCAGCCACGCGGCGACGATGGCGAAGCAGGGCTTCAGGAATTCCGAGGGCTGCAGCGAGCCGATGCCCGGCAGGGCCAGCCAGCGCCGCGCGCCCTTGATCTCCACGCCGATCACCAGCGTCGCCGCCACCAGCAGCAACGAGCCGGCCAGCCCGACCCAGCCCAGCAGCCGCACCTGGCGGATCGACAGCATGGAGACCGCGATCATCACCGCCGTCGCCGCGGCCAGATAGACGATCTGGCGGACGAAGAACATGTTGCGGGAGGAGGCGCCGATGCGCTCCGCCACCGCGGGCGAGGCCGCCAGCATCATCACGTAGCCGAAGCCGACCAGCGCAAGCAGCGCCGCCAGAGTCCAGCGGTCGATCGTCCACCACCAGCGGCCGAGGGTGGAGGTGTCGGCGCGGGAGACGGCCATCAGGCGGCCCTCCCGAACTCGTCCGCGATCAGGCCGCGCACCAGAGCGCGGAATCTGTCGCCGCGCGCATCGAAGCCGGAGAACTGGTCGAAGCTGGCGCAGGCCGGCGAGAGCAGCACCACCGGCGCCGCGCCCGCGCGGGCGGCCGCGGCGGCGGCGGGCACGGCGG
>NZ_JAPSMD010000723.1 GCF_027856955.1 Falsiroseomonas oryzae | reverse complement strand
GCCTGCCGGCGGCGGCCTGGGTGGCCGAGGATGGCAGCGGCTTCGCGCTGGGCCGCGACGGCGTGCGCGCACCGCAGATCGGGCCGGTCGTGGCGAAGGATCCGGACACCGCGCTGGCGCTGCTCGCCGCGGCGCAGCGCGCGATCGGCGGCCCGGCGATCCTCGATCTGGCGGACGACGCCGCATCGGTGATCGCCGCGGTGGACCGCGCGGGAGGCGAGCGGCTGCGCCCCTTCACCCGCATGGTGCGCGGGGCCGCGCCGCCCGGCCTCACCGCACGCCTGGTCGCGATGGCCGGGCCGGAGTTCGGCTGACGCTGTTCGGTTGACGCTGTTTTCCGCTCGCAGCACCATCCGCGGTAACCGGCGGGTTACGTCGGCCGCAAAGGGGAAGGACGACGAGATGAGCACCACGCGCAGGACCCTGATGGCCGCGACCGCGGCAACCCTCGCCCTGCCCGCGCTGCCGCGCGCGCAGGGCGCGGCCTGGCGGCCGGACCGGCCGGTGACGATCATCGTGCCCTGGGCGGCGGGCGGCTCCACCGACCAGATGGCGCGCATCGTCGCCGCCGAGCTGGAAGCGGCGCTCGGCCAGCGCTTCGTGGTGGTGAACCAGCCCGGCGCTTCGGGTTCCATCGGCACGCGCAACGCGCTGGAAGCGGCGAAGGACGGCATGACCTGGGCCGCCGGCGCGGCGGTCGATGTCGGCTGCTACAAGGTGCTCGGGCTGCTGGACACGCAGCTGCAGGACTGGAACCTGTTCTTCGCGGTGGCCAACGTGAACATCCTGGTGGCCAATCCGCAGGCCGGCATCCGCGACTTCGGCGCGGCGATGGAAGCCTTCCGCGCGCGCGGCGCGAGCCTGGCCGTGGCGACAGCGGGCGTCAGCTCCGCCGGGCACAACATGATGTCCGCGGTGCGCGCGGCCACCAACATCCAGTATCGCCACGCCACCTATGATGGCGGCAACCCCGCGATGATCGCGACCGTCAGCGGCGAGACGCCGCTGGGCGCGGTGCTGCTGGTGGAAGCGGCGGAGATGATCCGCGCGCGCCGCCTGATCCCGCTGGCGGTGCAGGCCGAGCAGCCGGTGACGCTGCAGGGCCATGGCGAGATCCCCTCGGTGCGCCGCTGGCTGCCGAACATGCCGGCGCCGCTGAACTACTTCGGCGTCTGGTGCCCGAAGGGCGTGCCGCAGACCGTGGTGGACACCGTCACGCAGGTGTGGCGCGAGAAGATCGCCAACAGCCAGCGCCTGAAGGACTACGCCGCGCAGCGCGCCGCGCTGTTCACGCCGATCAGCGGGCAGGAGGCCTTCGACGAGGCGTGGAAGATGGTGCGCCAGACCGCGTGGCTCTACTTCGACGGCGGCACCGCGCGCGTCAGCCCCGACACGCTGGGGATCCAGCGGCTTTGACGGAACGCGCCGTGGAGGAGGGCGCGCATTCGCCCTTCTCCGGCGACCGCGCGCCGCTGCCGCCGCGGGCCGACCTCTACACCGCGGCGGTGCTGCTGGCCTTCGGGCTGGGCGTGGTGGCGCTGGCGCTGCGCATGCCGACCTTCGTGGAGCAGTCGCATACGGGCCTGACCGCACCCGGCATCGTGCCGGGCTTCCACGGCGCGGTGGTGGCGGTGCTGGCCATCCTGCTGGGGCTGCGCGCCATCCGCCGCGGCGCGCTGCGGCCCTCGCACGGCCATGCGCGCGCGCTGGCGCCCGGCGACGGGCGGCGGCTGCTGACGG
>NZ_JAPSMD010000722.1 GCF_027856955.1 Falsiroseomonas oryzae | reverse complement strand
CTCCAGCGCGGCCGCTTCCAGCACCTCGGGCCGCGTGGCGTCGCCCCACACCACGGGCACGCCCTCCGCGGCCAGGCGTTCCGCCGCGGCGCGGTCATCCTCCACGGCGACCACCGGTCGGCCGTGCAGGCGCAGCGCCCGGACGACCACGGCGCCGACGCGGCCGGTGCCGACCACCACCGCATGTCCGGCGAGTTCCGGCGCGACCGGGGAGAGGGAAAGCCGCGGCCGCCGCTCGCCGCGCCACCACGCCAGGCGGGCGGAGCGTTCCAGCCGTGGCGCCAGCGCCTCCGTTCCGCGCAGCAGAAGCGGGGTGAGGATCATGGTCGCGACCGCGGCGACCAGCACCGGCCCGCGCACGGCATCCGGCAGCACGCCGCGCGCCACGGCCAGTTCCACCAGCAGGAAGGAGAACTCGCCGATCTGGCCGAGCGCGCCGGCGACGGTGGTGGCGACACGCGGCGGCACGCGGAGCAGCAGCAGCAGGCAAAGCGTGCCGCCGGCGATGGCGACTACCACCGAGAGTGTGGCGGCCACCGAGGCGAGCGGCTGGGCCAGCGCCGCCGCCGGGTCCAGCAGCATGCCGACGGAGACGAAGAAGATCGCCGCGAAGATCCGCTGCAGCGGCGTCGCCTCTGCCGCGGCCTGGTGGCCGACATCGGATTCGCCCAGCACCACGCCGGCGAAGAAGGCGCCGAGCGCAAAGGAGACGCCGAACAGCGTGGCCGCCAGGAAGGCGACGCCGAGCGCGATGGCCAGCACGGCCAGGGTGAACAGCTCGCGCGAGCCGCCGCGGGCGACGCGCACCAGCAGCCAGGGCAGCGCGCGCCGGCCGAACAGCGCCATGACCACGGCGAAGGCGGCGAGTTCCAGCACCGCCTCGCCGACCGCGACCGCGATCGCGCCGCCACCCGGCGCCACGCCCGCGACCGAGGGCACCAGCACCAGCGCGAGCACCACGACCAGGTCCTGCATCACCAGCCAGCCCAGCGCGATCCGCCCGGCCTCCCCGCCCAGCCGGCCGCGCTCCTCCAGCGTCTTGGTGGCGACGGCGGTGGAGGAGATCGCCAGCGCCAGGCCGAAGACCAGCGACGGGCCGGCCGAGAGGCCGAGCAGGCCGGAGCCCACCCAGGCGCCCAGCCCGCCGGCCAGCGCGATCTGCAGCACGGCGCCCGGCACCGCCACGCGCCAGACGGCCATCAGGTCGCGGGCGCGGAAATGCAGGCCGACGCCGAATAGCAGCAGCGCGACGCCGAGCTCGGCCATCGGCGTGACCATGCTGCGGTCGGCGACGAAACCCGGGGTGTGGGGCCCGACCAGCACGCCCGCGGCGATGTAGCCGACCAGCGCCGGCAACCGCAGCGCGCGCGCCGCCGCGCCCAGCAGGAAGGCGAGCAGGATGCAGGCGACGACTGTCGCCACCATCGCGTCGGGGCCGTGGTGCATCGCAGCAGCTTCGCATGGGCCGGATGCGTCCGCCATGCCGGTTGCCGCCGACGGCGCGCGCCGCCACCATCGGCCGATGCGCCCGCCGGATCCCGTCCCCCTGCGCTTCGAACGCGGCACGATGCTGGCCTGGGATCCGCCCGCGCCGCGTCCGCGTGCGCCGGCCCTTCTGCTGCTGCACGGCGCGGCCTGCGGGCCCTGGGTGTGGGAGGAGGGCTTCGGCGCGCGGCTGGCGGCGGCCGGCCACCCGGTCTTCGCTGCGGGTTTCGGCCGCGGCCGCCCGGACGCGCCGGCCG
>NZ_JAPSMD010000721.1 GCF_027856955.1 Falsiroseomonas oryzae | reverse complement strand
CCCTGGCGGCTGGCGCCTGACGCGGCCGATGCGCGCGCGGCGCCCGTGCTGCTGCCGCCTGCCGCCGCCGCCGGCGGAATCGCGGCGCGGACGGAGGCCGCCGGCCATCCCTGGAGCGCGCCGGCCAACCAGCCCGTGCGCAGCGCCTTCGCGCTGGCCGACGACCCCGGACTGCCCGATGCGGGATTCCTGCACGAGGAGCGGGTGGATCTGATCCGCCCGACCGAGCGCGGGCTGATGCTGCTGGGCAGTCGCACCACCGCGCTGGACCGCGACTGGACGCATCTCTCCGTGCGGCGGCTGGTGGATTGGCTGAAGCTGCAGCTGGCGCTGGACCTCGCCTGGGCCGCCTTCGAGCCGAACGGGCCGGCGCTGTGGAACGCGCTGGTGCGCGCGGCGAACCAGCGGCTGCGCGCGGCCTACGACGCCGGCGCGCTGGCCGGGCGCACGGCGCGGGAGGCCTATTTCACGCGCTGCGACGCCACCACCACCACACAATCGGCGCGCGATGCCGGTCAGGTGGTGCTGCTGGTCGGCGTGGCGCCCGCGGTGCCGGCGGAGTTCATCGTGTTCCGCCTGGTCCGCGCCGGCGCCGGCACACCGCTGGAGGCGGAGGGGCCATGAGCGAGGCCTTCCTCACCCGCTTCAACTTCGCAGTGGAGGTCACCGTCTCCGGCTTCGGCGGCGACGAGGGGCTGGCGCAGGGCAGCCCGCATGCCGCGCGCGGCGCCTTCAGCGAGGTGAGTGGCCTCGAGCTCAACATCGAGATGCAGGCGCTGCGCGAGGGCGGCTACAACGCGGGCGTGCGGCAGCTGGCGGGCAAGGTCAGCTCCCCACCGCTGGTGCTCAAGCGCG
Organism: Falsiroseomonas oryzae; assembly: GCF_027856955.1. Lineage (GTDB taxonomy): Bacteria > Pseudomonadota > Alphaproteobacteria > Acetobacterales > Acetobacteraceae > Falsiroseomonas > Falsiroseomonas oryzae. Next base: position 887 of record NZ_JAPSMD010000721.1, on the reverse strand, counting down.
GCGTCACGCTGGACGACGCCTTCTGGGCCTGGATCCGACGCTGCACCGACGGCACCTTCCCCCTGCCCTACGTCTCCGGCGCCGTCACCGTCTTCGGGCCGGAGGGCGAGGGCGGGGAGCCGCGCGCCAGTTGGTCCTTCACCCGTGGTCTGGTCACCAAGGTGAGGTCCGCCGACCTGTCGGCCGGCAGCGCGCGCGAGGTCGCGATCGAGGAGCTCCACATCGCGCATGAAGGCCTGATGCGGGAGGAAGGGCCATGACCGCCCGCTTCCGCCGCGCCTCCATCACGCCTTTCGACGACGCCGGGCGCAACACGCTGGACGACCAGGCGGTGCCCTTCGACTTCAACCCGGAGACGCTGACGCTCAAGACCAGCGCCGGCCAGTCGCGCGACCGCGCGAGGCAGGGGCGGCAGCAGGTGCAGAATGTCGGCGCCTCCACTGCGACGCTGTCGTTCGAGGCGGTGTTCGACAGCACCCGCCCGCGCGACGGCGAGGATGGCCGCACCCCGCTGGACGAGGAGGAGTTGGACGTCCGGCTGCGCACGCGCCCGCTCGCGCTGCTGATCCAGGCCGCGGAGAGCCGCCAGGGTGGCAGCGGTGGCGGCGGTGGCGGCCGGAACCGCCAGCCCGCGCCGAAGCGCGTGCAGTTCCGGTGGGGCAGCATCGTCTTCAATGGGCTGATCACGCAGTACCAGGAGACCTTCGATTACTTCTCCCCGGGCGGCGTGCCGCTGCGCTCCAAGGTGCAGATCACGCTGACCGAGCAGGAGTTCCGCTACGAGATCGACAGCTCGGAGCGCGCCCGCGCGCAGTCCGCAGCGCCGCCCGCGCCGGGCGGGCTGCGCGACGCCGCCGGCGCGGCGGGCGCGGACAGCCTGTTCGACC
>NZ_JAPSMD010000720.1 GCF_027856955.1 Falsiroseomonas oryzae | reverse complement strand
GCGGCGGGCGGCGCCGGACGTGCCGCCGGCGGCGGCGCCAGGGGCTCGGCACGGATCGTGCCCGGATCGCCGGGGCTGACCACCGGCTCCATCCGCATCACTTGGTCGCCCGGGCTGGTAATCGGCTCCATGCGCGTCTGGAAGTCGCCCAGGCTCGCCACTGGCGCCATCGCCACCACCGGACCGGCCGACGCGATCTGCGTGCGTGCCGGCTCCGGCGAGGCGGCGAAGGTGCTGCCGTCCGGGATCGGCTCCATGCGCACCACCGGGCCCGGCGGCAGCTGCGCCACACGGATGCCCGGATCCGCCGAACGCCGCTGGTCGCGCAGCGCCAGCATGGTGGCGGCGTCGCCGCGGCGCGGGCCGGCCGGGATGTCGAGCGGGATCTCGGCCGCCGCATAGACCTCCGGCGCGGCGCGGCGGTTCGGGCTCACCCCGGCGATGCGGGGCCCGATGCGGGCGACGTAGTTGCGCGTCTCGTTCGGCAGGCCGCGGTTGCCCCAGAGATAGTCCTCCAGCCGGCGCGGCCCGGCATTGTAGGCGGCGAGGAAGGCGGGCGCGCCGTAGAGCTCGTACATCTCGCGGATGTAGGCCGTGCCGGCCATCAGGTTGTCCCAGGGGTGGTAGGGATCGCCGCCCAGCCCGTAGCGGCGCGTCAGCTCGGCATAGGTGCCGGGCATCACCTGCATCAGCCCCATCGCCCCGACGCGGGAGGTGGCGCTGACGCGGCCGCCGGATTCCTGGCGCATCACCTCGCGGATCCAGCGCTCCGGCACGTCGAAGCGGCGGGAGGCCTGCTGGATGTAGGGACCCCAGGGATCATGCGGCGGCCCGGGCGGGTCGTAGCTGGTCGGGCGAGGCCATTCGCTGTTGACGCTCGCCTGGCGGGTCGCCTGCTGGGTGCTGCCGCAGGCGGCGAGCAGGCCCAGCGCCAGGCAGGCCGCCAGTGGGCGGGTCCGCCGCGCCAGCGATGCCGTGCCGCTCCGCGCAGGCCGGGACCGGGTCATGCTCGAACTCCGTCGGTTGCCGGGATCCGGTTTCCGAGGCCCGCCCCCCCGGGCGCTGCTGCCGTCCCCTCCGGCAACCCCGCCCCAGGCCAAGCCCGACATCCGTCCCGTCGTTCAGGCACGCTAGTCATATCTCGCTGCCGGAGCGCGACCCGAGCCGGCCTGCGCCCTGAGGCAGCAACACAACGTCAACACCTAAACCCCTAGCCCCTCAGGGCTGCCAGAGTCCAGCAGCGGATCTGGGCGGAACCGTGGCAGCCAGCGCCGTTCGCCTGCCATCTCGAAACGGTGCATCATGGGCTGATCAACCCGGCAGGCCCGCCACAGCGCGATGGCCTCGCCTGCCGGTGCGTGGAGGACCGATACGAGATGCGCGTTTACAGGCCAGGCCTTTCCCTTCTCGCCGCGCTGGCGCTGCTGGCCGGGGTGCCGGCCTGCGCGCCAGCGAACACCGGCAGCACCGTCTCGCCCTATGCCCTCGGCGGCGCGGCCAGCGTCTCCTTCGGCACGATCGTCGGCACCCGCCCCGTCCAGGTCGCCGGCACCGGCACGGCCGGAGCCCTCGGCGGCGCGGTGGCGGGCGGCGTGGCCGGCAGCTTCATCGGCGGCGACTGGCGGTCCAACGCGCTGGCCGGGCTGGGCGGCGCGATCCTGGGCGGGCTCGCCGGCTCCGCCATCGAGCGCGGCGTGACGCAGGGCACCGCCATCGAGTTCATCGTGCGCGAGGATCGCGGCGGCGAC
>NZ_JAPSMD010000719.1 GCF_027856955.1 Falsiroseomonas oryzae | reverse complement strand
GAGCTGGCGCGGCGCGCGCTGCTGCAGCGCTCGCGCACGCGGCTGGTGCTGGCGGCCTCGGGCTTCGGGGTGCTGTTCGGCGCCGTCGCCGTCGGCCTGGCCCATCGCATGGTGGTGGATCCGGCGGAGCCGCGCCGGCTGCAGGCCATGGCCGCGGCCGCGCGCCCGCCGGAGCACCAGCCGCAGCGCGGCGTCATCACCGACCGCAACGGGGAGATCCTGGCCGTTTCCCTGCCGGTCACCGCGCTCTACGCCAACCCGCGCGAGATCCAGGAGCCGGCGGCGGTGGCGCGCCGCCTCGCCCGCGTGCTGCCGCAGCTGGACCCCGAGCGCGTCACCCTGCGCCTCTCCGGCGAGCGGCAATTCGCCTACATCGCCCGGGCACTCACCCCGCGCGAGCAGCAGGCGGTGAACTCGCTCGGCATCCCCGGCCTCTACTTCGAGCAGGCCGAGCGCCGCGCCTATCCGCAGGGCCGGTCGGCCGCGCACATCCTGGGCGGCGTGGACGTGGACGGGAACGGCATCGCCGGCATCGAGAAGTATTTCGACGAGCGGCTGCGCAGCCGCCGCGGCGATTCGCTGCGGCTCTCGATCGACGTGCGCGTGCAGCTCGCGCTGCGCGACGCCGTGCAGCGCGCGATCAGCGAGTTCAACGGCATCGGCGGCGCCGGCATCCTGATGGACGTGCACACCGGCGAGGTGCTGGGCATGGTCAGCCTGCCGGATTTCGACCTCTCCGACCAGGTGAGGCGGGAGGACCGGCCGCTGACGCGGGAGGAGCAGGCCAACAACCCGCGCTTCAATCGCGCGACCGTCGGCGTCTACGAGCCGGGCTCGACCTTCAAGCTGTTCACGGCTGCCGCGGCGCTCGACTTCGGCATCATCAACGTCTGGAACGGCTACGACGCGTCGCGGCCGATCCGCATCGGCCGGCACGAGATCAACGACTTCCGCGGCAAGAACCGCTGGCTCGCCCTGCCGGAGATCATCGCCTACTCCTCGAACCTCGCCTCCGCCCACATGGCGGCCGCGATCGGCACCACGCGGCATCGCGAGTTCATGGTGCGCATGGGCATGGGCTCGCGCCTGCAGCTGGAACTGCCGGAGGTGGCGCTGCCGCTGATCCCCCGCCCGCAGGACTGGCGCGAGATCAACACCATGACCATCGGCTTCGGCCACGGCATCTCGGTCACGCCGCTGCACGTCATCACCGGCGCCTCGGCCCTGGCCAATGGCGGCATCCTGCGCCGCCCGACCCTGATGGCGCGGCCGCCCGGCGAGGCCGTCGAGGGCACGCGCGTGGTCAGCGAGCGCACGTCGGAAACGATGCGCCGGCTGATGCGCGTGGCGGTGACCGAGGGATCCGCCAAGGGCGCCGACGTGCCCGGCTATTTCGTCGGCGGCAAGACCGGCACCGCGCAGAAGACCGGGCCGCGCGGCGGCTACCTGGAGAACAAGCGCATCGCCGCCTTCGTCGGCGCCTTCCCGATGCACGCGCCGCGCTACGCGATCTACGTGATGGTGGACGAGCCGAAGCCGAATGCCCGCAGCATGGGCTATGCGACGGCGGGCTGGGTGGCCGCGCCGGCGGCCGGCATGGTGATCCGCAGCGTCGCGCCGATCCTCGGCATGGTGCCCGAGACCGAGCGCCTGCAGGAGATCCAGGCCTCCATCGCCATCCCGCTGCAGCCCGGCCGTCCAGCGGGCCCGCGCCCGGCCGGCACGCCGCCCGCGCGCCCCGCCCCGGCG
>NZ_JAPSMD010000718.1 GCF_027856955.1 Falsiroseomonas oryzae | reverse complement strand
TGCGGGTGGCCGCGGTGGCCGGCGCGCGCGAGGACGCGCTGGCGCTGGCCGAGGAGGGCGCGGCCATCCTGCGCCGGCACGGCCTGGCCGCGGAGCCGCTGCCCATCGTCGGCGGCGACGCGGCGGAGCTGTTGGTGGCGGAGGCGGAGGGGATCGGCGCGCGGCTGATAGTGATGGGCGCCTTCGGCGGCTCGAGCCTGATGCGGCTGCTGGCGGGCAGCACGACGCACCGCCTGCTGCGCGATTCGCGCGTGCCGGTGTTCATCGACGGGTGAGGCGCCCCGATGACCGCAGGGACGCCAGGCCCGGAGGTCTGAATCGGGTCGCCCCGCATGCAGGGCGCATCAGCCCGTGATGATGCGCTTCTCCCGCAGCGCGGCGATCTCGTCCGCCGAATAGCCCAGCTCCGCCGCGATCGCCGCGCCATCCGCGCCGGGCGGGCGCAGATCGCCGGTGCCGCCGGGGCGGGCGCCGTCCAGGCTGACGGGCAGGGCGGGCAGCGCCGTCATGCGGCCATCGGGCAGGGTGACCGGCACCAGCCCGCCGCTGCCGGTCAGGTGCGGGTCGTCGAAGAGGTCGGCGGGCCTGCCGATGGGCGCGAAGGGCAGTCCGAGCGCCTCGCACTTCGCCATCAGCGCTGGCTTGGTCCAGCCGCGCAGCGCTGCGGCGATGCGCGGCAGGGTGCGGGCGCGGCTCTGCACCCGCTGGTTCTTGGTGGCGAGCGTCGGGTCCTCGGCCAGGTCCTGCAGGCCGAAGGCGGCGCAGAAGGCGGGCCATTGCGTGTCGGTGACGACGCCGACGAAGACCTGGCCGCCATCCGACGTGTCGAACACGTCGTAGACCGGCCAGGCCGGCGTGCGGACGGACATGGGCGGGGGCGCGGTGCCGGTGATGCGGGTCTGCGCCATGTGCTGGGCCATCAGCAGGGCCACCGTCTCGAACAGGCCGGCCTGCACCTCGCCGCCCCTGCCCGTGGTTTCCCGTTCGCGCAGCGCGGCGAGGATGCCGACGACGGCGGAGAGCCCGCCCATGATGTCGATCACGCTGGACCCGGCGCGCAGCGGCCGGCCCTCCAGCCCGGTCATGTAGGCCAGGCCGCCCATCATCTGCACCACCTCGTCCAGCGCGGTGCGGTGCTCGTAGGGGCCGGGCAGGAAGCCCTTGCAGGAGCAGTAGACCAGCCGCGGATTCTCCGCGCTGAGCTGCGCATAGCCCAGGCCGAGCTTCGCCATGGCGCCGGGGCGGAAGTTCTCGATCACCACGTCGGCGCGGGCGAGGAGCTTCCTCACCAGTGCCATGCCCTCCGGCGTCTTCATGTCCACCGCCAGGCTGCGCCGGCCGCGGCCGAAGGCCGGGTAGAAGCCGGTGCCGGAGCCGGTGAGGCGGCGCGTCGTGTCGCCGTCCGGCGCGGGCTCCACCTTCACCACCGAGGCGCCGAGATCGGCCAGCGCCATGCCAGCGGTCGGGCCCATGACCATGTGGGTGAACTCGACGACGTTCAGGCCCTTGAGCGGGGTGGGCGAGGTCATGACGGGGCTCCCAGGTCGTCGCCGGACCGGCGCGGGGCAAAATCGCCGCCGAGGCGGCGTGTGAGGTCGGCGGCGGCGCGCGCCACCAGGTCGCGGTGTTCGTCGGCGCGGGCGGCGATGCGCGCGCGCGGGCCGGAGATGCCGAGCGCGCCGGCCAAGCCCTGCGTGCCGAACACCGCGGCAGCGACCGCGGCGGTCTCCGGATTGCGCTCGCCGAAGGTCG
>NZ_JAPSMD010000717.1 GCF_027856955.1 Falsiroseomonas oryzae | reverse complement strand
GCCGCCTTGGCCGGTGCCGGGGCGGCAGGTGCTGCCTTGGGCGTCGCGGCCTTCGGTTGTTCGGCCTTGGCCGGCGCCTTGGGCGGTGACGGCCTTGGCTGTTCCGCCTTTGCGGACGCGACCTTCGCCGGCTGCGCCTTGGCGGCCGGCGCGGGCCCGGCGACAGGCTTCGGCGGCGCAGCCTTGGATGGCGTGGGCCTGGGTGGCGCGGATTTGGTCGATGCGGCCTTGGGCGACGCGGATCTGGCCGGCGCGGCCTTGTGGGCGGGCGGCTTCGGCGCGGGCCGGTTCGTCGCCGCCTTGGCCTTGGCGGGCGGCGCCTTCGCCGCCGCGGGCTTCGGCGCTGCCGTCTTCGGGCGTGACGCGGACTTCGGCTTGGCCGCGACCTTGGTTGCCGGGCGATGCGCGGCCTTCGCAGCGGTCGGCTTGGCGGTCGACTTCGGGGCCGGCTTCGCAGCGCTGCGACGCGGCGTCGCCACCTGCTTGGCCTTGGCGGCAGGCTTGGCCGCCTTCGCAGCCGGCTTGGCGGGCCTGGCCGTACCCTTGGCGGTCCGGCCACTCTTCGATTGGGCGGTTGCCTTCATTGTGCGTCCCGCTCGCGCTCCCGGGCTGCTGCGACCCCGGCCCTCCGTCGCAGGGCTCGTTCCCGCACGGAGGAAGCCTGGCAGACCTGTCGAGGGCCGCCCCGCACCCGCAATGCCCAGCCTGACCCCAAACCAGCGCCCGGGGCCCGACCCTGTTCCCGATCCCGTCGAAAAGATAATGCAATCCGCGGCAAATTGCCACCCCCGCACCGATTCGGGGGGTGAGACCGTCTCGCGCGTTGGAAGGGACGGCCGCTCGGCCGTCCGCCGTCAGGGCTTACCCGGTTCCGGGCTGAACAGGTCCCGCTTGCCGGGCTTGTCCTTCCACTCATCCGCGTCGGCCGGGGCCTCGCCCTTGCGGGTGATATTCGGCCATTGCGTCGAATAGGACCGGTTCAGTTCCAGCCACGCCGAGGCCTTCTCGTCGGAATCCGGGACGATGGCTTCGGCCGGGCATTCCGGCTCGCAGACGCCACAATCGATGCATTCGTCCGGATGGATGACCAGCATGTTCTCGCCCACGTAGAAGCAGTCCACCGGACAGACCTCCACGCAGTCCATGTACTTGCACTTGATGCAATTCTCGGTGACGACGTAGGTCACTTCCGCCTCCGGCTCAGCACCGGTGCCCGCGCTGCCGCGCGGCCGCCTCCGGCGGTCACAGGATTGGACTGCCGCGCCGCACAACGCAAGCCGGCGGGTGGCTCCTCACGCCGTGTCGCCGGAGAGATCCTCGTAGAGGGTGCGCGCCTCGGCCGGCGGGCCGCGGCGCTCGGCCAGCGCCACCACCCGCCAGACCCGCACACGCCCGTGCGCCGCCAGCGTCAGCACGTCGCCGACGCGCAGCCGGGCATGTGCCTTGTCGGTGGGCTGGCGGTTGAGCCGCACCGCGCCGGCCGCGACCTGCCGGGCACATTCGGACCGCGTCTTGGCCAGCCTCGCGCACCAGAGCCAGAGGTCGAGCCGTTGCCAGGAGTCCTCCCCCTTCGGCCCGGCCTCCGGCGCCGCCATCTCAGTCCTTCTTCAGCTTCAACTGCGCCAGGACCGCAAAAGGCGAATCCGGCTTCGGGCCGGACTGGTACTCCCGCGGGCCCCGGTCGGCGTCCCGGTCGCGGCCGCGGGGCGGGCCATCGAAGCGCGGGCGGTCGCCACGCGGGCGGTCGCCGCCGCCCTCG
>NZ_JAPSMD010000716.1 GCF_027856955.1 Falsiroseomonas oryzae | reverse complement strand
CGGCGACGCGCCGGCCCGTGACGACGGATGCCCGCGCCACCGGCGCGGGCCGGGCCTCAGCGCGGCAGCGCGCCGACCTCGCGGTCCCAGCGCTCGATCAGCCGGCGCCGCTCGGCCGCGCGGCCGTATTTCGCGAAGTCGTACTCGATCAGCCGGATCTGCGAGAGGTCGGGCGCGCCCTGCGGCAGCGGCGCCTCCCGGTTGGACGGCGTCTGCAGCTGCCCGCCGGCCTCGAAGCCCAGCCGCTGCGCCGGCGCGGTCAGCGCCCAGTCGTAGAAGCGCCGGGCCTGGGTGAGGTTCCGCGCGCCGCGGATGATCGACATCGAGCCGATCTCGTAGCCCGTGCCTTCGCAGGGCGTGTTGTAGGCCACGGGGAAGCCGGCGTTCCGCTCCGTCACCGCGTCATGCACGAAGGACAGGCTGACGCCGGTCTCGCCGCGCGCCACCGCCTTGATGGGACCCGTCCCGCTGCGCGCGTAGCTGTTCACGTTGGGATGCAGGCGCCGCATGTAGGCGAAGGCCTGGTCCTCACCCATGATCTGCACCAGCGTCGCGATGATCACATAGGCCGTGCCGGAGGAGTTCGGGTTGGCCACCTGGATCTCGCCGCGGAAGCGCGCATCCAGCAGGTCCGCCCAGCAGGTCGGCGGCGCGATGTTCTTGCGGGCCAGCAGTTCCGTGTTGAAGCCGAAGCCGATGGCGCCGGCATAGACGCCGATCGCGCGCTGGTTCGACTGCCGCCACTGGGTCAGCGCCCAGGGCTGCAACTGCGCATTGTTCGGGCTCTCGTAGGCCTGCGTCAGGTTCTCCTCGGCCGCCGCCAGATGCGGGTCGCCGGTGCCGCCGAACCACACGTCGCCACGGGGGTTCTGACCCTCGGCGCGGATCGCGGCCAGCGTCTCGCCCGATCCGCGCTGCGTCATGTTCACGCGGATGCCGGTGTCGCGCTGGAAGTTGGTGGCGATGGCCTGGCACCACTCGATCTGCACGGAGCAGTAGAGATTGAGCTGCCCCTGCGCGGCGGCCGGCGCGGCCCAGGCCAAGGGCGCGCCGAGTGCCAGCACGCCCAGCCAGCGACGAGATCGCATCGTTTGTCTTCCCCTCCCTGCTGCGCCGGGCGTCGCGGCCCGGTCGCGGCGTACGGCCCGGTCACCGGGAGCGGCGCGCCGCAACGCGCCCGCCGCCGCGGCGCCGGGGATCGTGTCATCCTATTGCAACAAAAGCGTCACGATACAAGCGGATGAGCGCCGCGCTCGTGCCGTCGTCGTTGGGAGGGGAATGGTGCCCAGGGCCGGAATCGAACCAGCGACACTGCGATTTTCAGTCGCATGCTCTACCAACTGAGCTACCTGGGCCCATCGCTGCGGCCCCGTGAGGGGCCGGCCGGCAGAGGCGGCGGGATGTAGCGGAAGGGCTCAGCCCTGTCCACCACCCCCCTCGTCCTCCGGTGGCTCCTCCTCCGCCGGGATGGCGTAGTCGCCGGACAGCCAGCGCCCCAGGTCGATCGTCGCGCAGCGTTCCGAGCAGAAGCGCTGGCTGGGCACCAGTGGCCCCTTGCCGCAGATCGGGCAGCGGCGGGTTCGCTTCGGCTCCATCATCGCAGCGGCTCCACCAACTCGCGCCCGGGCGGCACGGCCACATCGGGCACCAGGCGCAACGCCCGGCCGGCGGCCGCGGCGTATTGCGCCAGCGCCTCCGGCATCGCGTCCAGCGCGGCGCAGACGGCGGGGGCCGCGCGCAGCGCCAAGGGCTGGCCCGGTTGCGC
>NZ_JAPSMD010000715.1 GCF_027856955.1 Falsiroseomonas oryzae | reverse complement strand
CCCCGGCCGCGAGATCCTGCAACGCCAGTTGCGCGCGCTGGGCGCAGACGCCGTGACGGCGCCCGATGCGGCCGCGGCGACCGCCGCGCTGCGTCAGGCCGCGTCGGCCGCGCGCGCCTTCGACGTGGTGCTGATCGACGGGCACCTTCCCGGCACCCAGGCCGCGGATCTCGCTCGCGCCCTGCGACAGGACGGAACGCTCGCCCGCCCCAGGGTCCTGATCTGCTCCTCGGGCGGGCCGATCGTACAGCAGGCGCAGGCCGACGGGCTGGCCGACGCCGTGCTTCTCAAGCCCGTGCTGCCTGGACGGCTGCGCGAGGCGGTGGCCCGCCTGATGGCCGGCGGGGCCGCGTCGCGCCCGGGAGACGCCGGGGCGGCGACGCGGTCGGACGCGCCCGGGGCGGGGCTGCGCGTGCTGCTGGTCGAGGACAACGCCACGAACCAGTTCGTCGCCCGTGCCATGCTTGAGGCTGCCGGCGCGCAGGCGGACCTGGCGGTGGACGGCGCGGCGGCGGTGGAACGGGCCGCGGGCGCGCGCTTCGACTTGATCCTGATGGACCTGCAGATGCCGGTGATGGACGGGCTGGAGGCCACGCGGGCGATCCGCGGCGGCAACGGGCCCAACCACGCCACGCGCATCGTCGGCCTGACCGCCGCGGCCGGTGCGGAATTCGCCGCGCTGGCGCGCCAGGCCGGCATGGACGACTGCGTGACCAAGCCCTTCACGCGCGCCACGCTGCAGCGGGTGCTGTCCGAGGTCCGGCAGCCGGCAGGCGCCTGAGGTCGTTCAGGACAGCGGCGAACCCGGCAGCGGCAGGCAGATCCAGCTGCGCATGTCGGTCGTCAGCACGTCCGGTCCGCCCTTCGGTGGCCAGATCCCGCGCGAGACGGCGTCCGTCCGGATTGCCGCGCGGTCGTTCAGGGTGGGATAGGGCCAGATGTGGGTGAAGCGCGTCGGCCCGTCCAGCGTGTGCATCGCCACCAGCAGCGGCGAGAGCGGCAGCCGCGCCGGCAGCGCGCCGCGCCAGGCCTCGACCAGCGGCGCCAGGCCGTGCGGCTTCGTCACATAGGTCCGCACCTCGTAGATCGGCCCGCGCGCGCCGGGCTCCACGGGCGGCAGCCAGGGCAGCGGGGCGTAGGTGTCCATCGCCAGGCCGGTCAGCCATTCCGCGCAGCCGAAGGGGCTGGCGCTGGACTGCGCGCGGGCGCGCTCCGCCTGGATCGATGCGGCGTCGGCGAAGCCGCGCAGCACCAGCACCTGGTTCAGCGCGCCGATCTCGGTGGCAAGGATGCCGAGCAGCGTGCCGCCGCCTTCCCCGCAATAGGCCGCGATGGCGGGCGCCATCCTGGGTGCCGCACCGATCGTTGTGGACAGCGTGGCGAGTTCGTAGAGCGGCATGGGGCTGGTCCCTCCCTGCCGCCGATCATCCATCGGGGCGGCGCGCACCGCCATCCCGGGCTGCGGGTGTTTCAGCGCGCGGGTGCATCCGCGAAGAAGTGCGGCGTCGCCGCGCGCAGGCGCTCGGCCTCGGCGAAGGTGCCGGAGAGGTGGCGTCGCAGCCTGGCCTCCGCCTGCGCCGCGTCGCCAGCCAGGATCGCCTCGGCCAGCGCCTCGTGCTCGGCCAGCACGGCCTCGGCCTTGCCGGGCTCCGGCAGGTGCAGGCGGCGCAGCCGGTCCAGGTGCCCGCTGCGGCTGCGCACCAGGTCGCGCAGCCCCGGCACGTCGGCCGCGGCATAGAGCGCGGCGTGGAACGCCTCGTCGGCCTT
>NZ_JAPSMD010000714.1 GCF_027856955.1 Falsiroseomonas oryzae | reverse complement strand
GCCGGAGGCCGCCGTGTCGGCCGCCATCGCGCCCGCCGCCGAACGCGCGCGCCCGGCCTCCACCTCGCTGTTCAAGGAGGAACTTCCGAAGCTGACCACGCTGCACAAGCTGCAGGAGGATGGCGTGGCCTGGGCGCTGACCTCGGAGGGCATCGCGCTCGAAGGGGAGGCGGCGCGCGGCACGCTGGGCGAGCCGAAGACGGTGAAGGACATCTGGTCCAAATACGGCCAGCTCTGCCTGGCGGCCTCGCGCAAATGGGGCGTGCCGGTGGAACTGATCGTGGCGACCATCGCCACCGAAAGCCGCGGCGATCCCGCCGCGCGGCGGCCGGAGCCGCAGATCAACGACGAGAGCGTGGGCCTGATGCAGACGCTGGTGAAGACGGCGCGCGGCGCGCTGGGCGAGCCTTCGCTGCAGGGACACCAGCTGCTGGATCCCGCCAAGTCGATCGATGCCGGCACGGCCTATATCGCCAGCCAGCGGGCCTCCACCCATTTCGACCCGCCGCTGGTCGCCGCCGCCTACAATGCCGGCTCGCTGCGCCGGGACAGCGGGCCGGCGAACCGCTGGAAACTGGTCTGCCACCCGATCGGAACCGGCCGGCACATCGACACCTTCGTCGGCTGGTTCAACGACGCGATGCGCGTCAGCCGCGCCGAAGGCTGGGCGCAAAGCAGCGACTCGCCGAGCTTCGGCAAGGAGCTGTGACGCCTCCTGGCCGGGCGGTCGCCCGCTCCGTGCCTCAGGTGATTGCGCGGTCGGCGGCGCCGGGCAGGAAGGCGTCGGTGTAGAGCTCTTCCGGCGTCGGCTGGCGCGGGAAGCGCTGGACGCGCGCCAGGATCTCCAGCCCCTGCGCCATGCGCGCGCGGTCCACGGCGGAGAGGCCGTTGCGGCGGACGTGGTCGGTCATGATCATCTCCGCCACCACCAGCCGCGCGCGCTCCGTCTCGAGCGCCAGGTCCACCAGCGGCTCGGCCTCCTTCACCGCCAGCGTGGCGGCGGCGGGGTCGGCGACCATGGCGCGCACGCCGCGCGTGATGGCACGCACCGCGCCGCGCACCACCTCCGGATTGGCCTCCGCGAAGCGGCGCGTGGTCATCAGGCAGTTGGAGTAGAGCGGCACGCCGAAGTCGCGGTAGCGCATGATCACCTGCCGCTCCGGGGGCATGCCCAGGCCCTTGAGGCTGAGCACGGCCGAGCTGACGAAGCCGGTGATGGCGTCCACCTGGCCGCGCACCAGCATCGGCTCCCGCAGCTCGGGCGAGACGTTGGTCCAGCGCACGCTCGCCGCGTTGAAGCCGGCGAAGTCGGCGAAGACCGGGAACATCTGCCGGCCCGCATCGCCTTCGGGCGCGGCGATGTGACGGCCTTCCAGGTCCTTCGGCGTGCGGATCGGGCCATCGGCCCGCGCCACGGCGACGAGCGGCAGGCCGTCGAACACCATGAGCACGCAGACCATGCCGGCCTGCGGGTTCTCCGCCGCGAAGCGCGCCATGGCGGAGAAGTCGCCGAAGCCGATGTCGGCGGTGCCTGCGCCGAGATCGACCGGCACCCGGCCGGAGCCGAAGCCGCGGGTGATGCGGGCCTCGATCCCCTCCTCGCGGAAGAAGCCCGCGCGCTGCGCGGCCAGTGCGAAGGCGGAGGAGCCGGAGAGCGTCCAGTCCAGCGTGAAGCGCAGGCTGCGCGCCTGCGCGCGCGCCAGCCCGGGCAGCGCCAGGGCGGCCGCGGCGCCGAGCGCGGCGCGGCGGGCGAGGACGGCGGGAATGGCCTTCACTCCGCC
>NZ_JAPSMD010000713.1 GCF_027856955.1 Falsiroseomonas oryzae | reverse complement strand
CGCACCACGCCCGCGGAGACGCCCGCGGCCTCCGCCAGGTCGCTGCCGGACCGGACCTCGCCGGGACCGAGCAGGTCCAGCACGCGCCGCCGTGCCGGGGTCAGCTTCACCTCCTCGCGGATCGCGGCCGGCGCCAGCTGCCAGCCGGCCTTCGCCGCGGGCGGCTCCAGCGCGGCCGGCGCGCTCATCGCCATGCGCAGCACGGCGCCGGGCGGCGTGACCGTGTAGGCGGCGACCCATTCCACGAAGCGCCGCAGGCTCTCGCTCATCGGCGGCGCGTCCAGCACGGCCTGCACGTCCTTCAGCCGCCGGGCGGGCAGGGCCGGATCGCCGGCGCCGTCCCAGACCACGCCGATCGTCTCACGCGGGCCGAGCGGGACCACCACGAAGCTCCCGGCGGGCGCCTCGAGACCTGGCGGCAGCCGATAGTCATAGGTGCCGGCCTCCAGCGGCAGGGGCAGCATCACGCGTATGCGTGGCCCCGGCGCAACGCCGGGCGGTTGGTTCGGTGCCAGCGACTTCCGCCTCCGCTCACGCATCCTGTATGCTCACAACAACCAAATTCGCGAAGGATGTCCCAGGGCGGGACATCGGCCCCGGGGATGATATAGGATGAAATTCTTCGTGGACACCGCCGAGGTGTCCGAGATTCGTGCGCTGGCCGAGGCCGGGCTGGTGGACGGCGTCACGACCAACCCGAGCCTGATCGCCAAGTCCGGCCGCCGGATGGCCGAGGTGATCGCCGAGATCTGCGCGATCACCCCCGGCCCGGTCAGCGCCGAGGTCACGGCGACCGACTTCGAGACGATGCTGGCGGAAGGCCGGTACCTCCGCGGCATCGCGCCCAACGTCGCGGTGAAGGTGCCGCTGACCGAGGCCGGGCTGCGCACCTGCCGCGCCCTGGCGGAGGAGGGGACGCCGGTGAACGTGACCCTCTGCTTCTCCCCCGCCCAGGCGCTGCTGGCAGCCAAGGCCGGCGCGGCCTTCATCTCGCCCTTCGTCGGGCGGCTCGACGACATCTCCACCGATGGCATGGGCTTGATCGCCGACATCGTGCAGATCTACCGCAACTATCCGAACCTGAAGACGGAGGTGCTGGTCGCCTCGGTGCGCCACCCCGTCCACCTGGTCCAGGCCGCGAAGCTCGGCGCGCATGTCGCGACCCTGCCGCCCGCCGTGATTAAGCAGCTGTTAAGGCATCCGCTGACTGATAGCGGCCTCTCGGCTTTCCTGGCCGACTGGAAGAAGACCGGACAAAGCATCCTGTGAAGAACGCGGCCGCACCCATCCTCGACCCGCTGGCCGAGGAGGTTGCGGCCTTCCTCGTTGCGAACCCGGACTTCCTTGCCCGCCGGCCGGAGCTGTATCGCCTCCTCACCCCGCCGCGGCGCGTGCATGGCGAGAACCTCGCCGATCACATGGCGGCGATGGTCGCGGCGGAGCGCGCGCGCCTGCGGGCGCTGGAAGCGGAGATGCAGGCCGCGATCGCCGATGGCCGCGCCGGCGCCGGCCTGGCACTGCGCGTGCGGCTCGCGGTGCTGTCCTTGATGCGCGCGCGCGACGTGCCCGACACGATCTGCCAGGAATGGCCGCCGCTGCTGCGTATCGAAAGCTGCGTCCTGCTGGCCGAGCCGCGGCCGCCCCGCACCCTGCTGAACGGCCGGGCCGAGAGCGCGGTGCCTCGCCACGGTGTGCGCCCGCTGCCGGAAGGCGCCGTGGCGCGCCTGGTCGGGCCGGGCCGCGATGCCCGGGTGCGCGCGGAGGTGACGGACGCCGAGCTGCTGCACGCCGAGG
>NZ_JAPSMD010000712.1 GCF_027856955.1 Falsiroseomonas oryzae | reverse complement strand
CGGGGCGGCGAGGCCGAACCAGCCGGCCACCTCGAAGCCGGGCAGCCCGGCTTCCGGCGCGCTCGGCACATCGGGCAGTTGCGGCAGGCGGCGCGCCTCCGCGGTGGCCAGCGCGCGCACCGTGCCGGCGCGCAGCTGCGGCAGGATATTGGCCACCGTGTCGATGATGCTGTCGATCTGCCCGGCGACCAGGTCGGTCACGGCCGGCGCCGCGCCGCGATAGGGCACGTGCGTCACCTCCACGCCGGCCGCGCGGTTGAACAGCGCCAGCGCGATGTGCAGCGCGGAACCGGAGCCGGCGGAGCCAGCGGTCAGCCGGCCGGGGGCGGCGCGCGCCGCGGCGCTGAACTCCGCCAGCGTGCGCCAGGGGCGCTGCGCATTGACGCACACCACCATCGGCGTCGTCGCAATCAGCGCGACCGGCGCGAAGGCCGTGCGCATGTCGAAGGGCATGCGCTCGTAGAGGAAGGCGTTGGCGGCCAGCGTGCCGAGCGAGCCGACCATCAGCGTGTAGCCGTCGGGCGCCGCCTTCGCGACCAGGTCCGCGCCGATGTTGCCGCCGGCGCCGGCGCGGTTCTCCACCACCACGGGCTGGCCCCAGGCGGCCTGCATCCGCGCCGCGACCGGGCGCGCCAGCGTGTCGGCGATGCCGCCGGGCGGAAAGGGCACGACCAGCCGGATCGGTCGCGTTGGGAAGTCGGCCTGCGCCTGCACGGCGGGCGCGGCCAGCGCGGCCGGCAGGGACAGCACCACGCGGCGGGAGATCGCCATGGCCGTCACTCCGCCCGGATGTTGCCGCGCCGGATCACCGGCTCCAGCTGCGCCCGCGTCGTCTCGATCAGCGCGGCCAGGCGCTGCGGCCCGCCGCCGCCGAGCTCCGAACCCTGCGCCGCGAAGCGGCCGCCGACCTCGGGGTCGGCCAGCATCGTGTCCATCAGGGCGGAGCAGCGCTCGATCACCGGCTGCGGCGTGCCGGCCGGCGCGACCAGGCAGAACCAGGCGCCGAAGACCAGCGGCGAGGCCCCGGCCTCGGCGAAGGTCGGCACGTCCGGCAGCTGCGGCAGGCGGCGCTGAGTCATCACGGCCACCGGCCGCACCTCGCCGCCGCGGATCTGGCCGAGGATATTCGGCACGTTGTCGATGATCATGTCGAGCCGGCCGGCGATGACGTCGAGCACCGCGGCCTGCGCGCCGCGATAGGGCACATGCGTCACCTGCACGCCTTCCGCCTGGTTGAACAGCTCGAGTGCCAGGTGCAGCGAGGAGCCGTTGCCGGCGGAGCCGGAGGTCAGCCGCCCCGGCGCCTCCTTCGCGGCCGCCACCACCTCCCGCACGCTGCGCCAGGGGCGCTGGTTGGCGACGCAGAGCACCTTCGGCGTGTTCACGATCAGCGAGATCGGCGCGAAGTCGCGGCGCGGGTTGAAGGGCAGCGAGGGGAAGAGGAACTCGTTCACCACCATCGGGCCGATCGAGCCGAACAGCAGCGTGTGGCCGTCCGCCGGGCTCTTGGCGACGAGGTCCGCGCCGATGTTGCCGCCCGCGCCGACGCGGTTCTCCACCACGGCGGGCTGGCCGAACTGCGCCTGCAGGCGTTGCGCGTAGGGCCGTGCGAAGCTGTCCACCAGCCCGCCGCCCGGGAAGGGCACGATCAGCCGCACCGGGCGCGTCGGCCAGTCGGACTGCGCCCGGGCGGCCGGCGCCGCGAGCAGCGCGGGCAGCGCAAGCGCGGCGCGGCGGGTGATGCGGTTCATTGTCTCGTTCCCTCCCGATCCAGTGGCGCTACTCGGCCGCGAGGCGGCGCGGC
>NZ_JAPSMD010000711.1 GCF_027856955.1 Falsiroseomonas oryzae | reverse complement strand
CGGCCGGCCGCTTCTCCACCCAGGCCGCGTTGGCGGATGGCGCGCGCGAGGGTGCGGCGGCGGCGGCGGAATGCGGCTTCGCCGGCGCGTCACCGCCCGTGCCGCGGGCCGAGGATGCGCCGGGCGAGGTCGCGCCGCTGTTCCACGTGGCCGGCGCGCGCGGCAAGGCCTTTGTGGATTTCCAGCACGACGTGACGGAGAAGGACGTCGCGCTGGCGCATCGCGAGGGCTTCCGCAGCGTGGAGCACCTGAAGCGCTACACCACGCTCGGCATGGCGACCGACCAGGGCAAGACGGCGAATGTCACGGGGCTCGCCGTCATGGCGCGGATCACCGGCCTCGGCATCCCGGGCACCGGCACCACCACGCAGCGCCCGCCCTGGACGCCGGTGGCGATCGGCGCCGTGGCCGGGCCGCATCGCGGCCGGCACTTCCGACCCGCGCGGCGCACGCCGCTGCACGACTGGGCGGCGGCGAACGGCGCAAGCTTCGTCGAGGTCGGGCCCTGGTATCGCGCGCAATGGTACGCGCGCCCCGGCGAGGCCGGCTGGCGCGACAGCGTGGACCGGGAGGCGCTGGCGGTGCGCGCCGGCGTCGGCGTCTGCGACGTCTCGACGCTCGGGAAGATCGAGGTGGTGGGGCCGGATGCCGCCGCGCTGCTCGACCTGGTCTATGCCAACACCATGTCCACGCTGGCCGTCGGGCGCGTGCGCTACGGGCTGATGCTGCGCGAGGACGGCTTCGTGATGGACGATGGCACCGTCGCCCGTCTCGCCGAAGACCGGTTCTTCGTCACGACCACGACGGCGAATGCCGGCAAGGTCATGCAGCACATGGAGTTCTGCCACCAGGTGCTGCGGCCCGCGCTGGACGTGTCGCTGCTCTCCGTCACCGATGCCTGGGCGCAGGTCTCCATCGCCGGGCCGCGCGCGCGAGAGGTGGTGGCCGCGCTGGTGGATCCCGGGCCTGACCTGTCGAACGCCGCCCTGCCGCACATGGCCTGCACCGAGGTGCAGGTCGGCGGTGTCCCGGCGCGGCTCTATCGCCTCTCCTTCTCCGGCGAGTTGGCCTATGAGCTCGGCGTGCCGGCCGATTACGGGGAGGCGATGATGCGCCGGCTGATGGCGCGCGGCGCGCCCCTCGGCGTCACGCTCTACGGCACGGAGGCGCTGGGCGTGCTGCGCATCGAGAAGGGGCACCCGGCCGGCGGCGAGCTGAACGGGCAGACGACGGCGCGCGACCTCGGCCTCGGCCGGATGGTGTCCACGAAGAAGGACGGCATCGGTCGAAGGCTGGCGGAACGGCCGGCGCTGGTGGATCCGGCGCGGCCGGTGCTGGTCGGGCTGAAGCCGGTGGACGGGCGCACGCCGCTGCGCGCCGGCGCGCATCTGTTCGCGCCGGACGCGGAGCCGGTGACGGCGAACGACCAGGGCTATGTCACCTCCGCCTGCTTCTCGCCGACGCTCGGCCAGCCGATCGCGCTGGCGCTGCTGGCGAACGGCGCGACGCGCATCGGGCAGCGCATTCGCGTGCTGGACCCCGTGCGCGGCGGCGATGCGGAAGCGGAGGTCTGCGCGCCGGTCTTCGTGGATCCGGAAGGGGGGCGCACCCGTGGCTGAGCTCGAGATGCTGGCCCGCGCGCCGCTGGCCGGCCATCTGCAACCGGGGCGCCATGGCCGCGCGGAGGGGGCTCCCGGTCTGCGCCTCTCCGAACGCGCCGGGCTGGCCGCCGCCGCGGTCTCGCTGCGCGCGGGGCAGGGCGAGGTGCTTGCCGCGGCGCTGCGGGAGGGGTTCGGGTTGGACCT
>NZ_JAPSMD010000710.1 GCF_027856955.1 Falsiroseomonas oryzae | reverse complement strand
CGCCGTCGCGGCGACCCCGGCCGCCACGCCGGCCGCGCGGCCATCGCCGCTGGCGCGGCTGCTGCCGAGGCTGCGCCACGGCGCCGAGGTGGTGGTGCCGCCGCTGCTGCTGGTCGGCATGCTGCTGCTGGTCTGGGAATGGGCCTCCTCCGGCCCGGCGGCATCCCTGCCGCCGCCGTCGGTCGTGTGGTCCACCTCCTACGACCTCATCGTCGATCCGTTCTACGACCGCGGCGGGCTGGACAAGGGCCTCGGCCTGCACCTCGCCGCCAGCCTGCAGCGCGTGGCACTGGGCTTCGCGCTGTCGGCCGTGATCGGAATCGCGCTCGGCATGCTCGTCGGCTCCTCGCGCATCGCGATGCGCGCGCTCGATCCGCTGTTCCAGGTGCTGCGCACGGTGCCGCCGCTGGCCTGGCTGCCGCTCTCCCTGGCCGCCTTCCGGGAAGCCCAGCCTTCCGCGATCTTCGTGATCTTCATCACCGCGGTCTGGCCCATCATCATCAACACCGCGGTCGGCGTGCGCAACGTGCCGGCCGACTACCGCAACGTCGCGCGCGTCATCCGCCTCTCGCCTCTCGACTGGTTCCTGCGCATCGTGGTGCCGGCGGCCGCGCCCTACATCTTCACCGGGCTGCGCATCGGCGTCGGCCTGTCCTGGCTCGCGATCATCGCCGCCGAGATGCTGATCGGCGGCGTCGGCATCGGCTTCTTCGTCTGGGATGCGTGGAACAGCTCCAACCTCTCCGACATCGTCGTGGCTCTGGTCTATATCGGCCTGGTCGGCTTCGTGCTCGACCGCCTCATGGCCTTCCTCGGCCGCGCCGTCACGCGCGGCACCACGGAACAGTGAGGACCCCGGCCATGGAGCGCACCTTCCTCGACATCTCGCGCGTCAGCGTCAGCTTCGGCGCCGGCGCGCTTCCCGTGCTGAACGGGATCGACCTCAAGATCCGCCAGGGCGAGTATGTCGCCGTCATCGGCCATTCGGGCTGCGGCAAGTCCACGCTGCTGAACGTGGTCGCCGGGCTGCTTCCCGCCACGCTGGGCGGCGTGGTGCTGGAAGGGTCGGAGGTGACCGATCCCGGCCCGGACCGCGCCGTGGTGTTCCAGAACCACAGCCTGCTGCCCTGGCTGACCGTCTACGAGAACGTTCGCCTGGCGGTGGACCGCACCGCCGGCCGCGGCATGTCGCGCGCCGAGCGCGATGCCTGGACGCGGGAGAACCTGGCGCTGGTGCGAATGGACGGCCATGCGCAGAAGCGCCCGGCCGAGATCTCCGGCGGCATGAAGCAGCGCGTCGGCATCGCCCGCGCGCTGGCGATGCGCCCCAAGGTGCTGCTGCTGGACGAGCCCTTCGGCGCGCTGGACGCGCTGACGCGCGCCCACCTGCAGGACCAGGTGATGGACATCCACGCCCGGCTCGGCACCACGGTGATGATGATCACGCATGACGTGGACGAGGCGGTGCTGCTGTCCGACCGGATCGTGATGCTGACCAACGGGCCGAACGCGACCATCGGCGAGGTGCTGGAGGTGGACCTGCCGCGGCCGCGCGACCGTCTCGCCCTCGCCTCGGAGCCGAAGTTCCTGGCCGCGCGTGAGGCGGTGCTGCGCTTCCTGCACGAACGCCACGCGTTGCCCAGCGCGGCGTGACCATGCGCGTCCTGGTGATCGGCGCCGGGCCGGCGGGGATGCGCTGCGCGGAACGCGCCGCCACCCGCGCGGCGGTGACGCTGGCCGGCGCGGAGCCGGCGCTGCCCTACGACCGCGTCGCGCTCGGCCGGCTGCTCTCCGGCGAGGCGGAG
>NZ_JAPSMD010000709.1 GCF_027856955.1 Falsiroseomonas oryzae | reverse complement strand
GGAAGCGGTTGCGCGCGGCCGGTGCCCGGGAACCCGCCGCCTGCCCAGGCCCCGGCGAGCGCCGCGGCCGTCCGGCCCAGCAGCCGGCGGCGGGGTGGCCCAGCGGGCCTGTCCTGCGTCGCATCGTCCATGGCGTAACTCCCTCCTCTGCCCGCGCGCCCATGGGCGTGGCGAAGGGCGACCGGACGCGCTTCGTCATGCCGAGGAGCGGGCCGTCGCGTGTCGGCACCAGGCGGGCGAGACCCACCCGCCTTAGCCTCCTGGCGACGGCATGGCTGACCGTATCGTCAAATTGACGATTCGGTCAAATTAGGCCAGGGCTGTGCCGGCGACGGCGCGGCAAGCGGGGACAAGGTGGGCGCGAGCAGGGCGGAGATCGGTCAGGGCAGGCGGGATCGGACGCGCGCGAAGCTGGTGGACGCCGCGCTGCGGGTCTTCGCGCGCCTGGGCCCCGACGCCCCGGGGATCGACGACTTCACCTCGGAGGCGGGAGTCGCGCGCGGCACCTTCTACAACTACTTCGAGACGCGCGACGACCTGCTGGTCGCCGTGGCCACGCAGGTCGCCGACGCGATCGAGTCCGAGCTCGCGGCGCTGCGCGCGCTGCCCGATCCCGCGCACCGGCTCGGCGGCGCCATCCGTGGCTACATCCGCAAGGCCGCGGCGGATCCGGTCTGGGGATGGGCCGTGGTGCGGATCGCGCTGGTCGCCGCGCCGCTCGGCGAGTCGATGCGCCGCAACCTGGCGAAGGACATTGCCGAGGGCGTTGCCGGCGGGCGGTTCACCGTGCCATCGGTCCAGGCCGCCCATGACCTTGTCCTCGGCGCCGGACTGATGGGCATGCGGGCCGTGCTGCGCGGCGATGCGAAGGTGGAGCACGCCGAGACCGTCGCGCAGATGGTGCTGCGCAGCCTCGGCGTCGCGGACGCCACGGAGGTGGCGACGCGTCCGATGCAACTGCCCGAAGCCAGCGTCGCGGCGGTCACGCGGCGTCCATACGCGCGGAAGCGCGACGGGCCGGCCTGAAGGGCCGACGCACCGACCCGTGGCCGGCAGGCCCGGCGCCTAGACGCCCTCCGGCCGTCCGGCGATCGCCACCGCCAGACGATCCGGCGCCAGCAGGCGCTGCGCCACGGCAGCCGTCGCCGCAGGCGTCAGCGCGCGCAGGCGCTCCGCCCGCTCGTTCAGCCAGCCGATCGGGCGGCCGTTGCGCCGCAGCGCCAGCAGCGTGCCGGCGATGCGGCGGCTGTCGGTGAACTGCAGGGGCAGGTTGCCGGTCAGGAAGGCCACCGCGTCGTCCAGCTCCTGCGCGCTCGGTCCCTCGGCTGCCATGCGCGCCCATTCCTGCCGCGTCACCGCCAGCGTCTCTCCGACGCGGGCATTGTCGGTGGCCGAGGAGCCGACGATCACCCCCTGCCCGAACAGCGTGTCGAGCCCGGCGCCGATGCCGTAGGCCAGCCCGCGCTGCACCCGCACCGCCTCCATGAGGCGGGAGGAGAAGCCGCCGCCCGCCAACACCCGCAGCACCACCTGCGCCGTCTCCCAATCCGGATCGTCGACCGGCAGGCCGGCCTGGCCGAACAGGATCGCGGATTGCGGCGCCGCCACCTCGACCACGCGGCGGCCGAAGGCGGTGAAGGGCGGAAGCGCCGGCGGCTCGGGCGGCGCGCCCTCCGGCAGGCCCTCGAACAGGGCGGGCATCACCCGCGTCAGCTCGTCCGCGGTGATCGCGCCGGCGGCCGCCACCAGCAGCCCGCCGGCCCGCAGCTGCCGCGCGAGGGCGGCGCGGATCGCCGTCTCCGGCAGCG
>NZ_JAPSMD010000708.1 GCF_027856955.1 Falsiroseomonas oryzae | reverse complement strand
CCCGAGCAGCGCCGGCCGGTCGCCTGCCAGCCGGTCCAGCAGTTCCAGCGCCGTGCGCTCCAGCGCCGCCGGCTCCGCCAGCCGCGCGGCGAGCGGCCGGGCGAGTTCCGCCAGCCGCCCCGGCCCCTCCGCCAGCCGCCAGGTCGGGAAGGCCTCGCGCAGCGCCGGCTCGCTTTCCTCCAGCAGGTCCACCGCCAGCCGCAGCACGGTCGCAAAGGACGGCTCGAGCAGGCCGACAGTGACGTGCAGGCTGGGCGCGTCGCCCGCCTGCGCGGCCGCGTCATGCATCACGCCGCGCGGCACGTAGAGCGTGTCGCCGGGCCGCATCACGATGGTCTCCGGCTCGCCGCTCGGAGAAATGTTGCCGGGCCAGGGCGTCCGGCGCGTCGGCCGGGGCACGGGCTGGCCCGGCCACAGCCGCCAGCGCTTCTCCCCCACCACCTGCAGCACCAGCACGTCATGCGTGTCGTAATGCGGGCGGAAGCCCTGCGCGCCCGGCGGCGTCAGGTAGATGTTGGCCTGCACCGCGTGCAGGAACGCCTGCTCCAGCCCGCGGCAGAAGCGCATCAGCGGCGGGTGCAGCTCGTGGAACTGCGAGACCACCAGCGTCGCGCCCTGGTCGAAGGCATGGAACAGCCCGGGCAGGTCCACGCGCCCGTCGTCGCGCAGATACTCGCCGGGCGGCACCGCCGCGCTGCCCTCCCGCCGGCTTTCCGCCATGGAGACGCGCGGGCTGCGCGCCGCATCGGTCGCCAGGAAGGCGTCCAGCGCGGCGATGGACAGCAGCGGCGCATGATGGTCCGGGCGCGGCGCCGGGATGTGCCGCCACGCCGTGCCCTCGCGCAGCGCCAGCCCGTCCTCCACCGGCAGGTCGCCGAAGGCCTGCGCCCAGGCCTGCTCGGCCAGCGTCCGATCCTCGCTCATGCGCCGAAGCCTACGCGCGGGCGCGCGAGCTCACCACCCGCGCCGGCCGCGCCCCGGTGCGTCGGACGGGTCGCTGTCGCTGACCCCGGTACGATAGACGCGACTGCCGCCACGCCCGCGCCCGGGCGCATCGGACGGGTCGCTGTCGTTGATGCCGGTGCGGTAGGCCGGTGCGCCGCGATAGCCGCCCCGCCCGGCGCCCGGCGCATCGGACGGATCGTTGTCGCTGACCCCGGTGCGGTAGCCCGGCGCCGTGCGGTAGCCGCCGCGGCCGCGCCCCGGCGGATCCGACGGATCGTTGTCGCTGACGCCGGTGGAGAAGCGTCGCCCGCCGCGGCCGAAGCCCGGCGCGTCGGAAGGGTCGTTGTCCGTCACGCCGCTGCCGCGGTGCCCGCCGCGCCCCTGGCCCGGCGGATCGGAGGGATCGGCGTCGCTGATCGCGACCCGGCCCGGCGCATAGGCCGGCGCGGGCGGCGGGACATAGACCACCGGCCCCTGCTGCGGCACGCAGGCCGCGCTCGCCGCTCCGGCGCCGCCCAGCGTCGCCAGGCGCAGCACGAACAGGCGGCGGCGCAGCGCCGGCCCCTTCTCCTCGGGCGTGTCGGTCATCGCGGCTCCTCCCACGCCGCAATGCTGCGGCGGGACGTGGTGGCAGCGCAATGGATGAACGATGCGCATGAACAACTCCTGACCTGCCACGCAGATCGGAGCGTCAGCGCCGCGCGTCCTCGACCTGGGCGGGCGCGGCGGTTTCCTCCGCCGGCATCACCACGATGGTGACGGCGCGCGCGCCGGGCTCGTTGCCACGGCCGGAGTAGGCACCGACGCGCGCCTCCGCGCGGATGCGGTCGCGCTCCACGCCGCGCTCGGCCAGCGCCTGCGCCACCGCCCTCGCGCGT
>NZ_JAPSMD010000707.1 GCF_027856955.1 Falsiroseomonas oryzae | reverse complement strand
CGCGCCTCCACCTCGTTGCCGGCACGCGCCAGCACGGCGCCGGCGGCATCCGTGACCGCCGCCCCCACCGGCACCTCGCCGCGCGCCGCCGCGGCGCGCGCCTCCTCCAGCGCGATCTCCATCGGGCTCATGCGTCCAGCCCCTCAAGCGCCGGGCGCCGGCATCTGCCGGCTCGGCTGGCCCGATGCTTGCCGCGACACGGCGTGAAGGTCTAGCAACCCTCCATGCCCAAGCGCCCCGTGATCGGCGTCACCCTGGATGCGGAACCGGCCGGCGGCTGGTCGAAGCTGCCCTGGTACGCGCTGCGCCAGAACTACTTCCACGCCGTCATCCAGGCCGGCGGCCTGCCCGTCGCGCTGCCGCACCACCCCGAGCTTGCCGCCGACTACCTCGACGCGCTGGACGGCCTGCTGGTGACCGGCGGCGCCTTCGACGTGGACCCGGCGCTATGGGGTGGCGGCCCGCCGCACCCGAAGGTCACGCTGAAGCCCGGCCGCACCGATTTCGAACTGGCCGCGGTGCGGGAGGCGCTGCGGCGCGACATGCCGGTGCTCGGCATCTGCGGCGGCCAGCAGCTGCTGGCGGTCGCCTTCGGCGGCACGCTGATCCAGCACATCCCGGACGAGGTGGAAGGCGCGCTGCCGCATGAGCAGCCGAACCCGCGCACCGAGCCCGGCCATGCCGTGGACGTCGCCGGCGGCACGCTGCTCGCTGCGATCGTCGGCGCCACGCGCCTGGCGGTGAACAGCGCGCACCACCAGGCCGTGGCGACGCCCGGGCCCGGCGCGGTGGTCAACGCGCTGGCGCCGGACGGCGTGGTGGAGGGCGTGGAGCATCCTGGCTACCGCTTCGCGCTGGGCGTGCAGTGGCACCCCGAATACGCCGTGGACCCGCGCGATCCCAGCATCTTCGCGGCCTTCGTCCGGGCGGCAGGCCGATGAGCGACGAGGACGACGACGCGCCCGCCGAATCCGGCGACGATCCGAAGCGCGGCGAGCGCATCGCCAAGTGGCTGGCCCGCGCCGGCATCGCCTCCCGTCGCGATGCGGAGAAGCTCATCGCCGAGGGCAAGGTCAAGCTCAACGGCAAGGTCGTGGAGTCGCCCGCCACCTTCGTCGCGCAAGGCGACCGCGTCGCCGTGGAGGGCAAGCCGGTCGCCGCGCCGGAACGCACGCGGCTGTTCCGCTACCACAAGCCGGACGGGCTGGTGACCACGCATCGCGACCCCCAGGGGCGCCCGACGGTGTTCGAGAAGATGCCGCCGGCCATGCCCCGCGTGGTTTCCATCGGCCGGCTCGACATCACCTCCGAAGGGCTGCTGCTGCTGACGAACGACGGCGAGCTGGCGCGCCGGCTGGAGCTGCCCTCCAACGGCTGGCTGCGCCGATACCGCGTGCGCGTGCACGGCCCGGTGGACGAGCGCGCGCTGGCCCATCTCGCGCGCGGCATCACCATCGAGGGCGTCGCCTATGGCCCGATCGAGGCCGGGCTCGATTCCCGCCAGGGCGCCAATGCCTGGCTCACGGTCAGCCTCAAGGAAGGCAAGAACCGCGAGGTCCGCCGCGTCATGGCGCATCTCGGCCTACAGGTGACGCGGCTAATCCGCGTGGCCTATGGCCCCTTCCAGCTCGGCGCGCTGCCGCGCGGCGGGGTGGAGGAGGTGCATCCGCGCATCCTGCGCGAGCAGCTGGGCATCGGAGAGAAGCCGCAGCGCCGCCGCGGCCGCGACGCGGCAGGGGCGCCCCCGCCGGAAACGCCGCCGCCAACGCCCCCACAGGCGCCGAAGCCGCCGGGCCGTGGCCGCACCATCCCGCGCGCCCGCAACGCCGAACCC
>NZ_JAPSMD010000706.1 GCF_027856955.1 Falsiroseomonas oryzae | reverse complement strand
GGCCGACAGCCGGGCGAAGCCCTGCGCCGCCACCGCCTCCGCGGGGGTGCCGCGGGCGTCGCCGGCGGGCAGCCGGGCGCAGGCGGCGACCAGCGACAGGACCAGCAGCGCAACGAGGCGCGGCAGGGTCCGCGGCCTGGCTTGGGCGACTCGCATTCCGGTCTTCCTCCGCTGCGCATCTGGAGTTGAGGCGGGCGAAGGTTAAGAAATGGTAAATAGGAAATTGCCGTGCCGCGGCATGGCTCGCGCGATGGCTGCGACACCCGTCACAAGCTGCTGGAATTGCAGCAATCCCCAACAAAATCCGAGCCTTGGCACGCAAGGCGCTTGACCGCGGCTGGTCCATGGCCAGAACATATAGGGAACGGACGCCATGGACCCCGAACCCTCCCCCTACCCCCTGCCGCCCGAGCCCCTGCCGATGGACCGGCCGGCGCTGATGGCGGCACTGCGCGCCCGGATCGGCCGGCTGGAACGCGCCGGCGCCGCCGCGGCGCTCGCACGGTCCGGGGCGGGGGTGGTGCATTTGTCCGAAACCATCGACGCCCACCTCCCCGGCGGCGGCCTGGCCCGCGCCGGGCTGCATGAGATCCTGGCCGCCGAGCCTGGCGCGGCCTGCGGCTTCGCCGCCGTCATCCTCGGCCGCACTCATGGCCCCGTCCTGTGGATCGGCCCCGACCCCGATGCCTGGCCGCCCGGCCTGGCCCGCTTCGGCCTCTCCCCCGCCGAGCTTGTCCTGGTCCGCGCCCCGCGTCCCGCCGACGGGCTCTGGGCGATGGAGGAGGCGCTGCGCTGCCCGGCCGTCGGCGGCGCGCTGCTGAATTTGTCCGAACTCGACCTCACCGCCGCCCGCCGCCTGCAACTCGCTGCCGAGGCCGGCGGCGCGCTCGGCCTGCTGCTGCGGCCCGATACCGAGGAAGCCGGCCCCTCCGCCGCCCTCACCCGCTGGCGCGTCAACGCCCTGCCCGGCAATGGCGGCACCGCGCACCAGCTCGGCGACCCGCGCTGGCAGCTCGAACTCCTGCGCTGCCGCGGCAGCACGCCCCACGCCTGGACGGTGACCTGGCGCACCACCACCGACCGCCTGGACACCGACAGCGACAGCCTGCCCGCCCCCACCACCCGCCGCCGCCGCGCATGACCCGCCGCCGCGCCGCAGGCCCGCCCCGGCTGCCGCTGCCAGGGCTGGGACGGGATGACGCCGGGGTCGCGCCGGTGGTTTGCGGGGGCTCTGCCCCCGCGCCCCCGCCGGGGAGCTTGAAGCTCCCCGGGCCCCCACGTCTGTTGATGCCCGGCAGGGAGGGGGCCCAAGGCCCCCTCCCTGCCGGGCATGAAACAAATGCAGGTCCAGGAGCCTCAGGCTCCTGGCAGGGGGTGCAGGGGGACAGCGTCCCCCTGCAGGCCAACAGCGCCACACCCCGCCGTCACCTCGCCCTCGCCTTGCCGCGGCTGCCCGTGGAGCGGCTGCGGCTGCGCGGCCCGGTCGTGGTGTGGCAGGCGGTCGGGTCGCGGCGGGAGGTGGTGGCGGTCGGCGGCGTCGCGGGCGTGCGGCCGGGGCAGGCCTTGTCGGACGTGCAGGCTGTGGTGCCGGAGGCCGTGGCGGTGGAGGCCGATCCGGTCGCGGATGCCGCCTTCCTGGAGCGCCTGGCGCTCTGGGCGATGCGCTTCTCCCCGCTGGTGGCGGTGTCGGGCGGGGATGCGCTGGTGGTGGACGTCACCGGCGTCGCGCATCTCTTCGGCGGCGAGGATGCGCTGCTGCGGCGCGCGGTGGCGGGGCTCGCGCGGCTCGGCGTGACGGCCTCGGGCGTGGTGGCTGGCGCGCCGGCCGCGGCGCTG
>NZ_JAPSMD010000705.1 GCF_027856955.1 Falsiroseomonas oryzae | reverse complement strand
CGGCGGCGGCGTGCTGCGCGCCGAGGTCCCGCTCGGCACCGGGCGCTTCGCGGTGGAGACGGTGGCGGCGCGTGCGGCGCGGGACGCCGCGCTGCACGCGCTCGGCGGCTTCGCCAACCTGGCGGTGCTGCGCCCGGCCACGGGTGGGCATGCGCTGGTGCAGGACATCGTGGCCGATGCGGCGCGGCTGGCGGCGTCGCTCGACCTGCCGGCGGCCGCGTAAGGGGGAACGGCGATGGACACGCATGACGAGACGCTGCGGCGCATCGTCGGCAGCATCGAGGCGCGCTTCGCGGAACACGGCGCGACGCCGGAGGGCTTGTGGTGGCCGAACGCGCCGGACCTGGCGACGCGCTACGCGGTGGTTCTCGGCCCGCTGCTTCAGGCCGGGCAGGGACGGCTGCGGCTGCTGGATGTGGGCTGCGGCCTGGGGTTCCTGCCGGACTGGCTGGCCGCCAACGGGCTGCTGGAGGCGGTGGAGTACACCGGCCTCGACGCCAGCGTGGCAATCCTGGAGCAGGCGCGGGCGCGCTGGCCCGAGCTGCGCTTCGTGCATGGTGACGTGCTGCGCGATGGCGTGCCCGGCGACCATGACGCGGTGGTGGCGATCGGCATCTTCACCGCGCGCTTCGCCAATACGTCCGCGGAGATGCAGGCCTACAGCGAGGCGACGCTGGCGGCGCTGTGGCCGCATGCCGCGCGCTGCCTGGCCTTCAACGCGATGAGCAAGCATGTGGAGTGGGAACGCGACGACCTGTTCCACTGGCCAGCGGACGAGGTTCTGCGCTTCTGCCGCCTGCACCTGGCGCGGCATGTCTCGATGCGTGCGGATTACGGCCTGTGGGAGTACACCTTCCACGTCTGGCGCGAGGCACGGCGCGACGTGTCCGCGATGCCGGCGGCCTGGCGCAGCGCGCCGGCATGATCGCGCCCTATGCCGACCCGCGCTACGCGGCGGCGCTGGCGGCAGGCGGC
Source organism: Falsiroseomonas oryzae (assembly GCF_027856955.1). GTDB lineage: Bacteria > Pseudomonadota > Alphaproteobacteria > Acetobacterales > Acetobacteraceae > Falsiroseomonas > Falsiroseomonas oryzae. The sequence continues at coordinate 867 of NZ_JAPSMD010000705.1, read as the reverse complement.
GGGTTGCAGCCGGTCCTGATCGCGGCCTGGCACGGCGCGGCGGTGCTGCGGCGGCCGGTTCCGGGTGCCGATGCGCAGGATATCGCCGGTCCCTATCCGCTGATGCCCTTTGCGCCAGGCTGGGACATCGCGGCGGGGCTGGAGGAGATGCGGCGCGACGGCGCGGTGAGCGCCGTCTTCGTCTCCGATCCCGTCCTGGCCTGCGCGGATCCGGCGCGCTTCGATCATGCACGGCCCTTCAAGCGGCATCACATCGTGCGGGACGGCTACGCGCCGGGCACGCACCACCGTGCCGAGCTGCGCCGCGCGGCCCGACGGTGCGACGTGGCGGAGATCCCCTTCGCCGACGCGCTGGCCGATTGGGTCCGGCTCTATGGCGGGCTGGTCGCGGCGAAGAACCTCGCCGGCGGGCCGCAGGATTTCGGCGCGTGCTATGCGCGCGCGCTGCTGCCGCTGGCGCCGCGTGCCTTCGCCGCGCGCACGGTGCAGGGCGTCGTGGGCATGTCGCTCTGGCTGCGACATGGCGCCTTGGCCTGGTACCACCTGGCGGCGACCGATGCGGCGGGGCGCGCCGCGGGCGCAGGCTATCCGCTGGTGGACGTCGCGGTGCGGACGCTGCTGGCGGAGGGCGTGTCCTGCGTCGTGCTTGGCGGCGGGCTGGCAGATGCGCGCACGCCGGCCTGCGGGCTGGAGCGCTTCAAGGCCGGCTTCGCCAACGATGTCCGCACCAACCTGCTGCTGGGCGCGGTGCTGGACCCCGCGCGCTACGCGGCCTTCGGCGGGGCGGAGGGCTGGTTCCCCGCCTACCGCGCGCCGGCGCCGCGCGGCGTGCTGGCGGTGTGAGGCCCGCCGCCGCGCCTGCGCCGG
>NZ_JAPSMD010000704.1 GCF_027856955.1 Falsiroseomonas oryzae | reverse complement strand
TGCGCGCCGCCGGCGCCTCGGCGGCGCTGGCCGCGGCCGCGGCCTGCGATGTCGCGCCGCAGGAATGGGGCCACCCGCTGCACGCCCGTGCGCGCGGCGTCGTCGCGGAGCACGCCACCTACGCCACCGTCCTGGAACTGGACGGCATCGGCCGCGGCGTGCTGGTGCGTACGCGCGCTGGACATCCCGTGAAAATCGAGGGCAACCCGGACCACCCCGGGAGCCTCGGTGCGACCGATCCCTTCCTGGAAGCCGCCGTGCTGTCGCTGCACGATCCCACCCGGTCGCGCGCGGTGCGCCGTGCCGGACGGGTGCCGCGCGACGCGACGGCGACGACTCCGGACGCCATTCTCCAGGACCTCCCCGGCACGGGGCTTCGCATCCTCACGGGTCCCGTCACCTCGCCCACGCTCGCGCGGCTGATCGATGCGATCCACGCGCGCGTTCCCGGGTCGCGCTGGCATCAATGGTCCAGCGTGGCGGAGGACAATGCACTGGCCGGCGCGATTCGCGCCTTCGGCGAGCCCGTGTCGGTGCTGCCCGATCCGGCGCGGGCCGATTGCATCCTGGCACTCGGCGGTGGTCTCCTCGATCCGGGCCCGGCGCAGCCGAGCCTCGCCCGCGGCTGGGCGGATGCCAGGGCGCGCGGCCGGGCGCGCGGCACGCTACCGTCGCTGATCGTCGCGGAGTCCACGCCGAGCCTGACCGGAACTCGGGCCGACCTTCGCCTGGCCCTGCCGCCTGCGGCGATCGAGACACTAGCGCGTGCCGTCGCGGCCGAGCTGGGCATAGCGGTGACGGGCACGCATCCCGAAGCCGCAGGCTTGGCCGCAGCGCTGCGCCGCGCCGGCTCCAACGCCCTGGTCATCGCGGGGCGCGAGCAGCCGCCCGCGGTGCATGCGCTCTCGCACGCCATCAACGCCGCCCTTGGCGCAGTCGGCACCACCGTCCACCACCTGCCCCCGGTCCACGCGCAACCCGTGGACACGGGCGCCTCGCTGCGGGATCTCGCCCGCGACATGGCCGCTGGCCTGGTGCAACGTCTGCTCATCCTGGACGCGAACCCCGTCTACGACGCGCCGGCCGGCATCGGCTTCGCCGCGCTGCTCGCACAGGTGCCGCTATCCGTGCATGTCGGGCTATTCGCCGACGAGACGGCGCTGGCCTGCAGCTGGCACCTGCCGATGCAGCACCCGCTCGAATCCTGGGGCGATTCGCGCGCATCGGACGGCACCGCCGCGCTTCGCCAACCGGCCTGCACGCCCCGCATGGACACCGCGCGATCGGCCGAGGAGGTCCTCGCGACGCTTGCGGGATGGTCCGGCACCGCGCAGGAGGCCGTGCGCGCGACCTGGCCTGGCCTGGACGACGACGCCTGGCGTGCGGCACTCGAGGCCGGGGTCATCCCGGGCAGCGCGCCGGCGCCGTGCCGCCTCTCGCTGCGCGCGGAGTTCGACCCTGGACCAGGGCAGGCGTCGCAATCCGGCCTTATCGCGCTCTTCGCGCCGGATCCGCATCTCTGGGACGGCCGCTTCGCCTCGGACGCCTGGCTGCAGGAACTGCCACGACCGTTGACCAAGCAAGCCTGGGGCAATGCGGCGCTGGTCTCGCCGGTCGATGCGGCACGCCTCGGTCTGGCGGACGGCATGGAGGTCGCGCTGTCGCTTCGCGGCGCCTTCCTGCATGTACCGGTCCTCGTGCTGCCCGGGCAGGTGCCCGGCGTGGTCACGCTGCCGCTAGGCGGCGGCCGCCGCGCCGCGGGCGATGCGGGCAGCGGCGTCGGCTTCGACGCAAACCGGATCCGGCCCGCCGATGCAGCCTGGGCGGCGCCGGGCCTCGAGCTCGCCGCAAGCGGCC
>NZ_JAPSMD010000703.1 GCF_027856955.1 Falsiroseomonas oryzae | reverse complement strand
TGCCGGAAGGCGCGACGGCGCTGCGCCTCAGCTTCGCCGCCGCGGACCGTGGCCTCGGCATCGGCCCGCTCGACGTGCTGGTGAACGACCGGCTCGCCGCGCGCGTGGAGCCGCAGCCCGGACGCGAGGTGGCGGTGGAGGTGCCGCTCGACCCGGGCAGCAACCGCATCGCGACGCGGCTGCACACCGAGGACCGGGCCGTCTTCGCGGAGGGCCCCACGCTCGACCTGCGCCGCCCCGGCGCGCCGGAGCCGCCGGCCGGCGCGGGACGGCTGGTGCTGGTGGCGGTCGGGGTGAACGCCTATGCCGAGCCGTCGCTCAATCTCCGCTATGCCGTGCCGGATGCCGACACCGTGGCGCAGACGATGCGCGCCCAGGGCGAGGGCCTGTTCCGGGAGGTCCGCACCACCGTGCTGCGCGACGGCGCCGCGACGCGCGCCGGCGTGCTGGCCGCGCTGGAGGCCGCGGCGCGGGACACGGCGCCGGGCGACACCTTCGTGCTCTACCTTGCCGGCCACGGCGTCCGCACCGAGCCCGACAACCGCTTCCTGTTCCTGCCGCACGACGTGACCGACATCTCGGGCTGGGCGGCGCTGCGCCGGCAGGGGATCGAGGATTCCACGCTGGTCGCCGCCGTCTCCCGAATCAGGGCGCGGGATGCGGTGCTGCTGCTGGACACCTGCCATGCGGGCCAGCTCACGATGGACCAGCTCTCCGCGCTGGGGAACGAGACCGGGCGCTTCCTGCTGGCCGCCAGCACCAGCGTGCAGGAGGCGCTGGACAGCTACGACGACCGCAACGGGGTCTTCGCCTATGCCCTGCGGGAGGGGCTGACCGGCCGCGCCGCCGTGGATGGCGAGGGACGGGTCAGCGCGCTGGCGCTCGGCGAATGGGTGATGCGCCGCGTGCCGCAGCTGGCCGCCGAGAAGCAGCACCGGCAGGATGCGGTGTTCCGCACTGCCCAGCGCGACCTGCGCAGCTTCCCGCTGGCGCAGGTACGCCGGTAGCGCCTACCGCACCGTCCCCGGACCCACCAGCGAGACCGCCACGCCCCGCACGCGGTTGCCCACCAGCTCCGCCGGCGTGTCGCTGCGATTCGCGACGAAGCTGGTCGGGCGCAGCATCAGGCTCTCGAAGCGGTTGTCGATCACCCGCAGCTCCCGCGTCGGCAGCCGCACGCCCTCGAAGCCGATGGCCACCGCCGTCGTCGCATTGCCGGTGTTCGGCCCCTTGCGCAGCAGGCTGCGCGCCAGCAGCAGGTCGCCGCCATTCGGCAGGTCCACCAGGTAGCTCGTCCGGCTCTCCGGCGTGTCCAGGATCTCGCTGTCCGTGATCTCGGTGCGGGATGCGCGCGACTTCACGTGGTGGCAGACCCGCGTGCCCTCGAAGCGCGTGCGGCGGATGACCAGCGCGCCGAGGCCGTTGACGTAGAGGCCATGCGCGCAGTCCCGCCCCTCGCGCAGCGCGCCGTTGCCGAGGAAGGCGCTGTCCTCGACCAGGATGGTCGCGCCGGGCGTGGGCGCGGCGAGGATACCGTTCTCGTTCCCCTCGAAGCGGCTGCGCCGGATCGTCAGGTCGCCGCCCTCCGCGCGGATGCCGGCGCCGTTGCCGCCGAAGGAGGCCGCATCGCGGAAGGTGATGCCGACGATCTCGATGCGGGGGGCGGCGGTGACGAACAGCGCCTTGTGGCCGCAGACCGGCCCGGTGATCTCCACCGGCCCGCCATCCGCGACGATGTGCAGGTCGGGCGTGCGCCAGGTGGCGCAATCCACGTAGCGGCCGGACGCGATCAGCACCGTGTCGCCGGGCCGCGCCGCGGCGGCCGCGCGGCTCGGCCGGTCGAAGCGCTCGCCGGGGCCGACGCGCAGCGTC
>NZ_JAPSMD010000702.1 GCF_027856955.1 Falsiroseomonas oryzae | reverse complement strand
GCTGGAGGCGTTGCGCGCCCGCCGCGCCGAGATCGACGCGCGCGAGCAGGCCGCCGCGCAGCGCGAGATGCTGCTGGCCGCCGCCGAGCGCCGCCTGATGGCGCGAGTCGAGGAGCTGACCGCGCTGCAGGGCCGGCTGGAGGCGCTGGAACGCGACCGCGCGGCGCGCGAGGAAGCCGGCCTGCGCGGCCTGGTGCGCCTTTACGAAGGCATGCGCCCGCGCGACGCGGCGGTGATCTTCGACGAGCTGGAGATGCCGGTGCTGCTCTCCATCGTCGATCGCATGCGGGAGGCGAAGGCGGCGCCGGTGATGGGCGCGATGCGCCCGGACCGCGCCCGCGCGCTGACCGCGGAGCTCGCCCGGCTGCGCGCCGAGCGGATCGAGCAGTCGGCGGCCGCGCGGTGACAGCGACGCCCCCGTCGTGCCGCGCATTGGCGATCCGTTCATGCAACGGCGCTAAGCGGACAAGCCTGTCGGTGCCAGGACGGCGCCTGGCCTTCGGAACCGGGTAGCGAGACGCATGGACAAGAACACGCCCGTCCTGATCGTGGACGACTACAAGACGATGCTGCGCATCATCCGCAACCTCCTCAAGCAGCTGGACATCGAGAATGTGGAGGAGGCGACGGACGGCCAGGAGGCGCTGCACAAGCTGCGCAACGGCAATTTCGGCCTGGTGATCAGCGACTGGAACATGGCGCCGATGACCGGCCTCGACCTGCTGAAGGAGGTGCGGGCCGACGCCAAGCTGAAGAACACGCCCTTCATCATGATCACCGCCGAGAGCAAGACGGAGAACGTCGTCGCCGCCAAGCAGGCCGGCGTCTCCAACTACATCGTCAAGCCCTTCAACGCGGAGACGCTGCGCGAGAAGATCGCGAAGGTGATGGTGCATGCCTGACGGCCCGGCCATGCAGGGGACCTCCGCCGCGCCTGCCCCCGACCAGGCCCGGATCGAGGCGGCCGTCCGCGCCGTGCTGGGCAGCATGGCCGGCGACCTGACCGCGAAGGAGGCGGTCCTGCTGGCGGAGCTCGAGGCGCTCGGCCGCACCATCGCCCGCGCCAAGCAGGAGATCGCCCGGCTCAAGGTGGACGACATCACCGACAGCCACATCCCGAGCGCGACCGACGAACTGGACGCCATCGTGGACCACACCGCGCAGGCCACCAACGAGATCCTGGATTGCTGCGAGGTTCTGGAACGCGTGGCCGGCAGCGTGCCGGAGGCCGAGGCGCAGGCGCTGCAGGGCGCGATCACCCGCATCTACGAGGCCTGCAGCTTCCAGGACATCACCGGCCAGCGCATCGGCAAGGTGGTGGCCGCGTTGAAGGCGATCGAGGCGCGCGTCGCCGCTGTGGCCGGCCGCTACGTGGAAGGCCGTGACGCGGTGCCGGAGCCCGAGGCGACCGAAGGGCGCCGCCTGGCGGAAGGGCCGCAACTGCCCGGCGCCGGCGTCAGCCAGGCCGACATCGACCGCCTGCTGGCGGAGTTCTGAGGGCCATGCGCCGGGCCGCCCTGCTGCTGCTCGTGCTGCTGGCGGCGCCGCTGCCGGCGGCCGCGCAGACCCGCGTGCCGGTGCGCGTGGGCGACCATCCCACGCATGGGCGCATCGTCTTCGACTGGCCGTCCCAGACCGCCTACCGCTTGGAGGAAGCCGAGGGCCGCGCGGTGCTGCGCTTCGCCGCCCCCGCCGCCTTCGACCTTTCGGCGGCGCGCCGCCCGCCGCGCAACGTGCGCGACATCGTGCCGGAGGGGGAGGTGGTCGCGATTGGCCTCGCGCCGGGCGCGCGGCTGCGCCATTTCCGACTCGGCAACCGCGTGGTCGTGGACGTGCTGGACGGCGCCGCCCCGGGGTCCGCGGCGCCGCCGA
>NZ_JAPSMD010000701.1 GCF_027856955.1 Falsiroseomonas oryzae | reverse complement strand
CCGCACGCCGCGCCGCTGCTGGTCCGGCTGGAGGCCGCCGCCGCGCGGCTGCGCCTGCCCGTGATGACGGAGCCGGTCTTCGGCGCCTTCGCCGCGCTGGAGGTGGCGCCGGACGCCGGCGACCTGCTCGCGCGGCTGGCCGCCCTGCCGCGCGCCGAGGCGGAGGCGACCGTGCTGCGCCTGGTGCAGGAGGAGATCGGACGCATCCTCCGCCTGCCGGCGGAGGCGGTGAAGATCGAGTCGCCCGTGGCCGGTCTCGGCCTGGACAGCCTCGGCGCGCTCGAGCTGCGCAGCTCCCTGGAAGGGCGGCTCGGCCGGCAGGTGCCGATCGCCGCGCTGTCCGAGGAGTTGACGGTCGCCGCCCTGGCGCGGCAGATCGCGTCGGCCGCGCTCGAGCCGGCGACGGAGGAGGCCACCCTCGCCGCGCTGGCCGAGAGCTTCGAGCCGACGACGGGAGCCGCGCGCGCGGCCGGGTAGCACAGGGGTCAGGCGCGGCATGGCGAGAGGTCAGTCCTTCGGTCTCTCCGCCTCCGCCCGCCTCGCACTGGTGCAGCGCCTGGCGCGCCGGCGCGAGGGGCAGGAGGCGCAGGCCGCCGCGGACCCGCGCGGCTTCACCGCCATCCAGAACCTGAAGGACTACGGCCTGCTGCGCGACGCGGCGGATGCCTTGGGCCTGGAGAGCCCGTTCTTCCGCGTGCACGAGGGCCGCGCCGGCGCCCGCAGCGTCACCGGCGGCCGTGCGGTGATCAACCTCGGCAGCTACGACTATCTCGGCCTGAACGGCGACCCGCGCCTGCACGCCGCGGCGGCGGAGGCGATGACGCGCTATGGCATCTCGGCCTCCGCCTCGCGCATGGTGTCGGGCGAGCGGCCGGTGCATCGCGCGCTGGAGCAGGCGCTGGCGGCGCATTACGGCGCGGAGGCGGCGCTGGTGCTGGTCAGCGGCCACGCCACCAACGTCACGCTGATCGGCCACCTGATGGGGCCGCGCGACCTGATCCTGCATGATGCCGCCATCCACAATTCCTGCGTCGAGGGCGCCAAGCTCTCCGGCGCGCGGCGGGTGCCCTTCGCCCACAACGACCTGGCCGCCGCCGCGCGGGAGCTGAAGGCCGCCCGCCGCGGCGCGCAGCGCGCCCTGGTGGTGATCGAGGGCCACTACTCCATGGATGGCGACGTGCCGGACCTCGCAGGCTTCGTGCGCCTGGCGCGGGAGCACGATGCCTGGCTGATGGTGGACGACGCGCATGGCCTGGGCGTGGTCGGGCGCACCGGCAAGGGCGTGTTCGAGGCGGCCGGCGTCGATCCCGCCGAGGTGGACATCTGGATGGGCACCCTGTCCAAGACGCTCTGCGCCTGCGGCGGCTATGTCGCGGCCAGGGCGGACCTGGTGGACTGGCTGCGCCACACCCTGCCCGGCTTCGTCTATTCGGTCGGCCTGCCGCCGCCGCTCGCCGCTTCCGCCCATGCGGCGCTCGGCGTCCTGCAGGCGGAGCCATGGCGCGTGGCGAAGCTGCAGGCCAATGCGCGGCTGTTCCGCGATCTCTGCCGCACGCGCGGCCTCGACACCGGCAACTCGGCCGGGCTCGGCATCGTGCCGGTCATGGTCGGCAGTTCGGTGCGCGCGGGGCGCATCTGCGCGGCGGTGCTGCAGCGTGGCGTCAACGTGCTGCCGATCGCCTTCCCCGCCGTGCCGGAGGGCGCGGCCCGGCTGCGCTGCTTCCTCTCGGCCGAGCACGAGGAGGCGGACCTGCGCGCCGCCGCGGAGGCGCTCGCCGCGGCTGCCGAGAGCGTCGGTCCCGCAGAAGCGGGCGCGTGAGCGGCATCGAGGTCCGCCCGGTCGCCTCGCGGGCCGAGGCGCGCCTGTTCCGCGCGTTGCCG
>NZ_JAPSMD010000700.1 GCF_027856955.1 Falsiroseomonas oryzae | reverse complement strand
ACCGCGCTCGCCGCCGCGCTGCCGCTGCCGGCCCTGGCGCAGGGCCCGTCGCAGGGGCAGCCGGCCGCCCAGGCGCGGCTGCCGCGCAGCGTCATCGCGACCGTCGCGATGGTGGGCGACGTGGTGCGGGAGGTCTCGGGCGGCCGGGTCCGGGCGGAGACGCTGATCGGCGAGGGCGTGGACCCCCACCTGTTCCGCCCGACGCGCGCCGACATCGCCCGTCTGCTGGGCGCCGATGCGGTGTTCGGCAACGGCCACCGGCTGGAAGGCCGCATGGGCGACGTGCTGGAGCGCGTGCGCGCCGCCGGCAAGCCGGTGATCCTGATGGCCGAGTCGCTGCCGCGCGAGAGGCTGCGCGCCAATCCGGACTACCCGGACGCCGCCGATCCGCATGTGTGGATGGACCCGACCCTCTGGGCCGAGGCCTCCGGCGCGGCGGAAGCCGGGCTGGCGCGGCTCGCCCCCGATGCGCGGGAGGCCTTCGCGGACAACCTGGCGCGGTTCCGCGCCCGGCTCGCGCGGCTCGACGCCTATGCGCAGGAGGCGATCGGCAGCATCCCGCAGAACGCCCGCGTCCTGGTCACCGCGCATGACGCCTTCAGCTATTTCGGCGCGCGCTACGGGCTGGAGATCGAAAGCATCCAGGGCCTCTCCACCGAGGCCGAGGCGAACCTGGCGGGCATCGAGGCGCTGGTGCGCAAGCTGGTCGAGCGCCGCGTGCCGGCGGTCTTCGCGGAGACCTCGGTGCCGGACCGCGCTGTGCGCGCCCTGATCGAGGGCGCGGGCGCGCGCGGCCAGCGCGTGGCGCTGGGCGGCAACCTGTTCTCGGACGCGATGGGGCGGCCGGGCAGCTACGAGGGCACCTACGAAGGCATGCTCGACCACAACATCACCATCATCGCCCGCGCGCTCGGTGGCCGCGCGCCGGCCCGCGGCCTCAACGGGAGGCTCGCCGCGTGACGCCCCCGCCCCCGCTCGCCGTCTCCCACCTGACGGTCGCCTATGGGGAGCGGCCGGCGGTGTGGGACGTCACCTGGTCGGCCCCCCCCGGGCTGACGGCGATCGTCGGGCCGAACGGGGCGGGGAAGTCCACGCTGCTCAAGGCCGCGCTGGGCCTGGTGCCGGCGCTGTCGGGCGAGGTGCGCTTCTTCGGCCGCCCGCTGGAGGAGGCGCGCGACCGCGTCGGCTACCTGCCGCAGCGCGCCAGCGTGGACTGGGACTTTCCGGCCACCGCGCTGGATGTGGTGTGCATGGCGCGCTACCCGCGGATGCGCTGGTGGGGCACCGTGCCGCGCCGCCACCGCGAAGCCGCGCGTGAGGCGCTGGCCCAGGTGGGCATGGAAGCCTTCGCCGAGCGCCAGATCGGCAAGCTCTCGGGCGGCCAGCAGCAGCGCGTCTTCCTGGCGCGCGCGCTGGCGCAGGATGCCGAGCTGGTGCTGATGGACGAGCCCTTCGCCGCGGTGGATGCCGCGACGGAGCAGGCGATCGTGACGGTGCTGCGCGACCTGGCGGCGAGGGGGCGGCATGTGGTGGCGGTGCATCACGACCTCGGCACCGTGCCGGACTACTTCTCCTCCGTGCTGCTGCTGAACGCGCGGGTCTTCGCCGCGGGGCCGGTGAAGGAGGCCTTCACCAACCGCAACATCGGGGCGACCTACGGCGCGCGGCTGGCGCTGCTGGACGAGGCCAGCGTGGCCGCCGGGGCGGACGGGGCGTGATCAGCTACAACACGCTGGTCGTGCTGTCGGGCTGCGCGCTGCTCGGTGTCGCGGCCGGCACGGTGGGCACCTTCGCGCTGCTGCGCGGGCGGGCGCTGGTGGCGGATGCGGTGGGCCACGCCGCGCTGCCCGGCGTCGCCGTCGCCGCGCTGATCGTGGCGCTGGTCGG
>NZ_JAPSMD010000699.1 GCF_027856955.1 Falsiroseomonas oryzae | reverse complement strand
GAGCCAGGCGCCGCCGCCCAGCATCAGCGCGGCGCTGCCCGCCCAGGCGGCGATGCGCAGGCCGCGGTCGCGCGCCACCGCGCCGCGGTCGGCGGCGCCGAGCATCGCCTCGCCGAAGATCACGTCCTTCAGCAGGCGCTCCAGGAAGTAGGCGCGGCCGGATTCCGGGCGGAGCGCGGGCGCGCGGCGCTGGTCGATGCCGAAGCTGCGCGAGAGCACGCCGGTCAGCCGGTCGATCGGCGTGCCCTCCTGCGTGCCGGAGGCGAAGTAGATGCCGCGCAGGAAGGGCGCGGGATCCAGGCGGGAGCCGCCGAAGGCTTCCGCCAGGAACTCGTTCAGCGGGGCTTCCAGGCTGGCCACCTGGGTCGGGAAGCCGGCGATCAGCGCGCGGCGGTCCGGGTTGCGCTCGGCCTGCAGACGGTCCAGCAGTCGCCCCTCGATGCGTTCGAGGAGCGCCTTGAACTCGGTGCCGAGGCCGGCGAGCGGGTCCGCGCCCTTGGCGTCGAACGTGACGCCCCAGACCTGCGCGCGCTTCTCCCGGTCCAGGTCGTCGAAATACTCGGTGAAGCCGCGCAGCAGGTCGGACTTGGTCAGCAGGAGGTAGACCGGCACGCGCACGCCGAGCCGGTCGGTGATCTCCTTGATGCGCCGCCGGATGGCGCGCGCATGGGCCTGGCGTTCCGGCGCGGGGGCGGCGGCGATCTCCGGCACGCCGATCGCCACCAGCACGCCGTTCAGCGGCTGGCGCGGCCGGTTGCGCTTCAGCAGGTCGAGGAAGGCGTCCCAGCCCGCCTTGTCCACGTTGGCGTCGGAATCCTGCGTGGTGTAGCGACCGGCGGTGTCGATCAGCACCGCCTCGTCGGTGAACCACCAGTCGCACATGCGCGTGCCGCCCGCGCCGGCCACCGCGCCACCCTTGCCGGCCTGGCCCATCTCCGCGGCCAGCGGGAACTTCAGACCGGCATTTAGCAGCGCGGTGGTCTTGCCGGCACCGGGCGGGCCGATGATGACGTACCACGGCTGCTCGTAGAGGTAGCCGCGCGTGCCGCGCGCCTTGGCCAGCGTGGCGAGCGCGGCGGTGAGGCGTTCCCGCAGCTTTGCCTGCTCCTCGTCCGCGGCCAGCTTCGCCGGGTCGGGCCCGGCGGCGGCGCCCTTGACGAGCTCGTCCTCCTTCTTCCGGCGGCGACGGCCGATCCAGAAGTTCACGCCGAACCAGACCAGCGCGATCAGTGCGACGACGACGGCGCGCGGGATCCAGTCCTCCAGGAAGGAGAGCAGCGGGCCGAACAGCCAGACGAGCGCGGCGATCAGCGCCGCGCCGATGCCCGACAGGATCCAGCGCCAGGGCAGGCGGGACATGGTCAGTTGCCCTCCCGGCGGAGCAGGACCTCGATGCGGCGGTTCGCCTCGCGTCCCTCGGGCGTCGCGTTGCTCGCCACCGGCTCGCTGTCGGCGCGGCCTTCCGCGGTGACGCGGCCCGGGTCGTTCAGCCCGCGCAGCAGGGCCTGGCGCGCCGCCTCGGCCCGCGCGGCGGAGAGCGCGAAGTTGGAGGGGAAGGCGACGGTGCGGATCGGCTGGTTGTCGGAATGGCCGATGACCAGAACGGGGCCGCGCTCCTCGCGCATCGCCTCCCCGATGCGGGTCATCAGCGGCTGGAAGCTGGTGTTCAGCGTCGCGCTGCCGGAGGGGAACATGCCGCGGTTGCGGATGCGCACGAAGGGGGCGGCATCCGTGCCTTCCACGGTGACGAGGCCCTGCTGGATCTCGGGTGCCAGGAAGGCGCGCAGCTTGTCGAGCGCGCCGGGTTCGGGCGGCACGGCCGCCGGCGGCGGGGCAGGCGGCGGGCGCACCGGCGCGACGCGCGCGATCTGCGGCATGGCGGCGGGCG
>NZ_JAPSMD010000698.1 GCF_027856955.1 Falsiroseomonas oryzae | reverse complement strand
CGGCGGCGCGGCTGGCAACGGTGGGGTAGCGGGCGCGCGCCAATGCGCCGCCGCGGCCGGCGCGAGACGGCCGGCCGCCCGGGATCAGCTGTAGAGGTGCGCGCGGTTCTCGAGCTTGACGCTCTCGTCGGCCGCCATATCGCGGCGGATGCGCCGCAGCGCGATCCAGTCGAACAGGGTGCTGGTGCCGTTCCAGCCCAGCCGGAGCATGGGGCCGCGCTGGCGGTAGAGGTCCACCACATGCGCCGGCATCGCCTCCGTCCCCCGCTCGCGCAGCAGGCCGTACAGCATGTGGGTCTGGTGGCGCCGCACGGCGTAGCGCATGCGGCGGCGCTGGTATGTGCGCCAGTCCCGCGGATTCCAGAGCGAGAGCGGCGCGAAGCCGAAGCCGGCGCCCTCGGCCGCGGTGATGCGCTGGTTGTCCTGCCGGCCGCGCATGTCGAAGTCGAACTTGAGGAGGGCCGTGACCAGCCCGTCCTCGCCGAAGATGCCGAAGGGCAGGCGGATGCCCCGCACGCGGAACTCCGCGAGGCAACTGCCGCGCACGGCATAGAGGTTGCCGGCCATCTCGCGCGACCGGATCAGCTTCGTCCGGAAGGCCTGGATGCTGCGGCCGGTGGCGGGCAGCGCAGCGCAGCCATTGGCGTGCGGATCCTGCGCGAAACGGGCGAGGAAGGCCGCGATCGAGCCGGGCATCACCACCATGTCGCCGTCGGTGAAGACGTGGATCGCGGCATCGGCCGGCGCGACCTCGTGCGTGTAGTGGTTCCAGGCATTCGCCTTGTCGCCGACCTTGATCACCACGGGCACCACGGCGATGCGCTTCGGGCGGTAGGCGCGCACCACGCGCTCCGTCCCGTCGGTGCAGCCGTTGATCAGGACATGCACGCGCAGGCAGGCCTCGGAGCCGCATGCATCGAGGGCGTCCAGCGCCGCCACGATGTTCTGCTCCTCGTTGTAGGCGAAGACGGCGACCGACACGATCGGCAGGTTGGCGTCGGCCATCTCAGCACCGCGCAGCCGCGGCGGGCCCGAAGGCCCGGCGCGGACGGAAGCCAGGCTCCGCCGCGAACATCGTCATCGAGCAACCCCATGCCCCACGCCGCCCCGCTCCGGCGGCCCGCACGCCATCCTCGCGAAGCCGGGTCCGGTCGGTAGCGGCGTGGCCGGAGGGTAGACCATTCCGGCGCAGCACGCATCCTTCACGATGATTTCTTGCGTTATCGATCCGTTCAGGGATCGGACCGTAACTGGCCGCCGAGTGATGCGCCCGTCCAGCGGGCGCTGGGATGGGGAAGGGCTGGGCATGGCCGGGATCCGACACGACGCGGCGGGCGACTGGGCGCTGCGGGAGCGCAGCGCCGAACGGCTGAGCTGGCCACTGGCGGCCCTGGCGATCGGCGGGATGTCCCTGGTGTGCTGGGGCTGCGTGGCCGCCCTGGCCCTCTGGACCCTGGGATGAGCCGAGGGCGGCTCGCCCGCCCGGGCCGGCCTCGTGGTCCTCGCCATCGGAAAGCCTGCATTCTGACCAGCGCATGATCATTGATTAACCGAGTCGGGCCCCGACGCGCAACCATCGCGCGAACTTCCCCAGATTCTGCCGCAAGACCGTCGTGATTCCACCGGGGTGGCGAACATCCGCGACGACCAGCCCAATGCGTTGGCGTCGTGCCGCAACCCAGAGTTGCTTGTAGGCGTCGTCGCCGCGGCCGAAGTCCAGCGCCTGGACAGCGTCGCGCTCGATCAGGCGGCGGATCATCAGGGCAGGGCGGCAGCCAGGGTGTCGGCGGGGGCCAAAGTCTCGGACATCAGGTGGCGTCCCGCAGCGTCGGGCCGGACGTCGCCTCGACGATCGCCTGGACCTTCTGCTCCGCCTCGGCGAGCAGCT
>NZ_JAPSMD010000697.1 GCF_027856955.1 Falsiroseomonas oryzae | reverse complement strand
GCGCGCGCGCGCCCGGCCTCGCCCAGGCGCGCGCGCAGCGCCGGATCCTCCGCGAGCCGCGTCAGCGCGGCGGCCAGGGGCGCGGCCTGGAAGGGCGGCACCAGCAGCCCGGTCCCGCCGTCCACCACCTGCTCGCGCGGGCCGCGTATGTCGGTGGCCACGACGGGCAGGCCTGTCAGCATCGCCTCGATGACGGACATGGGCAGCCCCTCGAAATGCGAGGGCAGACAGAAGACGTCGGCCGCCGCCAGCACGCGCGCCACGTCTTCCCGGTAGCCGAGCCGCACCAGCCGCCGCCCGAGCGCGGTCGCGGCGCGCTCGAAATGCGGCTCCATGTCCTCACCGTGGTCGGTCGGCAGGCGGTTGCCCGCCACCCACAGCACGCAGTTCGGCGGCGTCGCGCGCATCGCCTCCAGCAGTTCCGGATAGCCCTTGTGCCGCACGAGGCGGGAGACGGCGACGACGACGCAATCCCCTTCGCCCGCGCCGAGCTCCGCGCGGATCGCTGCGCGCGCGGCGGGGTCCGGGCGGAAGCGTGCGGGATCGCGCCCGTTCTGCACCGCGACCGCGCGGGGATGGATGCCGAGCCGGCGGGCGTCCTCCGCCTCCTCCTCGCTGACCGTGACGAAGACGTCGGTCAGCCTGCCGCCAAACCGCTCCAGCACCAGCGAGAGCCGCCGTCGCCACCAGGGCCCCGGCTGGTTGAACAGGAATCCGTGGCAGGTGTAGGCGACGCGCCGCACGCCGCAGATCCGCGCCGCGACGCGCGCGAGCAGTCCGCTGATGGGCATGTGACCATGCACCATGTCCGGCTTCTCGCGCCGGATCAGCGCGACCAGCGCGATCAGGGCGCGCAGCTGCGCAAGCGGGTTCAGGCTGCGCGCCATCGGCACGGCGACGATGCGCAGCCCCTGGGCGCGCGGCGCATCCAGCAGCGGGCCCTCGGCGCAGGCGCCGACCACCTCGTGCCCGCGCGCCTGCAGTTCCCGCATCAGCGGCACCAGGAAGTGGCGCAGCGAGAAATCGACGTTGATGATCTGGAGGATTTTTGACATTCTGCCCTCAAGCGCCGGGCGCGGCCTCCGGCCGCTTGGCTTACGCGCCTACGCACAGTCGAGCAGGAAGAGGAGGTTGCCCAGCGCGCGCGGCCGCTGCGCGGCCGGAGTCCTGCGGCCTACTCCGCCACCTGCTCGCCCGGCCCGTTCATGCTCACGCGGCTGATCGCCCATTGCACGCTGCTCGCGCCGGCCTCGGCGTGCAGCGCCACCTGCTGGCTGCGGCGCGCCTCCGCGGCGAGGTGGATGCTCTCCTCGATCGCCACGCGCGCGCCCTTGGCGCGCAGCCGCCAGCCAACGCCCGAGGGCAGGCGCAGCAGCACGCCGGCCTCATCCTGTTGCAGGCTGGCCACCACGCCGGGATGCAGGTGGAAGCGCACAGTGAAGCCCGGCACCGCGGCCTCGCGCTCCGGCTCCAGCAGGTCCTCGCCGCGCAGGTCGTCGCCGGACTCCGAGAGGTAGAGCCGCCGGCGGTGGCGCATGCCGAACTGGCGCACCCAGCCGTCATGCGATGCCTCCAGCCACTGCGCGCCGTTCGATTCCTGGCGGTCGCACTCCACCGTGTCGACGCGGCGGCCCAGCCCTTCCGGCTTCAGCTCGCTGGAATTGGTGTCGGCCAGCACGAGCGTGGAATGCGCGGCGGTGGAGCGCAGCGCGTCGCGCCATTCGCCCTCCGCCGCCGGCGCCGCGCCGCAGTTCACGATCAGCCGGTCGCGCCCGATCGACATCTCGAAGCTCAGCGTCCCGGCATGGGCGAAGCGGTCGGCGCCGCGCGGCAGGCCGCCGGAGGCCGCGTCGCGCCTCGCCGCGGGCGGCGCGCCGCAATCGGCCAG
>NZ_JAPSMD010000696.1 GCF_027856955.1 Falsiroseomonas oryzae | reverse complement strand
CCCAGCCGCGGATGGCGGCGATCTGCCGCGCGTCGTCCTGCTCGATCCAGTCGCCCGTGCTGACGGAGACGCGCACCCCCGGCACGGCGCGGCGCACCGCGGCCACGGCGGCGCCCACCGCTTCCGGCGCCAGCGTCTCCCCCCCGGCGCCGTCGCGCGGGTGGATGTGCAGCGCGATGGCGCCGGCGGCGATGCAGGCCGCCGCATCGGAGGCCAGCGCATCCGGCGTGACCGGCAGCCTCGGGTGGAAGCCCCGCGCACGCGCCCCGTTGAGGCACGCCTGGATCTGCCGTGCGCCCGCCACCTGCACCCTTCCCCGACCGTCCTTGGCGCGCAGTATGCCCCACCCTGCGTGACGCGCGCAGTACGGCTTCTCGCGCGGAGCGCGCACCAGGCCACACACGCGGCGCGAGGCCAGGGAAGGCACGACGGCGGACGGCTTGCGCCGCGGGCCGGGGGACGACCATATCCCCGCCATGGATCTCGACTTCACCGAGGACGAGCTGCGCCGCTACTCCCGCCACATCCTGCTGGCGGAAGTGGGCGCGACCGGCCAGGCGCGGCTGCGCCAGGCGCGCGTGCTGGTGGTCGGCGCCGGCGGGCTCGGCTCGCCGCTCGCGCTCTACCTCGGGGCCGCCGGCATCGGCACGCTCGGCCTGGTGGACCACGACGTGCTGGAGCTGTCGAACCTGCAGCGCCAGGTGGCGCACGACACCTCGCGCCTCGGCCGCAACAAGGCGGAGAGCGTGGCGCAGACCCTCGCCGCGCTGAACCCGGAGGTGCGCCTGGAGGTGCATCCCCGCCGCATGGACGCCGAGGCCGCGCGGGAGCTGATCCCGCGCTACGACGTGGTGTGCGACGGCACGGACAACTTCGCCACGCGCTTCCTGCTCGGCGATGCCTGCCACCTGCTCGGCAGGCCCCTGGTCTCGGCCGCGGTGCTGCGCTTCGAGGGGCAGCTCTCCGTCTTCCGCGGGCATGAGGGCCCGCCGCATCCCTGCCACCGCTGCCTGCACCCGGAGCCGCCGCCGGAGGGCCTGGTGCCCACCTGCTCCGAGGCCGGCGTGCTGGGCGCGGTGGTCGGCGTGATGGGCACGCTGCAGGCGACGGAGGTGCTGAAGCTGCTGCTGGGCATCGGCGAGGGGCTGTCGGGCCGGCTGCTGCTGTGGGACGCGCTGGATGCGCGCTTCCGCACCGTGAAGCTGAAGCGCGACCCGGCCTGCCCGCTCTGCGGCGAGCATGCCACGATCCGCGACCTGTCGGCGCATGAGCACGCCGCGCCGGCGGCCTGCGCGGTGTGACCCAGGCGCATGTGCCTCAGCCGCTCGGCATCCTGCTGCTGTCGGGCACGCACGAGCGCGCGCATTACGCGCTGGTGCTGGCCACCGGCGCGGCGGCGATCGGACGCGAGGTGGTGATCTTCGCCACCAACCAGGGTTGCCGGCTGTTCGCGGCGGCGCGGCCCCTCGAATCGGATCCGCGGGAGGCGCTGGTCGCCCAGCGCAGCGTCGCCGGGATTGGCACGCTGCTGGCAGCGGCGGAGGAGCTCGGCATCCGCCGCATCGCCTGCGACGCGGGGCTCCGCACGGAGGGACTCGCCGGCGCCGCGCTGCAGCCGGGCGTGGAGGTTGCCGGCGTGGTCACCTTCCTTGGCGCGGTCGGCAACGGCCAGATCGTCAGTCTGTGAACATGGCTTGACCCGGCACGGGGGAATGTCGGAGGGATCGGCCATGCCCTTCCTTCGCCCCGTGTGGCCGGCGGTGCTTCTGCTGGCACTCGGAACCGGCGCGGCCTGGCCGCAGCAGCCGCCGGTGGCGCCCGGCAGCCTGCCGCCGCCCCGGCCGGTACAGCCGGCACCCTCGCCGGCACCGGCGCCCGCCGCACAGCCCGCACCC
>NZ_JAPSMD010000695.1 GCF_027856955.1 Falsiroseomonas oryzae | reverse complement strand
CGCCCCGCACCGCGAGCGCCTGCCCGACTTCCTCCGCCGCTGGCTGCGCTGGCAGGTGGCCGCGCTGGGCGCCAGGCCGGCCAGGGCGCGCTGGGCAGCGCGGATCCTGCCCGACCTGCCGCCGCCCTGGCTGCCGGCCATGCGGGCCTGGCACGACATCAACGCCAACCTGCGCGGCGAGGCGCTGCGCCGCTGGGTCGAGCGCGACCCCGGACGGACCCCCGCTCCCACCACACTGTTCCGCTCCGACCAGCCCCGACCCGGCGTGCCGGACGACCTCGGCTGGGGACAGCGCAGCGACCTGCGCCGCGTCGTCCCGGTCCAGGGCAACCACCACACCATGCTCGAACCGCCCCACCGCCCGGCACTCTGCGCCACCCTGACACATGCGCTGCTGGAGGCAGCGGGGGCCCTTGCCCCCGGCACGCCCCACCAGAAGCCCGAGGCTCCTGGACCTGCGGCCGTTCAGCGGGCAGGGGGCGTGCCGGCGGCCGCCTCCTAGACCGGCGTAGCCCTGACTGTGTTCAGGGCTACGCCAGCACGCGCGCCACCGCCTCCGCAGCCACGCGCCCGGACTCCGCCGCGCCGTTCATGTAGCCGGAGGAGCCCTCGCTGGTGTGCTCGCCGGCGAAGACCACCCGCCCGACCGGCGCGAAGGCACCGGCGAAGCCGGTCCACTGGCCCGGCGCGAAGCAGCTGTAGCTGCCGCCGACATAGGGATTGCCCGGCCAGTTCATCCGGCTGGCGCGGCCGTTGAAGGCTGCCGCGGCACCGGGCAGCGCCGCCTCGATCGCGCCCGTCGCCGCCCGCGCCCGGTCCGCCGCGCGGCCCCGGGCGAAATCCACGCCGGTGCGGCCGCCGGCGAAGATCGTCATCGCGCCCGGCCCGGAGCCCGGACGCGCATGGTCCTCCCACACGGTCTGGATGCCCAGGTCGTTCAGGCATTCCCCGCTGCGCCCCGCGCCGCGCCAGGGCCGCGTCGAGAGGCCCGCCAGCAGCTTGGCGTTGGTCCCGTAGGCCAGTTCGCGGATCGCGCGCCGGGCCAGGGGCGGCACGCCGATGTCGAGCGCGACGCCGCGCAGGATGGTGGCCGGCAACGCCAGCACGACCACATCCGCCGTGACCTCCCGCGTCCCGCCACCCCGGTCGAAGGCCAGCGCGTAGCCCGACCCGCTGCGCCGCACTGCCTGCAGCCGGTGCCCGGGCCGGATGCGGTCGCCGAGCCTGGCAGCGATTGCCGCCGGAAGCCGGTCGTTGCCGCCCGCCACCTGGTAGCGCTGGTCGGAGGAGAACAGCCCGCGCTGCGGCCGCGCCGGATCCGGCGCGAAGGATTCCACCAGGTAGAGGCCCGACATCCGGTCGGGCTCCAGCCCCATCTCCTGTGT
Organism: Falsiroseomonas oryzae; assembly: GCF_027856955.1. GTDB lineage: Bacteria > Pseudomonadota > Alphaproteobacteria > Acetobacterales > Acetobacteraceae > Falsiroseomonas > Falsiroseomonas oryzae. Next base: position 517 of record NZ_JAPSMD010000695.1, on the reverse strand, counting down.
CAGACCGACATCCAGCAGCCGCCGCAGCCAGCCTGACACGCCGAGCCCGTCCAGGATCTCCGCCGCCGAGCGCAGGTCCAGCGCCGCCTTCGCCGCCTCCGGCCCCTCCCGCATCGCCTGCAGCCGGGGCAGGAACCCGGCGGCCTCGGCGGCGATCTCCGCCACCGTCCGGTGCCGCCCCTCCACGAAATAGGTGCCGAGCAAAGGCGGCCCGGCCTCCGCCGCGCCGTCCTCCAGCTCCAGCCCGAACTCCCGCGCCAGCGCCAGCATGTCGGCGTGCTCGGCATTGACGAAGCTGCCCCCCAGCTCGCAGACCGTGCCCTCCCCCACCAGGCCGCGGGCCGAGAGCATCCGCCCGCCGACCCGCGTGTTGGCCTCGTACACCGTGACCTGCGCCGCGCCCGCCTCCACCAGCCGATGCGCCGCGACCAGGCCCGCGAGGCCCGCGCCGACCACGACGATGCGCGCATCCCGCCCGCCGACCATCGGGCGCGCCCGCGCCGGCAGCGCCGGGGCC
>NZ_JAPSMD010000694.1 GCF_027856955.1 Falsiroseomonas oryzae | reverse complement strand
CGCCGCGGCGCGCGAGATCGCGGCCATGCCGCCGCCGCGCCCGCAGCTGCGCAGCCCCGCCGAGGACGCCGCCATGCTGCGTCGAGTTGCTGCCCGGACGGCCCGCGCCGCCGACGCCTTCTGCCGCGCGGAGCGCCGGCAGGGCTGCGATTTCCGCCTGGAGCTGGCGCCGTCGGCCGAGCCGAACGCCTTCGCGCATGGCCGCGACGGCATCGTGGTCACGACCGGCCTGATGCGCCTGGTGGCGAACGAGGACGAACTGGCGGCTGTGGTGGCGCATGAGATGGCGCATCACATCGCCGGCCATGTCGCCAGCGCGACGCGGCGGGTCGGGATGGGCGCGATGCTCGGCGCGACGGTGGGCGGCGTGGTCGGCGACGCCATCGGGCTCGGCGACCGGCTGGCCCGTGCCGGCGCGGAAGCGGGCGCGCGCGCGGCGGAGCTCACCTTCTCCAAGGCGCAGGAGCGGGAGGCCGACTATCTCGGTGCCCATATCGCGGCGCGCGCGGGCTACGACCTGGACCGCGCCGGCGTGCTCTGGGCGAAGCTGACGGCGCTGAGCGGCGACCAGGTCACCTCCTGGCACGACAGCCACCCGGCCGGGCCGGAGCGGCTGGCGCAGTGGCGGCTGGCGGCGGCGGAGATCGCGCGCGATCCGCAGGCGATGCCGCGGCGGGCGTGAGCGCTACTGCCGGATCGGCACCACCGCCACGGCGTTGAACGGGCTGCCATCCACCAGCCGGGTGGACCAGGCGAGATAGACCACCGCGTTGCGCTCCTCGTCCAGGAAGCGGTGCACGCGCGTCTCCTTGAAGAACAGGCTGGTGCCGGCCTCGTAGACCTGCTCGCCGCGCTCGCCGCGGCGGGCGCCGGGCTGCACCTGCACGGGCCCCGTGGCGGCGCAGGTCAGCGAGAAGCGCGCCGGATCCTCCGCCACGCCCAGCATGCCGGAGAAGCCACCGGTGCGCGCCTGGCTGATCCAGCAGGAGATGCCGCGCACCTCCGGGTCGTCGAACCGCTCCACCACCACGCGGTGGCTGCGCGTCAGGCCGAGATTGGTGATGGCGGTGTTGACGTAGCCGATCTCCCGCGTCTCGTCGGCGCGTGCGGGCACGGCCCAGGCGAGGGGAAGGCCGGCGAGCGCCAGGCAGGCGAGCCTGAGGGCGAGGCGCGGGGCGGACATGCGGGACTCCTCCGTCTTGCCGGTGAGGGCACAGCACGCCACGGCGCGGGGCGGTTCCGCAACCGCGGCCTGCGCGGGTCAGTCCCCCAGCGCCACCCCCTCCCGCCGCGGATCCGCCGCGCCCAGCATTCCGGCGGGCGTGACGCGCAGGACGGCGAGGCCGGAGGGCATCTCGCGGACATCCGTGCGGTGTCCCATCGCCTGCAGCGCCGGAGCCAGAGTGGCGACGGGCGTGCCGGCCTCGAGCTCCACCGGGCCGGTGCCGATCACGCCGATGCGTGGCAGCGCCACCGCCTCGGCGGGCGGCAGGTTCCAGTCCAGCAGCCCGACCACCGTCTGCGCCACATGGCCGATGATGCGCGCCCCGCCGGCGGAACCCGCCAGGATTTCCGGCGTGCCATCGGCACCGAGCACGATGGTGGGCGCGGTGGAGGAGCGCGGGCGCTTGCCCGGCTCCAGCCGGTTGGCGACGGGGCGGCCATCCTGTTCGGGCAGGAAGGCGAAGTCGGTCAGCTGGTTGTTGAGCAGGAAGCCGCGCACGAAGAGGCGCGAGCCCATCACGGCCTCGATGGTGGGCGTCAGCGACACCGCGTTGCCGGCCGCGTCGCGGGCGACGATGTGGCTCGTGCCGGTGCCGTGCTCCTCGGCCTGCGGCGCCGGCCGGCCTTCGCGGAAGGGCGGGTCGCCGGCGGCGGGCGGCGGCATGGCGCGGTCCGGCGCGATCAGCGCGC
>NZ_JAPSMD010000693.1 GCF_027856955.1 Falsiroseomonas oryzae | reverse complement strand
ATCTCGGCCGGGTCGAAGTCGCGTGACGCGACGGCGCGCTCGCGCACCAGCGGGTCGTCCACCGCGGCGTCGGCGGCGTCCGGCCGGGCATCGCCGAAGCCCTCGCCGCGCGCGCGCGCGGCCGCCTGTTCCCGCGCCAGCCACCACAGCCCGATGCCCAGCATGACCGCCGAGGCGATCAGGCCAAGGCCCGGCGCGGCGAAGGTCGTCGTGCCGAAGAAGGCGGTCGGCACGGTGTTGGGGATGGCCGGCGTGCCCGGCATGGCGGACATGGTGAAGGTGGAGCTGCCCACCAGGATCGCCGCCGGCATCAGCCGCCGCGGCAGGTCGGCGGCGCGGAACAGCGCGGTGGCCATCGGCGCCAGCACGAAATAGGCGACGAAGAGGCTGACGCCGCCATAGGTCACCGCGGCGCCCGCCATCACCACGGCCAGCACCGCGCGCTCCGTCCCCAGCCTTCCCGTCATCCAGTCGGCGATCGCGCCGACGGATCCACTGTCCTCCATCAGCTTGGCGAACAGCGCGCCCAGCAGGAACAGCGGGAAGAACTGCGCGAAGAAGCGGGCGGCGCTGCCCATGAAGGTCTGCGTCCAATGGGCCAGCAGCGGCTCCCCCGCGAAGGCCGCGGCGACCATCGCGCCGAGCGGCGCCAGCAGCAGCACCGACCAGCCGCGATAGGCCAGCGCCACCAGCAGCGCGAGGCCGAGCAGGATGCCGAGCAGGCCCATCGGGTCACACCCCCTGCAGCAGGCTGTCGAAGTCGAGCGTGGAGCGAACGCCGATGCCCGCACCATGCTCCGCCAGGAAGGCGTCCGCCGCCTTGCGCCCCTCGTCGCGCAGCATGGTCAGGAAGGCCCATTCGGCGTTGAGCTTCGAGGAATAGCCGAGCCCGACCATCACCTCGTTCCGCACGACATGCATGCGCATCCGCGCCCAGGACGCGCCCTCGGTCTTGCCGGGATCGGCCACGCGGCGCAGCAGGGCCAGCATCTTCAGCTCCTTCAAGGCCACCGCGTTGAAGGAGATCTCGTTGACGCGGTCCAGGATGTCGCGCGCCGCGCGCGGCGTGCCCGGGCGTTCGATCGGGTTGATCGGCACCAGGATGGTGTCGTCTGAGGTGAGCTCGTTGACCAGCGGGAACAGCGTCGGGTTGCCGGCGAAGCCGCCGTCCCAGTAGGGCTCGCCGTCGATCTCCACTGCCTGGAACAGCTGCGGCAGGCAGGCGGAGGCGAGCAGCGCCTGCGCGCTGGCATCGTGGTTGCGAAAGATGCGCGCGCGGCCCGTGCGCACGCTGGTCGCGGTTATGAAGACCTTGATCGGCCCCGCCGCCAGCGCCTCGAAATCCACGCTCTCGCGCAGCACCTCCTCCAGCGGGTTGGGGCCGAAGCTTGGCACGTCGTAGGGCGAGATCATGCGGGCCAGCAGGTCCATCGTCAGGAAGCCGACCGAGTTGTCGAGCGTCCAGTTGCCCAGCAGCCGGTCCATCGGCCCGCGCTGGAACGGGCTGAACCGGGCCGCGTCCGAGGTGCGCCGCCAGAACGCCTCCAGCGCCGCCCGCGCCCCGTCGCGCCCGCCCTTGGCGTAGCCGCTGGCCAGCACCGCCGCGTTCATTGCGCCGGCCGAGGTGCCGGAGATGCCCTCGATCTCCAGCCAGTCCTCCTCCAGCAGGCGGTCCACGACACCCCAGGTGAAGGCGCCATGCGCGCCACCGCCCTGCAGCGCCAGGTCCACCAGCACCCGCGCCCGCCCGGCGCCGGGCGCCGGCTTGCGGGCCGGCCCGTCAGCGGGCGTCACGACGCGCCTGGGCGTTCTTGCCGGCCTGCGAGGTGCTGCCGATCCGGCCCGGATTGATCGTGCGCCGCGGCTCGCGCCGGCCGGCGGCACGCATCCCGCCGCCGGCGGTCGCGCCCGCGCCCGG
>NZ_JAPSMD010000692.1 GCF_027856955.1 Falsiroseomonas oryzae | reverse complement strand
CAAGCTGCGGCGCAGCGCGCTCGGCCCCGGGCCATCGGTGGCACCGGTGTCGTTGCGGCTGGGCGCCGGGACACCGCTGCCCGAGGCCAGCCGCTCGCGCTTCGAACGCCGGCTCGGCGCTGACCTGTCCGCGCTGCGCCTGCATCACGGGCCGGAAGCCGCCGCGGCTGCACGGTCTGTCCAGGCGCGCGCCTTCGCGGTGGGCAGCCACATCGCGCTCGGCGAGCGCGCGCCGCCGCTCTCCACGCCGGAGGGCGAGGAACTGCTGGCGCATGAGGTCGCGCACACGCTGCAGGATGGCGCGGCCGGCACCATCCGGCGGCGGACCGACTTCGACATCATCGGCCTGAACCCGAATGCCGCGGCCGATCCCGGCACCATCTATTTCGACTACGACAGTGCCACCATCGATCCGTCCGAGCAGCCGAAGATCCCGCCGCTCGCCGTGCCGCCGAACCAGCCGCTGACGCTGTTCGGCTACGCCAGCGAGGAGGGCGACCCGGCCGGCAACGTCGCGCTGGTGAACCGCCGCATCCGCACAGTGGGCAATGCGCTGCGCGGGGCGGGACACACGGCGGCGCATACGCGGACGCCGGAGCTGGCGGCGAGCGAGGGGCAGATGCGCTACCGCGAGCGTCGGGCCGTCTCCGTCGTGCCGACGCCGGTGGCCGGGCCGGCCGTGCCGCCGCTGGGCGGCGGCGGCGTGGCCTGCAACCCCGTGGAGCCCTGCGGCGCCGCCTTCAACTCCGCCTTCCCCATCGCCCTCGTGCGCCTGACCACCGCAATCGCCCTGACGGCGGCCAACACGCCGGACGCGCAGGCCCACAGCGCCACGCTGTTCCCAGGCGTGCCGCTGGCCGACGTGCTGACCGGCCTGACCGGGCTGCTGGGCGAACTGGCGCGCATGCCGGCGAACCATGTCTGCCACAATGGCTGCGACGGGCAGTGCGACCGGCCGGCCTATGCCGATCCCGGCGCGCGCGTGATGACCCTGTGCCCGGACTTCCTGGGCAGCGCGGACGCGGCCGGCAACGCGATCACCCTCCTGCACGAGGGGCTGCACATGGTCCCCGGCCTGACCACGGAGGACATCGCCTACCGCAGCAGCCGCATGATCGACTTCATCGGCGGCGCGCAGGCGCGCGACAACACCGACAGCTACGTCGTGCTGATCCTGCGGCTCAGCGGCGCCGCCGCGGGCGGCCCGCCGGTGGATCCGGTGGGCGGATTACCGGCCGCGGACCAGCCGGCGGCGCGTCGCTCCCTCGCCTTCCTCGAGCAGTGGCTGCTGCAGGCGGACTGGGACACGGCGCAGCTCTATGAGGCGATCAAGGACAACAAGGGCCGCGCCGGCGGCTGGGACCCGGCGGCCGCGTACCACGCGGGCACGCAGCACGCGATCGCCGCGACCTTCGGCCTGACCGATCCCGGCGCCGCGGCCCCCTTCCTGGCGACGCCGACGGACCAGGACCAGTGGGCCGTCGCCGGCATCCGCGACCGCTACAACCGCATGATGTTCGCGGTCTGGCAGACCCCGGTCACCGTGACCCAGACGGCCGGCCCGGAGAACTGGGCGGCCAGTCTGGGCAATGCCGTGGAGGTCACGCCGGCCTTCTTCGCCCTCGCCGCGCCGGACCAGGTGCTGCGGCTGCTGGAGCTGCTTGCCGGCTCGCTGCCCGCGGCCGACGTGCCGGTGGCGCGGCGACGCAGCTACGCCGAGGGCGCGCAGCACATCTGGACGCATTCCGGCCGTGCCGGCCCGTAGCGTGGTGCTGGAGGCCGGCGGCCGGTGACGTCCCGCACGCCCGCCGCCGAGCCCGCGCCCCGCGTGCGGCTGGGCCAGGCGCAGGATCCTGAGGAGCGCGAAGCCGACCGCATGGCGGAGGCGCTGGTCGCACCGGCGCCGCTGGGCTGCACCGCCTGCGCG
>NZ_JAPSMD010000691.1 GCF_027856955.1 Falsiroseomonas oryzae | reverse complement strand
CCCGCCCGCCGGCCAGCGCCAGCACCGCGCCCAGCACCAGCTGCCAGGCATCCACGCGCCGGCGCGGCCGTTCCGCCGCCTTTGCCTCGGCCAGCGCCGCCAGCCGCGCATCCAGCCGCGTCAGCCAGATGTCGAGCGTGCCCAGCCGCTCTTCCAGCCGCGCCTGGACGGTGGCGACCTGCATCGCCGCGGCGCCGCCCTCGCCACCGCCGCCGCGCTGCGCACGCGACAGCTGCGCGATGGCGGCGCGCAGCTCTTCGCGCAGCTCCTTCTGACCGGCGGCCAGCGTCTCGATCTCGCGGCGCGACTGCACGGCCGTCACGGTCTGGGCGCGGGGCACGCGGAAGTTCAGCTTCTGCTCCGTGCCATCCTCGGAGATGGCGACGATCGCCAGCTCCGACTTCCGGGCGACGCATTCGGCGGGCAGGCGCATCTCGAAGGCGTGGTTGCCGTCGCCGATGCCGGCGGGCTGCAGGTCCTTGCGCGCGAAGTCGGCGCGCACCTCCTGCAGCACCAGGCCGTCCAGCCGCGCTTCCACGCGCAGCCTCTCGCCGGGGCGGTCCGGGCGCCAGACCCAGCCGTAGATCCGCTCCGCGCCGACCACGTCCACCGCGCCCCTGATCGCGACGGGCGTCGGCGAGGCGGCGGGCGTCACGGGACGAAGGGCGGGTTCGACCACGGTGTCGGGCATCGTGCCTCCTGGAGAAACGCTGTCATGCGGCGGTGCGCCGCGTCGCGCCCGGTGGAGCGCGCCGGCGTTCGGCCAGCAGGGCGCGGTAGAGATCGAGGTGGTCCGACGCGACCGCATGAAGGTCGCGCGGCTGGCGGATCCCGGCGGCCAGCCTGTCCCACAGGCCGGAGGTGGCGACGGCGCGGCGCATCGTGGCGGCCCAGCCCTCGGCGTTGCCGCGCGGCGCGTGCAGCCCGTCCACGTCGTCGCGGACCAGCTCCGCCATGCCGCCAACATCGGTGCAGATCACCGGCCGGCGATGGCGGAAGGCTTCCAGGATGACCAGCGGCGCGTTTTCCCACCAGAGCGAGGGCACCAGCACCCAGTCGGCCCGCTGGATCAGCCCGGCCATCTCGTCCGGCAGATAGATCCCGTGGTGGCGCGCCGCCGGCGCGGCGGCCAGCGCCGCCTCGAATTCCGACCGGAAGGCCGGCGCCTGTGGTGGCACCGGGCCGTGCAGCGCCAGCCCATGCGCCTCGCCTGCCGCGGAGAGCCTCGCGGAGGCATCCAGCGCCAGCAGCGCGCCCTTGAAGCGGCCGATGGTGCCGAACATCGCGAAGCGGTCGCGCCGCCCATCCGGCGCGGCGCGAGGCGGCGCCGGAGGCATCGCGGCGACGCCGTTGCGGATCACGGTGATGCGCGCCGGATCGTAGCCCGCCGCCACGAAGCGGTCGCGCAGGCATTCGCTGGGCGCGACCAGCATGTCGGCGCCAGCCAGCGCGCCGGCCAGGTGCGCGCGGCGCAGCGCAAACTCCGCCGCGCTGCGGTCCGGCACGCAGCGCCGGCAGCCCTCCGGCGAGGGGCCATGGCACAGCCTTCCGTCGCGGCGCAGCAGCTGGCCCTCGCGCGGGCAGATCGCGAAGTAGTCGTGCAGCGTGACGACCAGCGCGGCGCGCGGGGCCAGCCGGCGCAGCAGGTCCAGCGTCTCGACGCCCCAGGCCAGCGGGTGGTGCAGGTGGATCGCATCGGGCCGAAGGCGGGTGACGAGCGGTCCCAGCGTCGCCACCAGCCCCAGCGCATCGGGCTGCGCCATGTGGAAGCGGTCGAAATTGCCCAGCGAGACGAGGAGCTCGTCATCGGGCGCGCCGCCGCCCACGGCTTGCAGGCGCGTGCCCGGCAGCGGCGCCCGCTGCGCCGGGTCCGCCGCGGCCAGCAGCAGCCCCTCGACGCCATGCGCATCGCGCAGCGCGCGGAACAGCCC
>NZ_JAPSMD010000690.1 GCF_027856955.1 Falsiroseomonas oryzae | reverse complement strand
CGAACGCGCAGCAGCCCGAGACGAGCGAACCGCAGACGCCGACCGGCGGCGCGCGTCCCGCCGAGCCCCGGGCCGTCGCGCCGCAGCCCACCACCCCGACCACCGAGATCCGCCCCGGCCCGCCAATGGGCACGCGCGCGCCCTTCGATGCGTCCGAGCTCGAGCTGCAGCGCGCGTTGCAGGGCGGCGTGATCGACGGGCGCGTCACCATCCCGAATCAGTCGGCCGGCATCCTGATCCAGCCGCAGGGCCGGGACTGGCGGCAGTTCCGCAACCGCGTGCTGACCACTACCGGCATCCTCGCGGTGATCGGTACGGCGCTGGCCCTGGCGGTCTTCTACCTGCTGCGCGGCCCCACGCGGATCGACTCCGGCCGCTCCGGCCGGCGCATCGCCCGCTACACCCTGTTCGAGCGCGCGAACCACTGGATGACCGCGGCGAGCTTCATCGTGCTCGCGCTGACCGGGCTCAACATCACCTACGGCGCCTACGTCCTGCGCCCCCTGATCGGGCCGGGGGCCTTCACCGCGCTGACGCTGTGGGGCCAGGCGGTGCACCACTACGTGGCCTTCGCCTTCATGGCCGGCGTGGTGGTCATGCTGGTCCACTGGGCGAGGGAGAACGTGCCGGGCCGCGTGGACCTCGCCTGGATCCGCGCCGGCGGGCCGTTCTCGAAGCAGCATCCGCCGGCGGGCAAGTTCAACGCGGCGCAGAAGGCGCTGTATTGGTTCGTTATGCTGGGCGGAATCGCGGTCGCCGTCTCCGGCATCCTGCTGATGCTGCCGGGGCTGCTCGACAACGTGGTCTCGCAGCAATGGGCGCACATCGCGCATGGCATGCTGGCGATGGCGATGACCGCGGTGATCCTCGGCCACATCTACATCGGCACGATCGGCATGGAAGGCGCCTTCGAGGGCATGCGCGACGGCGAGGTGGACTACAACTGGGCGCGCGAGCACCACAGCCAGTGGCTGGAGGAGGAGGTCGCGCGCGCCAGGACCGACGTGGCCAACGACCGCCTGCCGCCCGGGCGCGTTGCCGGCGCCGACTGACCTCGCCGCTACGGCGCCGGCTGCTGCCCGATGCCGAACAGGCCGCGCAGGAAGCCCGGCGTCAGCGCGGCCAGCGGGTTGACGCTGACCTGCGGGTCATCCTGCGGGCCCTGCAGCCGCCATGTCGCGGCGAAGACGCCGCCGCCCTGCTCCGGCGAGAAGAGCCGGCCGAGGATCGGGATGTTGCCGAGCAGCGAGTTGAAGACGTAGGCGGGGACGATCGTGCCTTCCATCGACAGGTGCTGTCGGCGCCGGTCCAGCGTGCCTTTGGCCGTCAGCCCGAGCGAGGCCGAGAAGGCGCGGGCCTCGCTCAGCGTCAGCGTGTCCGGCGTCAGCGTGAAGGGCGCAACGAGGCGGGAGAAGCCGAGGCCGGGCCCCGACATTGCCTCGAGCAGGCCGTAAAGCGTCATCGCCTGCAGCAGCTTGCCGAAGGCCGGTGCGTTGTGCACGGCGAAGTCGGTCATCTCCGCTGTGCCGGACAGTGGTGCGCCCGGAGCGTCGTGCGCGTAGGTCGCCATGACGGATAGGCGCCCGCCTTCCAGGTGCCGCAGCACGCCGAAGGCGTGCAGCAGCGCGCCGGCATCCTCCGCCGTCAATCGCAGCGCGCGGCCCTGGCCCTGCGGCGTGATGCTCGCCTCGAAGGGGCCGCGCGGGCCGGCGCGTCCGGTCAGCCGCCCTTGCCGCAACACGCCGCGGCCGTCCACCTGCACATTCGCGTCCACGGCGGCGAGCTCGCGATCCGGTCCGATCAGCACGCGGTCGAAGCGGCCTTCGACGGCGACGGCCGGGCCCGGCTCGGCGGCCGCCGGCCCAGCGGGCGTGTCGTCCGCCATCTTGCGGCGGAGGTCGAGCACCTGGCCGCGCAGCGCGACGCGCCAG
>NZ_JAPSMD010000689.1 GCF_027856955.1 Falsiroseomonas oryzae | reverse complement strand
CGGCCAGCGCCCAGCCCAGCACGCCGAGCGCCGCGAGGGCCGCGCCGGCGCGCGTCACGACCACCACGCCGAAGCGCCGGTGCAGCCCGGCCAGCGCCGCCACCGTCGCCGCGCCGGCCAGGAAGTGGCAGGTGACGGCGGCGGAGACCAGCCAGACCGGCCAGCCGCGCCCGGCCTCCACCGCATGCAGGAAGACCGGCGGGCCGTAGAAGCCGACGCCCCAGCCGAACAGCGCGACCACGAAGGCCGCGCCGACCACCCGCCAGCCGAAGAACACCTGCCCGGCGCGCATGCCCACCCCTGATGCCGCATCCATCCTGGCAGGCTGGCCCCTGCGGCGCAGCCCGTGCTGCGGCGCCGGCCGAAGCGTCAGGCGGGCAGCAGCGTGTTGCGGCGCCGGATCGTCAGGAACAGCAGGCCCACCAGCAGCAGGTTGAGCACACCGGCCAGCGCGGCGTTGCCGAAGCTGACGGTGTAGTGGCCGGTCAGGTCGAAGAAGAAGCCGCCCTGGAAGCCGCCCACGCCGTGGCCGAGCCAGGCGAAGGCGAGGATCACGCCCATCAGCGTGGCGCGGCGCGCGGCCGGCGTCAGCGCGCGCGCGGTGACCAGCACGCCCGTCATCACCCCCGCATAGCCGAAGCCGTAGATCGGGGCGAAGACGTAGAACAGCGCCAGGTCGTGGATGGCGGTGAAGGCGAAGACGCCGACGGTCTGCCACAGCGAGGCCGCCATGTAGGCCGGGATCGGCCCGATCAGGTCGGCCAGCTTGCCGAAGGCGACGCGGCCCAGGATCGCCGCCACCAGCATCACGAACAGCACGCCCGATGCATCCGGCGCCGCGATGGCGTGCCCCTGGATCAGCGGCACCAGGTGCATCAGCGGCACCGCCATGCAGGTGCAGCAGAGCAGCACGGCGGCGCTCAGCCACACCGTCACCGCCGTCGGTGAGAGCGGCACCGGCGGCTCGGCCTGCAGGGCGACCGCCTGGACGCGCCGCGGCGGCGGCTTCAGCAGCAGCGCGAGCGGCACCATGACGGCCAGCGAGACCACGCCCTCCGCCAGGAAGGCGCCGCGCCAGCCGAAGGCCTCGATCAGGAAGGCGCTCGCGAAGGGCACGCCCCCCTGCCCGACAGCCTGGCCCGCCGAGGCGATGCCGATGGCGAGCCCGGCCCCGGTCGGAAACCAGCTGCCGACGAGCGCGATCAGCGGCGCGAACAGCCCGGCCGCGAACAGCCCGGCCAGGAAGAACAGCAGATGGAACTGCCACAGCCGGTCCGCGCCGGCGGCGAGCAGCAGGCAGACGCCGACCGCCACCGCGCCGGCCAGCGCCACGATGCGGATCGGCGCGCGGTCGGCGATGCTGCCCATGGCCACCCCGCCCAGGGCCAGCCCCACCAGCCCCGCCGTGTTGATCAGCGCGATCGACCCGCGCGGCCAGCCGAATGCCTGCTCGAGCGGGATGAAGAACACGGACAGGCCGTTGACCAGCTGGCCCATCGCGATGGCGAGCATCGTCGCGACCGCCGCGACGATGACCCAGCCATCGACGCCACGATGCGGCTCTGCTGGCATGGCGCGAGGCCCTCCCTTGGGCCCGGACCGACCGGCCCGACGCGCGGGCCTGGTCCTGCGCGCCGGAGGCCCCAGAGCCCGCGGAATCCTAGGCATCGCCGAGCAGGAGGCACAACGTTATTTCTCGCTTTCCTCGATTAGGATAAGTTTCTTCCGCAACAAACGAGGCGAGGCTACGGCCACGGCCGAAGCATCGCGGCCCGGCCCGCGCTAGGCTCGCGCCATGCCCAGCAACGCCGCCCTCGCCGCCACCGCCGCGCTGATCGGCGATCCCGCCCGCGCCGCCATGCTCGCCGCGCTGCTCGATGGCCGCGCCCTGTCGGCCGGCGAGCTGGCGGAGGCCGCCGGCATCGCGCCGCAGACTGCCA
>NZ_JAPSMD010000688.1 GCF_027856955.1 Falsiroseomonas oryzae | reverse complement strand
CTTGCCATCGAGGCCGCCTGGCGGGCGGGCGCGGCGTCGGCGCGTCCGTTCCTGCCGGAGGGTCACCGCTTCGGCGCCTGGCGCGCGCCGCGGCGGAGGGGCGACGTCGCCGACGCGGACCGGGCGGGGGCGCAGGCGCTGCTCCGGCGCTACCATGACTGGTCCGGGGAGGCTGCGCGGCGCCATATGTGGCGTGGGACGCCGCAGGACGCGGCGCTCGTGCTGGAGAGCTTTCCCCCGCTCTGGGCTGCCTGGCTGGTCCTGGAGGATGCGCCAGCCGCGCCGGGCGTGCCGGCGCTGGCCCAGGCGCTGGCGACCGGCGCGCCGGTGCTGACCGAGGAGACGGTGGAGCTCTGGCTGCAACGCCGTGCCGCGCTGCTGTGGTGCGACGTGGAAGGGCTCGGCGCGCTGCTCGGCCGGTACCACGCCGGGCTGCGCCCCTTCCTGGCGCACTACGCCGCGCTCCGCCGCCCTCCCGCACCGGCAGAGCGGGCGCGCCTCATCGCCCTTGCCGAACAGCACGGTGAGACGGCGGCGCTCGACCTGCTACCGGCATGACGAGCGGCGGCGGAGCGGGTATGCAACGACCAGCGCGCGGCCGGGCGGGAAGGGCGATGCCGAGGCATACCGACAATCTTATCCGGCTTGCGGAGGCTCTGCAGGAGAACGCGGAGGGCCTGACCCTCGTCGAGATCCAGCGGCGCTTCGCGGTGAGCGAGAGCACCGCCAGGAACCTGCTGCGGGATGCTCAGGACTATTTCGGCAACATCGTGCCCGGAGCACTCGCCGGGCGCGCCAAGCGCTGGCGCATGCTGCCCGGCGCGACGCGGCACCTCATCGCCTTCACGCCCGAGGAGCTGGCGGAGCTCGACAGGGCCGAGGCCCGTCTGCGCAAGGAGGGCGTCGCCGACGGCGCGGCCGCGGTCGGAAGCCTGCGCCGCAAGATCCGGATGCTCACGACGCAGCGCGCCGAGGACGCGCAGCGCATCCGGCTCGAGACGCTGATGGAGCTTGAGGCCGACGTCATGCGCCCGGGTCCCCGGCCCGAGCTGCCCGCCGGCCTGATCGAGAAGCTGCGCGCGGCACTGGTCGAGCGCCGCGTGGTGACGCTGCGCTACAAGTCCCGCTTCAAGAGCAACGACGGCACCGTCGAGCTCGAACCGCACGGCATCCTGTTCGGCACGCGCCACTACCTGGTGGCCTTCGCCCCCGGCGACACTACGACGATCCCCCGCCTCTACGCGATGACGAACATGTCCGACGTCGCGGTGACCTCCCGCAAGTTCCAGCCGCGCGCCGGCTTCGACCTCGCGGCCTTCGCCGCCCGCTCCTTCGGGATCTTCCAGGAGGAGCCCTTCGAGGTCGTCTGGCGCTTCGCGCCGCAGCGCGCCGCCGACGTCCTGCAGCACCACTTCCACCCGACCGAGCGCAAGCGCGTGCTGGAGGACGGCTCGGTGGAGGTGACGTTCACCGCCGGCGGCGAGCTGGAGATGTGCTGGCACCTCTTCACATGGGGCGCCGATGTGGAGGTCGTGGCGCCCAAGCGGCTGCGGCAGAAATACGCTCAGGAACTGCGTGCCGCGCTCGGCCGGCTGAGCGGCGCGGAGAAATCCGCGAACCCTGTCACCGACTGACAGGGTCGTGCGTCACATTCCCCTCCCGAACCGGAGGGATGGATGGACGACGACCAGGATCGCGCCGCGGCCGGCCCAACGCGCAGCCTCGAGGACGCCTACGCCCGCGCCGCGCTCTTCGCGCAGGAAGCGCATCGGGCGCTGCACCGGGCCTCGCGCGGGGCGGCGCGCCTGTTCGCCTGGGCGCGGGACGGCGCGGGCTATCTCGGCCTGCCGGACCCCTCTCCCGCCGATGGCGAGGAGGAGTGGTCCGGACGGCGGCAGCCCGGGCGGCCGCCCGGCGAGCGCGTGTGGCATCTCCTCTTCTCCG
>NZ_JAPSMD010000687.1 GCF_027856955.1 Falsiroseomonas oryzae | reverse complement strand
GGCGCGGGGCGGGGCCGACATCATCGTCGCATCCACCGAGGGCTCGGACGCCGCCGCCGGCGCGGCCAGCGCCTGGCGGATCGCCGCCGCGAAGGCCTCGGCATTCGCGAAGCGCCCTTCCGGCCGCTTCGCCATGGCGCGCGCCACCACCGGGTCCAGCGCCGGCGGCGCCGTCACCGACAACTCGGAGGGCTTGGGCGGATCGGTGTGCAGCGCCTTGTGCATGATGGCGGTCATGCCGCCCTCGAAGGGCCGCTCGCCGGTCAGCAGCTGGTACAGCAGCACGCCCGACGAATAGATGTCGGTGCGGGCGTCCACCGTCTGGCCCATGAACTGCTCGGGCGACATGTAGGCCGGCGTGCCCATGACCGTGCCGGCCTGGGTCATGCTGCTGCTCTCGATGCGCGCGATGCCGAAATCCGCGATCTTCGCCTTGCCGTCGGACGTCAGCATCACGTTGGCGGGCTTGATGTCGCGATGGACGATGCCGCGCGCATGGCTGAAGGCCAGGCCCGCCAGCAGATCCTCCATCACCCGCACGATGTCGGGCAGCGCCATGCGTTCCTGCTTGTCCAGCAGGTGCTTCAGCGTCGGCCCGTCCACGAACTCCATGACGATGTAGGCGATGTCGCCGTCCTCGCCGTAGTCGTAGACCGCGACGATGTTGGGGTGGGTCAGCCGCCCTGCCGCCTGCGCCTCGCGCCGGAACCGGGCCAGTTCCTCGATCGCCTCGGTGTCGGAGGGGTCGGGGATCTTGACCGTCTTGATCGCCACGCGGCGGGCGATGATCGGATCCCAGCCGTCATAGACCACGCCCATGGCGCCGCGGCCGAGGGTGCCGCGCAGTTCGTACTTGCCGAGCCGGCCGACTGGCTCCGTCACGCCTGTCCCCCTACGCCCCGCCCCTCGGAGCCACCGCCGCGCGGATCGCCCGCACGCCGCTCAACCGATCATAGGCGGGAAGCCCCCGCCTGCGAAACCGGCTCCGCCGGCCCACCTTCGCCGATCACCGTGAAGGCCGCCCAGAAGAAGGGATGGGCCGCATCCGCGGGAAGGGCGCGCCCGGCATCCTCTAGCACGGCCAGCTGCGCCACCCGCAGCGACGCCTTGGCGCCCAGCCCGGCGCGCCGCTCCGCCAGGGAGCGAGCCACCAGATACGCCGCGAAGCCGTCATCGACGGCCCAATGCGTCACCAGCAGCGCGCGGGCCCCGGCGTAGAAGAAGGCCCGCGCCAGGCCGGACAGGCTCTCGCCCGCCGTGCTGCCCGCAGGACCGCCGGAGTTGCAGGCCGAGAGCACCACCAGGTCCGCGTCCAGCTCCAGGTTCACGATGGCCGATGCGGTCAGCAGCGCCGGCGCGGCATCCGGCGCGGCGGCCGGCGTGGAGGCGAGGATCGCCGGCTCCGGCTGGCAGGCGATCTCGGCGGGCAGCACGGCGTGGGTGGCGAAGTGCAGCACGCGGTAGTCGCGCAGGCTGGTGCGCCGCACCGCATCGGCGGTGAAGGCCGCGCCCAGCAGCCGGTCCGTCGGCGCCGCGCCGAGCAGCTGCCGCGCCGCCTCCAGCTCCCGCGTCGCGGCCGGAAGTGGCGGCAGTCCCGCGAGGAGTGCCGCGCTCTCGGCGCAGGCCTCGCCCGGGAAGCTGCGCGCCGCCTGGGCGCGCGTCGGCGGGCGGAAGTCGCCGAAGCCGAACCAGGGCCGCGGCGCACGCGACGCCTCCAGCCGCCGCAGCCCGACGAAATTCGCCGGGGCCGGCACATGCGCCACGGCCATGCGACGCACCAGGAAAGGCGCCTCCGCCAGCCGCGCCGGATCGGCGGGGCCGGTCAGCAGCACCTCGAAAGGCAGCGAAAGCAGCGGGCCGCTCGGCGCCACCGCCAGCGCCGTGGCACCGTCCAGCGACGAGGCCAGCGCGCCGAGCGTCGCCGCGTGCAGCTCCTGCGCCGCCG
>NZ_JAPSMD010000686.1 GCF_027856955.1 Falsiroseomonas oryzae | reverse complement strand
CCCGCGCTGCGCGTGGAGCGCGCGCCGCCCGCCCTGGCCGCCGGCTGGCGCCGCCACCGGGAGGTGCAGCGCCGTTCGGTGGAGCTCGCGCTGCGCCATGGCGTGCGCATCGCCGCCGGCACCGACTTCGTCGGCCCGCCCGTCACCCCGCTCGGCCCTGACGCGATGGAGATGGAGCTGCTGGTCGAGGCCGGCATGACGGCGGAGCAGGCCCTGCTGGCCGGCACCGCGCATGGCGCCGCCGTGCTCGGCCTGGCGGACCGCATCGGTGCGCTGGCGCCGGGGCTGGAGGCCGACATCCTCGCCCTGCCCGGCGATCCGCGGCGCGACATCGCACTGGTGCGCCGGGTCGCCTTCGTCATGCGCGGCGGCGCGGTCTGGAAGCCCCTGGCCTGACGGTCTATGCACCCGCCCCCATGAGCGACACCCCCCTGCCCGACCGTCTGTCCGTCGACCCCCGCAGCCCGCACCACGACGCGGAGTTGCTGCAGCGCGGCATCGGCATCCGCTTCAACGGCGCGGAGAAGACCAATGTCGAGGAATACTGCGTCAGCGAGGGCTGGATCCGCGTTGCCGTCGGCAAGACGCTCGACCGCAAGGGCAACCCGCTGACCATCAAGCTGCAGGGCAAGGTCGAGCCTTACCTGAAGGCCCCGCCGGCGACCGAGTGACGCCCGGCTCGACAAGCCGGGGCGCCGCACCGATCTCCTCCGCGGCAACGACGACGGAGGACCTCATGGCACCCCAACGCATCGGGCGTCGCGGGCTGGCCGGGCTGGCCCTGGCCGGCCTCGGCGGCGGCAGCGCCGCGGCGCATCACGGCTGGTCCTGGGCCGAGGGCGAACAGACCACGCTGCGCGGCACCATCCGCGAGGTCCATATCGGCCCGCCCCACCCCACGCTGCGCGTGGAGGCCGCGGACGGCACCTGGACGGTGGAGCTCGGCAATCCGCGCCTCACCGCCGCCTCCGGCTTCTCGGCCGAAGCCGCGCGCGCCGGCGACACGGTGGTCGCGCTCGGCAACCGCTCGCGCAACCCGAACGAGCGGCGGCTGAAGGCCGTGCGCCTCACCGTGCGCGACCGCACCTACGACATCTATCCCGACCGCATCGGCCGGAGCTGAGCGGCACCGCCTTGCAGGCCCTGGACCTGCTGGCCGCGTCGCCGGTCGCGGCGGCGCTGCGCCGGTCGGAGGTGCTCTACCCGCTGGTCAATGCGGGCCACATCCTGGGGCTCGCGCTGCTGGTCGGCGCCATCGCCACGCTGGACCTCAGGCTGCTCGGGCTGTTCGGGCGGCACCCGCTGGCGCATCTCGGCCCGCCGCTGCGCCGCGTCGCGGCCGCCGGGCTCGTGCTGGCCGTCGCGACCGGCGTGCCGCTGTTCAGCGTCCGCCCGGTCGCCTATGCGGCGAACCCGGCCTTCCTGCTCAAGCTGGGCCTGGTCGGTCTCGGCATCGCCAACGCGGCGGTCCTGCACCGCAGCCCGCGCTGGCGCGCGGCCATCGCCGGCGCCCCGGTCAGTGCCGGCCTGCGGGCCGCCGCGCTGCTCTCGCTGCTGGTCTGGGTGGCCGCGATCGGCGCCGGGCGCTGGATCGGCTTCCTGGAATAGACCGGCGACCAGGCCGGCCCTCAGCGCTCCAGGCCGGAGCTGTGCACCCAGCCCCAGGGCTCGCCCTCGCCCACCTGCAGCCAGCCGCCCGGCGCCTCCCCGAACACCTGCAGCGTGGAGCCGCGCGGCACGGTGCGCAGCACGTCGCCCCCCGGCGCGCTGCGCAGGTTGATGGGAGAGCGCGCGCTGCTCTGCACCGTGCCCTGGGCCGCGGTCACCGGCGCCATGATCTGCGGCGCCACCGCCTGGGGCAGCGCGGTCTGGGCGGGCAGCGCCGGCATCGCCGGCGTGGGCGGCAGGATCGCGGCGCGCGGCGCGGTGTCGTCCGGTGCCCGTGGCAG
>NZ_JAPSMD010000685.1 GCF_027856955.1 Falsiroseomonas oryzae | reverse complement strand
TGCGACCCGGGCGACGCGGCCAGCATCCGCCGCGCCGTGCAGGAGGCCTGGGAAACGCGGCGCGACCCGGCCGCGGTGGCGCGGCAGCAGCAGATGATCGCCCGGGCCTTCGGCTGGGACGCCCACCGCGAGGCGACGGAAGAAGTCTACGCCGCGGCGCTTGATGCGGCGCGCGCCCGCGGCGCCACTCCGCCGCGCGCCCTGCCCGCCCCGTCCCGTCCGGCCGAGTGGCGGACTCAGCGCATCGTCATGGACGTGACCACGACCGCCAACCACAAGGGCCGCTGGACCGGCATCGCGCGCGTCGAGGCGCAGCTGGCGCATGCGCTGCAGGCCGATCCGCGCGCGGAGGTCACCTTCGTCGCCTGGAACGCCCCGGCGCGCGCCTTCGTCGAGGTACCCTACGGCGCGATCGCGTCGGGTGACCTGCCGGCCTGGCTGGCGCAGCAGGCGGGCGCCACCGAGCCGGCGCTGCCCGCAGGCGCGCCGCTGCTGGTCGCCGGCAGCGCCTGGATGCAGAACGGGCTCTACGCCGAGAGCGTCGTCAGCTTCGCCCGCCGCCACGCGCTGCGCCTGACGCCGCTGATCCACGACGTCATCCCGACACGCTTCCCCTGGTGGTTCGACGAGGGCTACGCTCCCGTCTTCGAGCACAACCTCGCCGTCCTGCTGGACGGCGCGGAGGCGCTGCTCGCCGTCTCCGACGCCACGCGGCGCGAGGTGGCGGCCTTCGCCGCGCGCACGTCGGACCTGTTCATCCCCGACATCGCCGTGCTGCGCGAGGGCGACGGCATCGGCCTTCCCGGCGGCCAAGCGGAGGACGACTCCGTCGAGCGCATCGCCACGCGCTTCGCCGGCAAGCCCTTCGTGCTCTCGGTCGGCGCCATCCACGCCCGCAAGAACCACCGCCTGCTGCACGACGTCTGGCTGAAGCTGGCGGAGCGCATGGGCGAGCGCTGCCCGCACCTGGTGCTGGTCGGCGGCGTCGCCTGGAACGGGGCGGAGGTCGCGCGCGCCCTGCGCGGCGATCCGCGCCTGGCCGGCCGCGTGCACATCCTGGAAGACGTCGACGACGCCGCGCTCGGCTGGCTCTACCGGACCTGCCTGTTCACCGCCTATCCCTCGCTGCAGGAGGGCTGGGGCCTGCCGGTGGCGGAGAGCCTGGCGCATGGCAAGGTCTGCCTCGCCGCCGACACCTCCTCGATCCCGGAGATCGCGCCGGGCCTGGTGGAGGCGCTGGACCCGCTGGACGTGATGCAGTGGGTGACGCGCGTGCAGTTCCTCGCCGGCAGCCGTGCGGCGCGCGCCGCGGCGGAGGCGCGCATCGCGAGGGAGTACCGCGGCTTCTCCTGGGCGCAGTCGGCGGAGATGCTGCTGGACCTGCTGGCGGAGGCGGCCGAACGGCCGCGCCCCAAGCGGCCCTACACGCCGGGCGCGGTGGCGAACCTGGCCGACCGCATCCCGGCCTCCCGCCTGCGCGGCGCCGGCTGGCACGCCGTGGAGGATTGGGGCTGCTGGACCGCCGCGACCTCGGCCGAGCTGGTCTTCGAGCCGTCCATGCCGATCGGCGAGGCGGCGGTGTTCCTGGCCGAAGCCCGCGCCCTGCCCCTGCCCGACCGCCCCTGCGTCGCACGCATCCTGGCGAATGGCGCACCCATCGGCTTGTGGCGCCTGCGCACCGGCGAACCGCAGCTGCTGCATGCGGTGATCCCGGCGGAGGTCGCGGCGCGCGCCGCGACGCTGCGCATCGGCATCCAGACGGAGGCGCTGGTCGCGGCCGGCGAGGTCTCCGGCACCGACGATCCCCGCCTGGTCGGGCTCGGCCTGTCGCAGGCGGCGCTGGTGCCGCTCTCCGCCGCGCGGGACCATGCGCGCTGGTTCGCCCCGCAAGGCGCGGCGCCGCGCGGTCTGCGGCTCGGCGCGCGGCACGACCTGCTGGCCGATGCCGCCG
>NZ_JAPSMD010000684.1 GCF_027856955.1 Falsiroseomonas oryzae | reverse complement strand
CAGGCTCGGGCTGGGGCGCGGGCTGCGGATCCGGCTGGGGCGCGGGCGCGGGCGCTGCGGCGCCGCCGGCCTCGAGCGGGGTGACGGTCGTGCCGACCTTCAGCCCGTCGGCCGAGACCCAGATCGGCAGGCCCGACGTGTCGTACACCGCGTTGCCGCGGCCGCTGCCGTCGGCGCCGGCCAGGCGGCCATAGCCATAGCCGTAATGCAGCGTGCCATCCGGCGCGACCGCGCCGGAGAAGGTCACCAGCAGCGTGTCGGCATCCACCACCTGCGCGGCCGTGCCGTTCACCTGGCCGCCATTGCCCAGCACCGACCAGCCCACGCCGCGCGCCGCGTCGGCATCCAGCGCCTGGAAGCCGGCGGTGCCATCATGCGCGACGTCGATGCGCAGCTGGTTGCCGTTGACGAGCTCGGCGCGGATCACCTGCGGGCCGCCATCGGCGATGGCGCCGCCGGCCGAAGCGACCGGCGAGCCGGGCTTGGCGTATTGCGCGAAGCTCTCGGCGATGGCGCGGGCGGACCGCAACAGGGTCTGCATCCCGTCCTCGGGATCCATGTGCGGGCCGCCGTATTCGCGCGTGCCCTGGTTGCCGTCGAAATCGTCGTTGTCGGTGTCCACGTCCAGCGTGCGCGCGGCGATGTCCGCGTTGAAGCCGGCGTCGGCGGCCAGGCGCTCCATGCCCTGGCGGATCGCGTTGTGGCCCTCGGTCTTGCCCCAGTAGGGCATCGCGGAGACGAAGAGATAGGGCGTGCTCTCCGCGCCCTGGCCCAGCGCGGCGCGGACCTGCGCCGCGTCGAAGCGCACGGCGGACATCCACTGGTCGGCGGTCAGCCCGGCGTTGGCGCTGTCGTATTCGCTGTGGAACCAGAGCGTCGCGGTCGGGTCGTCCTTCTGGTCGGCCGACAGGCCGCGCACCTTGTTCAGCAGCGCATTCTCCGGCCCGGCATTGCTCCAGCCCTGGCGCCAGTCGCCGTTGTTGGCGGTCATCCAGTCGCCGATCAGCGCCGTCCCGCCGAAGGCGGTGGCCTGGTTCTGGTCGTAGCGCTCATAGACCAGGGAAATCCGGTCGTTGGTGCCGTCGAAGCCCAGCAGGCGCTGGACTTCCTGGACCAGCGCGCCGGCGCCGGCCCAGCCGTTGCTCTCCATGGAGAGGATCGCGTTGGACTGGCCGCGAACGAGAAGGTTGAGATTCATGCACCAGGCTCCCTGGCCGTGCGTGGTCAGGGACGCTGCGCGCACCGGGGGCGAAGGTGCCGGTCCGGGAAAGTCGCCGCAGCGCCACCGCCCGGCCCGCGCGGTTTGCGCGAGGAAGGGGCGGTGGCTGCGCGTCTAAGTGTATACGATACTCACGTCAACGTGATTCTTCGCCTGCTGGTTGATCGGCGCCCAGCAGCCTGTCGGCCAGGGCGACGAGCCCGCGCAGGGGCACCGGCAGCCAGGCCGGGCGATTCGCGGCCTCGTCGACCAGTTCGGCCGCCGCCTTGCCGATCAGGAACAGCTCCATCGCGGCGGCTGCGCCGGCGGGCAGGGCGCCGGCCTCGGCTTCCCAGCAGGCCCGGTAGGCATCCAGGAAGGCGCTGCCCGCGGCGTCCCGCCACAGCGCGATCAGCTCCGCGCGGCGGCTGGTCGGGGCGGCCGTCGCGGTGCCGCTCGCCTCCGTCGCCGCGGCGATGGCGGCAGCGTAGTCCAGGCTGCGCAGCAGCCCCGCCACGTCGCGCCAGGGGCTGTCCTTGGCCCGGCGGAGCTCGGCCGGCCGTGCGGGATCGCCCTCGAAGTCGAGGATCGTCGCATCGCCGGGCCCGACCAGCAGCTGGCCGAGATGGAAGTCGCCATGGATGCGCGTTGCGGCCAGCCCCTCCGGTGCCGGCGCTGCGCCGCGCACCGCCTCCACCAGGTCGCGCCGGCGCGCCAGCAGCCGCGCCGCCAGCGCCTCCTCCGGACCCGGCGGCAGCAGGCTGG
>NZ_JAPSMD010000683.1 GCF_027856955.1 Falsiroseomonas oryzae | reverse complement strand
GACGTGGTGCCGCCAGCGATCCCGCGCGCTGCCTCGGGCACCACGCAGCGCGCCGGGCGCGCGGCCTGCGGCAGGGGCGGGGGCGCCGGCATGGCGGCCTGCCCGTCGCGCTCCGCCGTCAGCATGGCGATCTCGGCGCCGAGGACGAGGTCCTCCACATGGCCCAGCGTCTGCCGCCGCAGACGTCCCGCGCGATCGATCAGCAGCAGCGTCGGGGTGCCCTCCATGGCGTAGGCGGCCATGGTGCGCGGCAGCGCGCCGCCGGCCGGGTCCGGCGCGTCGATCCCGATCGGGACGTCCAGCCGGTACTCATGTGCGAAGGCCTCCAGCGTCGCGCGCGAATTCGCGGCGTGGTGCTCGAACACCGTATGCAGCGCGAGCACGGCGACATGGTCAGGATGGAAGGCGCGGCGGACGCGCAACAGCTGCGGCAGCGCGTATTGCACGCAGCCCGGGCAGAGCATCTGGAAGGCGAGCGCGACGACGACGCGGCCGCGCAGCGCGCCGAGCGTCGGGGGTTCGGGCGCGTGGAGCCAGGCGGAGGCCTGGAACTCCGGCGCCGGGCGTGGGTCGGGTGGCATTGTCGTTTCTCCCGTGCCGCCCCGGGGCTTGCGCCCCGGGGGCGTGTCCACGTGCTCAGGCCGCGCGGGCCTCCGGCGTTGCGGCGGTGTCGGCGATCGGGTTCACTCGGGTCATCGTCTCTCTCCTCTGGTCTGTCGCAGGGTCGGTGGAACGTGGCGGTACGGACGCGCTGAGGTGGCCGCCTCAGCGCGTCCCGCTGCCCGGCGCCACCCGGCCGGGCAGGGACAGGTTGCCGGAGGCGACGTCCAGGACCTGCGCGACGGAGAGCAGCGGCGCGTGCAGGTCGCCATTCACCTTGAGCCCGGCCGTCACGCCGTCGAAGCGCGCCTCCCGCAGGCCGGGCAGGTCGGCCATCGGCACGCGGACCTCGACCGCGTCGCCCGAGAAGACGGGCGGCAGGTCGGGGCTCGAGATCATCAGCGGCACGCCGGGCCAGTCGCCCGGCACGCGCGGATGGCGGTCGCGCGGCAGGTCCTGCACCTTCAGCGCGGCGGGTCCGCAGGCGGGATCGGGGCCGAGCACGACCCAATGGCTGTGCCAGATATGGCGGTTGCGCTCGCGGCCCGGCGCGCCGTCGTCGAAATCCGGATGGAAGGTGACGGCGAGCGCCAGGATCCCTTGCCCCGGATCGAAGCCGACGAGGCCGCTGTCGAGCGTGGTCGGCCAGACATAGGCGTGCACCTCGCTGCCGGCGAAGCGCCCGGTCTCCCGCGGGCGCGTGGCGCCTGCCTGGCCGGCGACCTGGATGCGGAAGACGGCCTGGTCGCGCTCGATGCCGATGCTCGCGCGCACGATGTCGAAATCGGCGAACGCGACGCTGCCGCGCGGCGCGGCGATGCCGGCGTCGCGGGCGGGCTGGGCCTGCGAGGCGAGCGGCGCGGCCAGTGCGAGGGCAAGCGCCCCCGTTGCCGCGGCAAGGCTGCCGCGGCGGATCCTCGGTGTCATGCGATGGTCTCCGGCTAGGTTCTGGTGGCGTCCGGGGCTCCGCTGACGAAGCGGGTCCAGACGACCTCGGCCTCGGCGTCCGGCAGGGGCTCCTGCTCGGGGCAGTCGAGGCGGAGGTGGCGGTCGCCGAAGGGCGCATCCACCAGCGCGCAGTGATGCGGCGCGGCGGCCTCGGCGGGATGGGCATGGGGGCGGAAGAATCGGCAGGTGACGCACATCCGTGCCGGCGCGATGGCGCCGCGCAGTTGCAGGCCGCGGATCAGCTTGGTGACAAGACGCAGCAGCGCCTCCTGCTCGGCGAGGGGCAGGTCGCCGGCGACCTCGAGCAGCACGGCGGGCCAGTCGCCGGCCGCGCGCGCCATGGCGACCCCGGCCTCGGTCAGCACAAGGCCGCTGGCGCGCGCGTCGCGCGGGTCGGGCTGGCGGCGCAGCAGGCGCTTGCGCTCCAGCG
>NZ_JAPSMD010000682.1 GCF_027856955.1 Falsiroseomonas oryzae | reverse complement strand
AGCAGCCGCCCGGCGGCCGCCGCCAGGCGCGGGAAGCTCGCGCGGTCCGGGTCGCTGTCGGGCGGGCCGAGGGTGGCATCGGCGAAGCCGCGCGCCCGCATGCCCTCGCGGAAGGCCGGGCCGAGCTCGGGGTCACGGTCCTGCAGGGCGGCGATGCGGTAGATCAGGTCCGGCGAGGGCCGGTCCAGGCCGGGCGGCGCATAGGCGCCCACCGGCGCCGGCCCGCGCAGCACCAGCGGGATGCCGGTGCCCACCGCCAGGCCGGGCCGGGCTTCCGAGGTTCCGGGCAGCGACTGCAGGGCTCTATTGAGCCATCCGCTGGTCATGCGCTGCGTTGCGCCGATCTCCAGCAGGTCCTGCGCCTCGAAATGCGAGCGGCTGCGGTGCGGGCCGGCCACCGCATGCACCACCAGCATCTGGCCGCCGCGGTAGAGCTCGTGCAGCCCGGCCAGCGCCGGATGCAGGCCGAAGCGCCCGCCGAGGTCCAGCAGCCCTCCCTCCCGCCCCGGCTCCGCCATGGCCAGCGGGCCGCGCAGCGCGGCGAAGTCCGGGTCGGCATAGGGCTGCACGGCATAGAGACCGTCCAGCGCGCCGCGCAGCAGCACCACGACCAGGCGCTGCTCACCGGACGCCGCGGCGAAGGCGGCGCGCGTGCCGCCCACCACCATGCTGGCCGTCAGGCCGAGCAGCAGGCCGCGGCGCGTGAGGGAGAAGGAGGTGTGGGGCGCCGGCCGGTCGGCCCTCTGCCGGTCGGTCATCGGTGCATGAACTCCGGGCTGGCGAAGAGCAGGGTGAGGGCGTCGCGCACCGAGCCCGCGCCGCGCATCGCGGCGACCGTCTCGGCACGGGCGAGGGGGCCGAGCGCGACCTCGGCCACGGCCGCGGGGTCCACTCGGCCGGCGCGCGCAGCCAGCGTGTAGGCCCAGTCCACCCGGCGCATCAGCGCCTCCGGCGCTGCCCACTCCTCCTCGCGGTCCGGCCAGCCATTGGGCTGCGGCGCCGACCACAGTGGCTGGCTGAGCGCGCCGAGCCCGCCCACCACCAGCTCGCCACGCTCGATCCCGGCGGCGCGGGCGACGGCCAGGACGAAATCCTTCGGCGCCCGGAACTTGCCGAGCGGCGGGTCCCAGGCTTGCGGCAGCGTGACCAGCGCGCGGGAGACGGCGCCGAGGTTGCCCTCGGTGCTGCGCAGCGCCTCCTCCAGCCGCCGCACCGCGGCCGGCGGCGGGTCGTCGGCGACGAAATGCCGCGCCAGCTTCACCGCCAGGTGCCGCCAGGTGGCCGGGCGCGTCGCGATGAAGCGCAGCGCCGCTTCCTGGCTTTCGGGCCCCTCGGGGAAGCGGCGGCCGAGCAGGAACTTCTCGCCGGGCTCATGGGTGTTGCCGCGCCAGACGAAGCTGAAGGGCTCGCTGTTGAAGGTCACGGCCCAGCCCGTGAGGATCTTCGCCAGCTCCTGCACGTCGCCCTGGGTGTAGCCGCCGGCGGGCGACATGGTGTGCAGCTCCAGCACCTCGCGCGCCAGGTTCTCGTTCAGGCCGCGCCCGGTGCGCCGCCCGAACTCGCTGTTCGGCCCGACCGAGAGCTGGTTGTCGAGGTAGAGCAGCATGGCCGGATGGCGCGTCACCGCGACCACCATGTCGGCGAAGCTGCCGGTCAGGTGCGGGCGGATCGCCTCGCGCTCGAGCGGTCCGGGCAGGGCGCCGACCAGGCCCGACCGGCGGCTGGCGGTGAAGTGGTTCATCCAGAAGTCGGCCAGCCGGTCGCGGAACGGCTCCGGCGAGGTCAGGCGGCGTTCCGCCCAGGCGCGCTGCTCCGTGCGCACCAGGTCGAGCAGGGGGTTGCGCGCGGGAGCCGCGGGCTGGGCCATGGCCGGGGGCGCCATCTCCATCCCCTGCTCGCCGCGCCGCGCGGCCTCCAGCGCGGCCTGGCCGCTCTGCGCGCGCTGGCCGAGCATCTGGGCGCGCGCCTGCATGGCTTCGCGCGCGGAGGCGCCGGGCG
>NZ_JAPSMD010000681.1 GCF_027856955.1 Falsiroseomonas oryzae | reverse complement strand
AGGTGCCGCAGGAACTGCACCGCCTGCTGCAGCTGGTGGTCGGTCTCGGGCTTGGTCGGGTCGAAGGCGGGCGCGCCCTCGGCCGGCACGCGCACCACGCGCTCCTGCACGCCGGCCGGCAGGTTCAGCGGCGGCGGCGGGGGAGCCGCCTGCTGCTGCTGGGCGGAGCGGCTCTCGTTGTCGTTGCGCAGGCTGCGGCGCAGGTCGGCCTCGCGGTCGCGCTGCGGCGCGGCGGGGTCGGGGCGCGTGGCCAGCACCTCGATGTCGGGGTCGATGCCCGTCGCCTGGATGGAACGGCCGGAGGGCGTGTAGTAGCGGGCCGTGGTCAGCCGGATGGCGCCCTGGCCGGGAATCGGCATCACCGTCTGCACGCTGCCCTTGCCGAAGCTCTTCACGCCCATGACCACCGCGCGGCGATGATCCTGCAACGCGCCGGCGACAATCTCGCTGGCGCTGGCCGAACCGCCGTTGATCAGCACCACCATCGGCAGGCCCTGCGCGATGTCGCCCTGGCGGGCGTTCCAGCGCTGCGCGTCCTCGCTGCGCCGCGCCCGCGTGCTGACGATCTCGCCCTGGTCGAGGAAGTCGTCGGCCACCTGCACCGCCTGGTCCAGCAGCCCGCCCGGGTTGTTGCGCAGGTCGAGGATCAGGCCGCGAAGGTTGCCGCCGGCCTGTTGGCGCATCGTGCTCACCGCGCGGCGCAGCGCACCCTCGGTCTGCTCGTTGAAGGCCGACAGGCGCACATAGGCGATGTCGTTGCCCTCCAGCCGGAAGCGCGCGACCTGCGGGCGGATGACGTCGCGGGTCAGGCTGATCTCGATCGGCGCGCGCTCGCCCTCGCGCCGGATGGTCAGGCGGATCGCGGTGCCGCGCTCGCCGCGCATCTGCTCCACCGCCTCCTGCAGGGTCAGCCCCTGCGTGGACTGGCCGTTCAGGTGCGTGATCAGGTCGCCCGGCCGCACGCCGGCGCGCGCCGCGGGCGTGTCGTCGATCGGCGAGATCACCTTGACGTAGCCGTTCTCCTGCGTGACCTCGATGCCGAGGCCGCCGAACTCGCCGCGCGTCTGCACCTGCATGTCGCGGAAGCTGCGCGGGTTCATGTAGGAGCTGTGCGGGTCGAGCCCCTGGAGCATCCCGTTGATCGCGTTCTCGATCACCTCGCGGTCGCTCACCGGCTCCACGTATTCGGCGCGGATGCGCTCGAACACGTCGCCGAACAGGTTGAGCAGCCGATAGGTCTCCGCCCGGCCGCCATCCTGCGCCCAGGCCTGGATGGTGGGGACCGCGATCACCGGGCCGATCACCGCGCCGGCCAGGAAGGCCGCACCGACCGCGCCGAAGGTGCGCAGGCTGCGCCGGCGCTCCGCCGGCGGCGACGCCGGTGCGCCCTCGCGCAACCCCGCGACGACGCCGACGCTCGGCATCCTGCCGTCCCGCTTCGACCCGTCCTGCCTGTCGCCCATTCGATCACCCGATCCCTTGGCCGCTGCTTCGGCCGATGACGTCATCCACCGGAGCGGGCCTCGCCCCCCGGCGCCGGCACGGAAGGGCGTGCCAACGGACAGCATGTCTGCCCCGGGTTTGTAACCCGGATATTTCCTCGACTATCCCCGCGCCGCGAACCACGGTCGCGGGTCCACCGGCTGGCCGTTCCGGCGCAACTCCACATAGAGCGTGGCACCGGCGCCGCCAGACCCCGCCAGCACGCCCACCGGCTCCCCCGCGAGCAGCCGGTGGCCGGCCGAGGTGTCGAGCCTGTCCAGCCCGGCCAGGACGAAATGGTATCCCCCGCCGCAGTCCACAATCAACAAGAGCCCGTAGGACCGGAACGGCGCCGCATAGACCGCACGTCCGCCGCAGGGCGAAACCACCCGCGCCCCGGCCGCTGCGGCGAAGGTCAGGCCGCGATGCGGGCCGCCGGGACCCGACTCGCCCCAGCCCGTGGTGATCCGCCCGGCCACCGGCAGCGCGCGGCCGCCGGCCGGGGCCGGCAGGGCGGC
>NZ_JAPSMD010000680.1 GCF_027856955.1 Falsiroseomonas oryzae | reverse complement strand
CGCGCCTGCGCCAGGCCGCTCGGCCCCGGCGCCCGGCCGGTCTGCGCCGGGCCGCGCAGCGCCGCCGCCCGGACGCTCACCACCTGGACGATCGCCCAGGCTGCCACCTGGACGGTCGCCGGCACCGGGACGATCCACGCCACCCGGACGGTCGCCCAGGCCGCCGCCCGGACGATCACCTCCGCCAGGACGGTCCAGGCCACCACCGGGACGATCACCTCCGCCGGGACGGTCCAGGCCACCACCGGGGCGATCCGCGCCGCCCGGACGATCGCCGGCACCGGGCCGCTGCCCGCCGGGCCTGTCGCCAAGGCTGGCGCCGCGATCCACCTGGTCCATGCGTCCCCGGAACTGGTCGCGGCTCTGCGCCCTGTCCCGCGAGGCGGCAGCGGTGCCGCCCTGGTAGCGATTGCGCACCTGGTCGTTGCGGTAGGCGACGCCCTGCCGGTGCGTGCTGTCGTGTTGCCAGCGATTGCTGCTGATCTGGTTCCGGTTGACGTTGATGTTGTTGTAGCGGTTGACATTGACGTCCACGTCGCCGCGTCCCCAGCCGGGCCGGGCCCAGCCCCAGAGCGAACCCACCAGCGCCACGCCTCCGGCGAAGGCCATGCCGGTCAGGATCGCGCTGCCCACGCCCCAGCCCGCCGGCGGCGGGTAGTAGGGCGGCGGGTACGACGGATAGGGCCAGCTGCCATAGACCACCGAGGGGTTGTAGGCCGGCACATAGACGGTTTCGGGCTGCGTCGGCTCGATGACGATCACCTGCGGTGGCGGGGCGACGGCGGGCGGCGGCGCACCCGGGGCCGTCGGCGGGACGGTGACGTTCTGCGTCACCGTCACGGTCTGCTGCGGTCCGCTCTGCAGATGGCCGGCAGCCTGGGCACGCGCGCGCAGCACCTGGACGGCGTTCAGCACGTCCTCCTGCTGCGCGAGCAGTGCATCGCCGACCTGCTGCGTCCACTCCAGCTGGTCATTCATCAGCGTCAGCACATCGGGGAAGGGCACCAGGGACTTCACCGATGGATCCCAGGATTGCGCCTCCAGCGCGCGCGCCAGGGCATCGCCCCGCAGCTGCGCATTGTTGCCCTGCCCCAGCCAGCGCTTCGCCTGCACGACCTCCAGCGGGTAGGTCGCGGCCATCAGCACCTGCATCAGCAGCTGGTCGGGATACAGCGCGACAGGCGCCAACAGCTGCTCGAGCTCCGGCTGCGTCAGCAGGTCGTCGGCCGGGGCCTGTGCGAGTTCCGCCATGGGCGGCAAGGCGGTACGGGTCGGCTGTGCGAAGGCCGGGCGCGCATCGGGCCAGCCCAGCAATGCGACGCAGCCGAATCCGGCAGCCAGCACGGCCACGCCGAGGCGCCGCCAGCCCCCGGTCCCGTTCGGACCGCAGCGCGCGATGACGAGCGGCATGCATACCTCCCCAACCGCGCCACGCCTTTCGCCGGGCGGGCGCCAGCGTCGGCCTGGGCCGACATCGTCACACCATCGTGCGCCGGGCCCGACGGCCGACCAAGACGAAAGCGCACCTCGGAAGGATTACGATAGCGAAAGCGCGCGACGCCGGATCACGCCCGTCGCTCGCGCCAGGCGCGCAGGGCGACGGCGACGCCGACCAGGACCACCCCGGCCGCCGCGCCGAAGGCCAGCGCATAGGAGCCGGCGGCCGCGACCAGCACGCCCACCAGCGGCGGGCCGATGATGACGCCGAAGAAGGTGACGGACAGGACCGCGCCCACGCCCGCCCCGGCGTTACCCGCCGGCGCCAACCGCGCGGATTCCGCCAGCAGCACGCCGTTCCAGCCAAGCGAACATGCTCCGATGGCGCAGAGCAACACCACCAGCACGGCATCTGGCGGCCAGCCCGGCCCCGCGAAGGCCAGCGCCAGCAGCCCCGCCGCGGTGCCGAGGCCGGCAAGCGCCAGCACCTGCATCCCACGCCCGCCGCCGCGATCCGCCGCCGCGGCCCAGGCCAGGCGACCCACGGCGCCTGAAGCCTGCGCCGCCGCG
>NZ_JAPSMD010000679.1 GCF_027856955.1 Falsiroseomonas oryzae | reverse complement strand
GATGCCGCTGCCCTGGCGCTCCGGCACGACGATCACGGCCGTCTCCGCCAGGTTGGTGGCGGGGTCGCGCAGCGCGATGGCGGCGCCCACCGGATCGCCCCCGTCCAGCGCGAGCACCGCCCAGCCCTCGGCAAGCGTCGGGTCGCAGATCCGTCCGGCCTCGGCGCGGGGCAGGTCGCGCAGCCGGGCGAGGAACCGGGTCTCGCGGCCGGCGTCGGTCAGCCCGTGCAGCAGGGCATGCAGCGCCGCCGCGTCGTCCGGCGCGGCGGCGCGCAGCGTCAGGTCGGATCCGTCCGCCAGTCGCCGGACGTGCGGAGGCGGGAGCGTGGGCCTGAAGCCCGGCGCACGCGCCGTCGTGGTCAGACCCTGCGCCCGCGCGCTGTCCAGCAGTGCGTCGCGATGGCGGGGATGCGCGATGGCGGCGAGCGCCTCGGCGCGTTCGCGCACGGAGCGGCCGTGCAGTTCGGCCACGCCCCATTCCGTGACCACCGCGTGGACGTCGCTGCGTGGGATCCCGACGCCTTCGCCGTGCTCCAGCATGGGACGGAGGCGGGAGGCCCCGGCTTCGTCCGTGGAGGTCAGGCAGATGATGGGACGGCCGCCCGGGGCGCGTGCGGCGCCGCGGATGAAGCCTGCCTGGGTGGACACGCCGCCGTAGAATTGGCCGCCGTGCTGGTCCGTGCAGACCTGCCCGGTCAGGTCCACCGCGAATGCCTGGGTGATGGAGACCATGCCGGACTGCGCGGCGATCTCGACCGGGTCGGAGATGCGCTCGATCGGGAGGAAGGCGAAGAGCGGGTTGTCGTCCAGCGCCGCGTGCAATCGCGCGGTGCCCAGGGCGAAGCTGCAGGCGACGCGACCCTGCCAGCGTGCCTTGCGCCGCCCTGTCACCACGCCCGCCTCGACCAGGTCCAGCACCGCATCCGTGATGACGTCACTGTGGATGCCGAGGTCGCGGCGGTCCGTCAGGTGCCGCAGCGCCTCCTGCGGGAGGCGGCCGAGGCCGACCTGCAGCGTGGCGCCGTCGGCGATCAGCCCGGCGATGTGGCGCGCCACCTCGGCCGCCG
This sequence comes from Falsiroseomonas oryzae, assembly GCF_027856955.1. Taxonomy (GTDB): domain Bacteria; phylum Pseudomonadota; class Alphaproteobacteria; order Acetobacterales; family Acetobacteraceae; genus Falsiroseomonas; species Falsiroseomonas oryzae. The sequence goes on along the minus strand of NZ_JAPSMD010000679.1, from coordinate 950 downwards.
CGGGGCCCACCACGGGGTGGCGATACTCGGCAAGCGGCGCCGTGGCGCGGACCAGCGCGTCGAAGCGGCTGACGTGAACGAAGCTCTCGCCATGGGTGCGGGGCATGGCCGGGTTCACCTCGGCGATCGCCCGCCGCGCGACGCGCAGCACGGCCGGCGCCAGGTCCACCGAGACGCCGAGGCTGACGAAGCCGCGCGCATCCGGCTCCGACACCTGCAACAGGGCGACGTCCACAGGCAGGGCGCCGCGGGCCAGCAGGGGCGGCACCTCGTCCAGCGCGATCGGCACGTAGTCCAGCCGGCCCTCGGCGGCCAGTTCCCGCACGTCGGAGCCGACGAAGAAGGCACGGTGTCGCCAGGGTTGCGGGCCGACGAGGCCGGTGGTGAGGAAGCTCAGAACCTCGATCCCGGGCGGCGCCGCCGCGGCGAGGGCGGCGACCAGTCCAGGCGGCGTGGCGCTGCCGGTGCCGAGATAGACTCGACTGCCGGGCGCGATGCGCGCCACGGCCTCGGCCGCCGTCACCCACATGACGCCATCCCGCCCCCCACGGCGCGGCAACGCCGGACCGCGGCCGCCGCGCACGATCCTACCGAGCGTCCCGGCGAACCGGCAAGGTTTCCGGGGCGCGACGTTCCGCAAGCCGTCCAGTTCCGCTTGAGCGCATGCCTCGGCCCGTGTTACCTGGGCGGCTGCCGTCACAAGGAGCGGGACAATGAGACATCTTCTGCTCGGCGCGGCATTCGGCCTGCCCATGCTCGTCGCCGGCGTTCCGGCCTGGGCCCAGAGCGACCCGGCCGCCCGTGCACTGATCCAGCAGCTGCTGCCGCGCACCTCGTCCGAGACCACCCGTGGCATCCGCCCTGTTGGCAGCGCCGCCGCGCCGCAGGCCGCCCCGTCCCCGGTGCAGGCTGCGCCGGCGCAGGCGGCGCCCGCCGCCGCCGCGTCGACG
>NZ_JAPSMD010000678.1 GCF_027856955.1 Falsiroseomonas oryzae | reverse complement strand
CGCGCCGCCCGGCAGCATCGCGCCGCAACCCGGCAGAAGCTGCCGGGCGCGCGGCAGGGGCCGCCGCATCCAGCCCGCTGCGGCATGGCACGCGGCTTGCGCCAGCGTCGCTCGACACACCAGCCGCGAGGAACCCGAAGCGATGTCGCTGCTCGGCTCGATGACCACCGCGATCAGCGGGCTGACCGCGCAGTCGCGCGCGCTCGGCAACGTCTCCGACAACGTCGCCAACAGCCAGACGGTCGGCTTCAAGCGCGTGGACACCAACTTCACCAGCTGGCTGACGCGATCCACCCTGCGGCTGCACATGCCCGGCTCGGTGGAGGCGCGCCCGGACTACACCAACACCGTGCAGGGCACGATCGAGCAGGTGGAGAACCCGCTGGCCATGGCGATCGCGGGCCAGGGCTTCTTCTCCGTCGCGCAGGCGCGCGGCGGGCAGGGCGACGACGTGGTGTTCGACGAGCGGCAGTTCTTCACCCGCGCCGGCGACTTCGCCACCGACCGCGACGGCTACATGGTGAACGGCGCGGGCTACTACCTGGAAGGCTGGCGCATGCTGCAGAACGGCGAGCCGGACCGCACCACGCTCTCCCCCATCCGCATCAGCGAACTCGTCTACAACCCGGTGCCGACCAGTCGCATCGACTTGGCCGCGAACCTGCCCTTCAACGTGCCGCAGGTGGCCGCCGTGCCGGCCGCCGCCCCCTGGGCGCCGGCCGAGCAGCCGGTCAGCAGCGTCATCCAGATCTTCGACGCGCTGGGCAACCAGCGGCAGGTGACGCTGGACTGGTGGAAGCTGGACGACGACACCTGGCGCCTGCGCATTGACCCTGCGGGCGATACGCTGGCGCCGGCTGGCGGGCGCTTCGTGGACGTGAACTTCGGCGGCACCATCGCCGCCGGTCCGCCGCCCGTCACCGCGCCGCCCGGCACCATCTCCTCGATCGTGCCGCTGGCCAACGTGACGGGCACCGTGCCGGCGCCGATCGCTGCGGGCGATCCCGCCTCCCTGGGCTTCACCGCGGATTACGGCTTCGGCGCGCAGAATGTCAGCCTGCGCCTGGGCGGCTTCGGCGTGCCGACCGGGCTCACCAACTACGCCGGCACCGAATACGGCGTGCGCGACCTGAGCCAGGACGGCGTGCCGCTCGGCGCCTTCTCCGGCGTGACCGTGCGGGAGAATGGCGACGTCGCCGTGAACTACGACAACGGCCAGACGCGCATCGTCGCTCGCGTGCCGGTGGTGGCCTTCAACGACCCCGACAAGCTGCAGCGCCTGGACGGCCAGGCCTTCATGCGCACGGTGGAGAGCGGCGAGGCGCGGGTGACGGACGCGGCCTCCAATGGCGTGGGCAAGCTGGTCACCGGTTCGGTGGAGCGCAGCAACGTGGACATCGCGACCGAGTTCTCGAAGCTGATCCTGGCGCAGCGCGCCTACACGGCGAACACGCGCATCGTCACGGCATCCGACGAGATGCTGCAGGACACCATCAACATGCGCCGGTAGGCGCATGTTGATGGGAGTCTTCGTGGTGCCCTCAAGCGCCGGGCGGCCGCATCCGCGGCCTTGGCTGCGCCCCGGCCAAGGGCGCGCCAGCCGCGCTGTCGGTCTGGGCGCGGGCCGCGTTCGCGGCCTCGGCCGGCCGGTGGCCGGCCGTCAGTGCTGGTCCGGGTAGCAGGAAGCTGGGATGACGCTTGACCTTGCCCTCACCGTCGCGCGGTCCGGCCTGAGGCTGCTCGACCGGCAGATGGCGCGGACGGCGGACGACATCGCGAAGGCCGGCAGCGAAGGCCATACGCGCAAGATCCTGCAGGGCGAATCGCTTTCGGTCGGCGGGACGGGCATCGGCGTGCGGGCGCAGCCGGCCACGCGCGACGTGGACCTGGCGCTGCAGGCGGCCGAGATGCGCGCGCGCGGCGACGCAGCCGCGGCGGCGCTGCGGACGAAGCTGCTCGGCACGGTGGAGAACGCGCATGGCCGGCCGGGGGATGGCGACAGCCTGGGCGGGCGGCTCTCCGGCCTGC
>NZ_JAPSMD010000677.1 GCF_027856955.1 Falsiroseomonas oryzae | reverse complement strand
GCCCGGCGGGGACGGCCCGGCGGCGGCCGCCGCCGTCGCGGTGCCCGCGTTGTTGGCCGTGCAGGAGGAACGCGCCGCGCCGCGCCGCGAGTCGGCCGATGCGGCGCGACGCGCCGATGCGGCTCTCGTGGAATTGACGGGTCTGCAGCTCGACCTGCTGCGCGGCAGGGTGGGGCAGGACCGCCTGCTGCGACTGGCCCGGATGGCCGAGACGACGGCGGACGACGCCGACCCGGCGTTGCGCAGCATCCTGGCCGAGGTCGCCCTGCGGGTGAGGGTGGAGCTTGCACGGCAGCGCGCTGCGGCGCGTGGCGCGACCGCGTCAGCAATATGAAAAGGCGCGCAGATCAGGAACTTGCCGTGAAGCAGGGGCTTGTGTCCGCCCTACTCTCGCCACTATGGTCCGCCCGCCTTCGCCGGCCCGGCGCCGGGCCAATGGCCGGAGGGGGTTGGGGAAGATCGTGCCATGCTCGTGACCTTGCCGCCGGACTACCGACCGTCGTCCGACGAAGAGTTCATGAACCCATTGCAGCTCGAATATTTCCGCCAGAAGCTTCTGCGATGGCGCGGCGACTTGCTGCGGGAGGCGGGCGAGACTCTGCACAGCCTGGGCGAGGGCGGCATCGCCGAGGCGGACCTCACGGACCGGGCCAGCGTCGAAACCGACCGCGCTCTGGAACTCCGCACCCGGGACCGGGCGCGCAAGCTGATCTCCAAGATCGACCAGGCGCTCGAGCGGGTCGAGAACGGCACCTACGGCTACTGCGAGGAGACCGGCGAGCCGATCGGCCTGCGTCGCCTCGAGGCGCGCCCGATCGCGACCCTGTCGATCGAGGCGCAGGAGCGCCACGAGCGCATGGAGCGCGTTCACCGCGACGATTGATTGACCGCGGCGGCGGGCCGCGGGTATAGGAATATTGTCAAAGAACCCGGCTGTCCAGGTCCTTGCCAGGTGGCAGGCACGCGGTCGCGGCCATGGTCCCATGCCACATGGCGCGGGCCGGGGAATTTGTCCGAAGCAGGCAACGGCGCGCGCCCGCGCAAAGTGCCAAAGCGGCAAAGCCGCACGCCGCGCGCGTCGCTCACCCCGTCAGGTCGGGCGGTGGGTCGTCCAGTTCCTTCGGTGGCTGCGCCAAGGGATCGCGTCGCAGCAGCCCGGCATCGTTCTCCGCCACGCGCCCGACGCGGTTGTCCACCGGCCAGATCGCCAGCTCCTCCTCCCCGCAGGGCACCAGCAGCTCGACCAGGTCCGCCGGCTCCGCCGGTTCCGCGCCCAGCCAGGCGTCCCAGGTCTCCGGTGGCAGGATCACGGGCATGCGGTGGTGCACCAGCGCCTGCTTCGGATTCGCATCGGTGGTGATGACCGTGAAGGTGCGCAGCCACTCGCCTTCGGGCGACTTCCAGCCCTCCCACAGGCCGGCGACCGCCATCGGCTCGCCGCTGGCCAGCGCCACCGCATAGGCCTGCCGCCCGCCGGCCTCGTCCTTCCGCCATTCGTAGAAGCCATCCATCGGCACCAGGCAGCGCCGCTTGTGGAAGGCGTCGCGGAAGGAGGGCTTCTCCGCCACGGTGTCGCCGCGCGCATTCATCAGCTTCGCCGCGTCCTTCGTGTCCTTCGCCCAACGCGGAACCAGCCCCCAGCGCAGCGCATCCAGATGCCGCTCCCCGCTTTCCGGGTGGCGCCGGACCACCAGCGAGGCCTGGGTCGGCGCGACGTTCCACGAGGCCGGGTGGTTCGGCGTCGGGTTCACCGTCTCGAAGTAGCGCGCGAGACCCGCCGGGTCGCGCTGCAGGAAGAAGCGGCCGCACATGCCGGGGGATATGGCCGCAGAGCGGCGTGCTGGCCAGGGCAGAGGCTTCCAGCGGTGCGTCGCTTCGCGCCACCATGCGCGGCATGAGGGTCGCATCGTTCCGCCGGCGCGGCATGCCGGTCATCCTTGCCGGGCTGCTGCTCGCGGCCGCGGCGGCCGAGGCCTCGCCATGCCCGGCCCTGCTGGCCCCGGCGCCGCCGCCGCCGGCGGCGGTCGGCGTC
>NZ_JAPSMD010000676.1 GCF_027856955.1 Falsiroseomonas oryzae | reverse complement strand
GCGACAGGCTGGCCGCGGTCGGGCTCGGGCCCGAGGAGGTGATTGCCGCGCCGGACGCCCCGGCGCTGCGCGCGCTGCTGCGCGAGATGGCGGCGGAGGGGATCGCCGCGCTGGCCGGGGCGCGGCGGGACATCCCGACCGGGACCATCGCTGCGGCGCTGCCGGCCGTGCTGGCGGCGCGCGACCTGCGGCGCCTGGCGCAGGGGGAGATGGTGCCCACGCCGCGGGGCCTGGGCGACCGCCTGGCCGTGACCTGGGCGGGGCTGCGCGGGCGTTTGTGATGGCGCGCGCGCGTGCTTTCCTGGCCCGTCTTCCGCAAGGGACCACGGCATGACACGCGCTGCCCTCGCCCTGCTCGCGCTGGCCCTCGCGCTGCCCGCCCGCGCCGAGGAGGAGCCGTTGCTGGAGGATCCGCCCGGCCTGGTCGGCGTGGAGCCGACCGCGCCGGGCGGGGCAACGCTGACGCTCGGCGGCGGCTATGAGCGGGCGCGGAACGGCCGCGCGCGCGACACCTACATCGGCGGGCTGGAGGCCGAGCTCGGCCAAGTCGATGGACTCGACCTGCGCGTCCAGCAGGCCGTGGCCTATGGCCGGGCGGCTCCCTCTGACCCGGAGGCGACGGCGCCGAGCTGGGGCGGCGCGACACAGCTCGGCCTGCGCTGGCGGCTAATGGAGGGCAGCGGGCCGCTGCCCTCGGTCGGCGTCTGGGGGGCGCTGTCCACCGCCTATGGCCGCAGCCGGCCGACCGAGGACGCGACGCTGCTGGCGCTGCTCGCCTGGCGGCTGCGGGAGGGCGAGCGGCCGATTGCGCTGACAGCCAATCTCGGCGGCAGCTTCCGCCTGGATCCGGAGCCAGGGGAACGGCCGGCCGGCTACGAGCTGAGCGCCGGCCTCGCCTTCGGCGTCGCGCGCGACACCTCGCTGGGCCTGAGCTACGCGCGCATCCAGCAGGATCGCGGGGAGCGCGACGCCAACCTGGTGCAGGCGGGCGTCTGGCATCGCCTGGCGGAGCGTGGCCCGATCCTGGGCGTTGTCGCCGGCGCGGGCATCGGGCGCGACTCGCCGAGCCTGCTCGCCGGGATCACGCTGAAGTTCCTCTTCGGGGCGGAATAGCAGGCGCGGCCGGATTTCTGCGTGCATCGGCATGGCTTCGGGTCCGGGATGCGCTACCGTCGCGGGACTGGCCAGCCGGTTGCCGGCGGCCGCGTCCCTGCGGAGCCGCGCGATGTGCTGGTCGATGACGGCGTCCGTGAGCATGGTGGCGCTGGGCGGGGCGGCGACGGCGCTCTCGCTGCGGCGGCGCGACACGCCGGCGGTCCCCGCGACCTTCGCCTATTTCACCTTCATGGAGGGGCTGCAGGCCGCGGGCTATGGCTGGGTGGACCAGTGCGGCAGCGGGGCGAACCAGGCGATCACCGTCCTGTCCTACCTGCACATCACCTTCCAGCCCTTCTTCATCAACGCCTTCGCCATGGCGCTGCTGGCCGGCGGCGTGGCGTGGCGGATGCGGGTGGCGGCGTATCTCGCCTGCTTCGTCTCGGCGACCGTGATGCTGCTGCAGCTCTATCCCTTCGCCTGGGCCGGGCCATGCAAGGCGGGGACGTCGCTCTGCGGCGAGCTGCTCTGCACGGTCTCCGGCAATTGGCACCTGGCGTGGGACATTCCCTACAACGGGCTGGTGCCGGCGCTGGAGATCCTGCCGGGCCTGCATTTCAGCTTTCCCACCTACATCCTGGCCGCCTTCGGCATGCCGCTGTTGTACGGGGCGTGGCGCTTCGTGGTGTTCCATGCGCTGGCGGGGCCGATCCTGGCGTCGCTGCTGACCAGCAACCCGAACGAGATGCCGGCGATCTGGTGCCTGTTCTCCATCGCGCTGGTGATCGGCGGGCTCAGCCCCTGGGTGCGTGGCAAGCTCTACGGCAGCACGCCGCCGCTGCGACGGCGCGAGGCCGGCTGAGCGGTTCACCGCCTGCGCGGGTCGCGTCGCCGCACAGCGGCGCGGTCACGCCGCCGCACAGCGGCGCGGTCAGGCCGCCGCACAGCGGCGC
>NZ_JAPSMD010000675.1 GCF_027856955.1 Falsiroseomonas oryzae | reverse complement strand
GCCCCGCACATCCGCGCAATGGCGCGCCGTGGCGCCGGCGCCGCCAACCGCCGCGCCCGGCCCGCCGGCTGCACCAGGCGCCACAACCGGCGCGCCGGCGACAGAGGTGGACGCGGTGGCCCTCGCAGCCGGCGCGACACTGCGCAACCTGCTGGCCCTCCCGGAGAACAGCGACGCGCTGCGCTGGATGTCCATCGCGTTGCTCGAGCTCGGCGTCAGCGAGACCGGTGGCGACGCCGACCGGCAGCGCATCGCCGGCTATTTCCGAGACACCCCGCTGCCAGCCTCGATGCACAGCCCGGACACGCCCTGGTCCGCGGTATGGCTGAACTGGGTCTTCGCGCGCGCCGGCATCCCGACGCCGCGCAGCGGCAGCAACGCCGCCTGGCTCGCCTGGGGAGAGCGGCTCGATGGGCCGCGCGTCGGCGCGGTCGCGGTCATGCCCCTGGCGACCAGAGGCAGCGCCCCTGTCTACCATGCCGGCCTCGTTGTGCGCGCAGATCCGGATTGCGTGCTGCTCGTTGCGGGAAACACGAACAACCGGGTGGAGACGCGATGCTACCCGCCAGGGCGCGTGCAGGCCTTCCGTTGGCCGCCGTTGCGCTGAGCGTCACACGGCGGCTTGGCCAAGCTCCTCCGGCGTCGCCGCGATTCGCCTGTCGCGCAGCCAGGCGGAAACGCGCGGATCGGCACTCCAGACGCAGAGCGGGACCGCCAGGATCATCCCCAGCGTGAAGGGCAGCGCCAGCAGCAGCGCGCCCGCCGAGACCATGGCGAAGGCCAGCGTCAGCGCCAGCCCGATCAGCGTGTGCGGCCACAGCAGCCGCGCCGCGTCGGCCCAGGAGATGCCGCGGTCGGCGCGGTTCTGCGGCGCCCAGCCGGTGCGGCGGCCGAAGGGCAGCGTCGCCAGGAACATCGCCTTGTTGAGCGTGGAGAGCGGTTCGAAGAGCTGCATGAAGGCGATCTCGGCCGCCGCGCCTTTCGCGAAGGCCGTGCGGCCGCCATAGCGCGCCGCGACGCGTTCCTGAATCAGCGCCTGCGCGTAGCCCGACAGCTTCGGCGAGAAATAGCAGAGCCAGTGCGCCAGCACGGCCAGCGCCAGCGCGCCCATGGGCGTCGCCGCGCCGCCGCCCGTGACCGCATTCAGCGCGGCCAGCAGCAGGATCAGCGCGTAGAGCGGCGCGCCGAGGAACAGCAGGATCGCCTGCAGCAGCTGCAGGCGCCCCATGGCGGTGAAGTTCGGCAGGCGCAGCAGCTGCCAGTACTGCATGTTGCCCGCGCCCCAGCGCTCGTCGCGGCGGAGGAATTCGGGCATGGCGGGCGGGTTCGCCTCCAGGCTGCCATCCTCCTCCGGCAGGCAGCGCACGCGCCAGCCGGCGGCCTGCAGGCGCACGCTCTCCACCATGTCGTGGGAGAGGATGCGGCTGCCATCGGGCAGCACCTCCAGCCGCGCATGGCGACGGAAGGGCTCGCAGCGGATGATCGCGTTGTGGCCCCAGTACGGCCCGGCATCGAGCTGCCACCAGGCCTGGCCGGTCGCCCAGCTGCGCATGCCCGCGCGCATGCCGAACTGGAACAGGCGCGGGAAGGCGGCGGTGGCGGGCCGGCCGACGATCAGCTGCTGCACGATCGCCAGGTCGGGCTCGGCCTCCATGATAGCGACCAGGCGCAGCACGGCGCGCGGCGTCATCACGCTGTCGGCGTCGAGCGTGATGAAGAAGGCGGCGTCGCCGGCGTGGTGGTCCAGGAAGTCCATCACGTTGCCGGCTTTGAAGCCTGTGTTCTCCGCGCGGCGGCGATAATGCACGTGCCGCCGGCCGGCGGCGAAGGTGCGGATGGCGGCCGCCTCGGCCGCCGCGGCGGCGGGATCCTGGGTGTCCGACAGCAGCCAGAGACGGAAGCGGTCGCCGGCGCCGGTCTCGGCCAGCCCGTCGAGCAGGCGGCCGAGCGGCGGCAGCACCGCGTCCATGTCCTCGTTGCGGATGCAGACGGCGAGCGCGGTCACGGCGCTGGGCGCGCCGGGCCGGGCGCGGCGCAGCGCGGGCAGC
>NZ_JAPSMD010000674.1 GCF_027856955.1 Falsiroseomonas oryzae | reverse complement strand
CCAGGCGGTCGCAGGCGTCCTGCGCCGCCGCCATCACGCGGTCCGCGAGGGCGACGCGCTGGCGCCGCGGGATGCGCGCGGCGTCGCCGGCGACGCCGATGCTGCCGAGCACCTCGCCATCCGCGTTGAGCAGCGGCGCGGCGATGCCGAGGATGCCGGGGCGGAACTCGCCTTCCGTCACGCAATGACCGGCGTCGCGGATGGCGCGCACGGCGCCGCGGAACCCCTCCCAGTCGGCACCGAGGCCCGCGGCGGCGATCGTGGCGCGGTGCCGCGCGAAAAGGGTGCGCAAGCGATGGGCCGGCAGATGCGCCAGGATGACCTTGGAGGCCGCGCCGGCGAAGAGGGGCCGCCGCTGGCCGCGGCTGAACAGCCCCGGCGGCGCCCCGGCGCCGGGGGCGTCGTCCACGCACATCACCGTGCCGCTGAACAGCATGCAGAGCAGGCCGCTCAGGCCGGTCTCCGCGGCCAGCCGGCGCATCGCCGGGCCGCCGCCGGCGGTCACCGGGTCGCAGAGCCGCATCGTGCGGTCCAGTTCGATGATGCGCGGGCCGAGCATCCAGGCCCCGCCCGCAACCGGCGTCAGCAGCCCCGACGCCTGGAGCGCCTTGAGATGGCGATACAGCGTGGAACGCGACGCGCCGGAGAAGCGGATCAACTCCTCCGTGGACCAGGCCGGCGCGGCGGGGGTGAACACGTCCAGAAGCGCGAGCATGCGGTCGAGGCTGCTGCCGCCACGGCGCCTGGGGGATCGGTCGCTGTCGGAGAATCCCGCCATGCTGGACATGCTTGCACCACACCCCTAGCGTGCCCGGCAAGGCCGGCCCGCTCGTTGGGCGCGGTCATCGGGAGGGAGGGAGCGGCCATCGAGCCCGGGCCCATTGCCGCGAACCCGGCGCAGCGACGGCTCGCCGAGGGCGGCACCGTGCTGTGCATGGGCGTCCGCCAGACGCGCAGCGTGGACATCGCGCAGATCGCCGCGGCCTGCGGCTTCGACGCGCTCTACCTCGACTTGGAGCACAGCCCGATGGGGCTGGAGACCGTCTCGGCCATCTGCACGGCGGCGACCGGATTCGGCATCGCACCGCTCGTGCGCCCGCCCGGCCACGGCGCGGACTGGATCGGACGCATCCTGGATGGGGGCGCGCAGGGGCTGATCCTGCCGCATGTGAACAACGAGGCCGAGGCGCGCGCGATCGTCGCGGCGGCGCGCTTCCCGCCGCTCGGTCGCCGCTCCGTGATGGGCCCGGGCCCGGCCGTCGGCTATCGCAGCCTGAAGCTCGGCGAGATCAATTCGGGGCTCAACGCCGCGACGACGATCGTCTGCATGATCGAAACCGAGGAAGGCGTGGCCGAGGCGGACGCGATTGCCGCCGTGGCCGGCGTGGATGTGCTGCTGATCGGCTCGAACGACCTCTGCACGGAGATGGGCATTCCCGGCGAGCTGCGGCATCCGCGGCTGCGCGCGGCCTATGAAGCCGTGGCAGCGGCGTGCCGCGCCCACCGCAAGGTGCTCGGCGTCGGCGGCATCCGCGGCGATGCGGAGCTGCAGCGCGACCTGCTCGTGCTCGGGGCGCGCTTCCTCATCGCCGGCAACGACGTGGGCTACATGATGGCCGCGGCGCGCGCCGATGTCGCGACGCTGCGCAAGATCATCGGCGGCTGACATGGCGCGTGGCCGCCTGACGCTGTTCTCGGCGGCCGAGCGCCGCTACTGCGAGCCGCTGCTCGCCGGCTTCGCCGCCGCGCATCCGGAGGTGGAGCTCGACTTCGTCTTCGGCGTGAGCACCGCGCTGCACCGGCGCTACCTGGACGAGGTCGCGGCCGGCGGCCCGACGGCCGACCTGCTCTGGAGCAGCGCCATGGACCTGCAGATGGAGCTGGTGCTGTCCGGCCACGCGCAGCCGCATGGCATTGCGCACGGCCTGCCGCCGCAGGCCGCGCATCGCGACCTGGCGCTGGCCACCACGGCGGAGCCGCTGGCGACGCTACTGCGCGCCGGCCCGGCGCCGGCCGGCACGCCGGCGGAGATCGCCGCCCTGCTGCGTGCGCA
>NZ_JAPSMD010000673.1 GCF_027856955.1 Falsiroseomonas oryzae | reverse complement strand
CCGCCTCGGCTTCCAGCGCGGCCATGCGCGCCACCTCCCCCGCCGGGTCGGCGGCGACGCGCGCATCGGTGCGCGGCAGCAGCGCGCCCCGCACCGTCGCCAGCCGTGCGGCGGCCCAGCGGTCCAGCAGCGCATCCTCGCCGCCGTGCAGCACGGCGTGCAGCGTCGCGGCCAGGGTCATGGCGTCGTGGATGCCGGCATTCATGTTCATCCCGCCGCGCGTGTTGGTCAGGTGCGCGGCATCGCCGGCCAGCAGCACGCGGCCGGCGCGGTAGGCCACTGCCATCGCCTTGCGCACGCCGTAGACATCGCGCCCGGCGATCGGCAGGTCGGCGATGCCCGGCAGGAATCGCGCGATGCGGGCGCGGGCGTGGTCTTCCGCCATCGCCGCCTCGTCCGGCATCCCGGGCGGGATGCGGAAGATCAGGCGCCAGACCTCCGGCATGCGGAGCAGCGAGCAGGAGCCTTCCGAGTCGTACAGGTAGCCGAGGCCGTCGAGCCCCGGGACGTGGTCGCGCAGGTCCAGCGGCGTCAGCAGGCGCAGCACGCGGTGCGCGTAGTCGCTCGTCTCCGCCGCGATGCCGACGAGCACGCGCAGCGCGCCAGAGGAGCCGTCGCAGCCCACCGCGTAGCGCGCGCGATGCGTGCTGCCATCGTCGCAGCGGAGCGATACGCCGGACGCGTCCTGCATGACCGCAACAACGCCCGCGCCGAAGCGCACCGTATCCGGTGGCAGCGCGGCGAGCAGCGCGGGGGTGAGGTGCTGCTGCTCTCGGTGCCAGCGGAAGGGAAAGCGCGTCTCCTCGGCCAGGATTCCGAGGTCGAGGGTGGCCGAGGTTCCGGTGTCCACGCGCCGCCACAGGATGCGGTCCACCTGCACGCCGCCGGGCCGCAGCGCCGCGAAGACCCCGAGCTCGTCCAGCGCCTCGAGCGTCGGCGGATGGAAGGTGGAGGCGCGCGACGCAGCGGAGAGCGCATCGCGCTTCTCCAGCACGCGCACCGCGACACCGCGGCGTTGCAGCGCGAGGGCAAGGGCGAGCCCGACGGGACCAGCCCCGGCGATCAGGATATCGATCATCCGAACAGCCGCTCGGCTGGCGCGTCGTGCAGCAGCGCGGCGACGGCGCGCGCGATGCCGTCCTCGCCCAGCACCGGCCTGGCGAAGCGGGCGAACTTGGCGATCGCCTCCGCCTCCTGCATCGGCCGGTCGGGATCGCCGGTGACGCCGGTGACCGTCGCCATCGCGCCGTCCACCGTCAGCGTCGCGCCGCGGCGCCCGACGGCCGTCAGCGCCGTGTCCTCCACCAGTTCGACGCGGGCCTCGATGTCCCGCAACCGCGGGTCGGCCAGCGCGGCGTCGGTATAGGCGGCGGGGCCGAGATCGCCCTGCACCAGCGCGGCCGCGACCGCCCAGCTCAGGCTGAACTGCGCGGCGATGGCGGCGCGCGGCGCACGGTTGCCGGCGTAGCGCAGGGCCTCGGCATAGGTGGCCAGCACGATGCGCTGCGGCGCGGGCGGCACGCGGTCGCGCAACGCGAGCGCGGCGGCGGCGGCGTAATGCGCATGGCGCACGCCGGCGAAGGGCTTGAGGTAGGCGTCCTCCAGCAGCCAGGCGCCGGGCAGCTCGGTCACGGCCGGTTCGGCATGGCCGAGTGCGATGGCGCGAGCCGTCGCGAAGCCGTCCGGCGGCGCGTCCATGCCGGCGGCAGCCGCCGCGGCGGCGAGGCTGCCGAGCAGCGCGGCATGCGCGGGATAGCTGTTGCGCCCATCCATGCCCGCGGCGATCGGTGCGTAGAGCGCGAAGGGAACCTGGCAGCCGACGAGCCGCACGGCGCGCGCAATGCCCGCCGCATCAAGCCCCGCGAGGCTGGCGGCGCAGGCAGCCGCGCCCAGGCTGTGCCAGGACCCGTCCACATGCATGCCCGGCCTGATGCGCCAGGCCTCGCCGGCGCGCGCGGCGACCTCGTAGCCCAGCGCGAAGGCGGCCAGCGCCTCCCGCGCGTCCGTGCCGGTGGCGCGCGCCACCAGCGCAAGCGGCGCGACGGGAAGCGCGGG
>NZ_JAPSMD010000672.1 GCF_027856955.1 Falsiroseomonas oryzae | reverse complement strand
CCGCGACGCGATGAGCGCGACGGCCAAGGGCTGCTGCCTGCCCGGCGGCGCGCGCGACGCCCTGCCCGGGGCGCCCGCGATCATGGCGGCGCCGGGCCGCGACGAGGCGGAGACGGTGCCGATCCCGGGCGGCGGCGCGCTGGTCGGGACCGACCAGCCCTTCTTCCGGGAGGATGGCGAGGGCCCGGCGCGGCGTGTGACGCTCGCACCCTTCCGCATGGACGTGGCGGCGGTGACGAACCGCCGCTTCGCCGCTTTCGTGGACGCAACCGGGTATCGCACCGGTGCGGTTCACAGCCCGTCCGGTCCTTTGGCGTTGAAACGCACCACCCAATCCCGCACGACCTGCAGGGTGACGTTGCCAAGCCGCGCCGCCTCCGAGCGCGTGCCGCCATCGTAGATCGCCGCCACCGCCAGCAAACGGCGCGCCTGGGCGGCGTCCTTGCTCCGCCGAGCCACACGGCGAAGCTCGGGGGGTCGAAGTCGGATCGCAGGGCAATAGCGCGCCGCATGGTGAGCCTCCGGGGATCACCAGCTTGCATCACATCACCGCCGCGTCCGGGAATCCCGCTCGTGAATCACGGGCCGCGAGAGTTGGTATCAATCCTTGCTTACCCAACTCAGAGAGTTGCGCTACCCTCACGCGAGTTAACCCGCATAGCGCGGGTTGCCCGGCATAGACAAAGCGAGCTGACCTATGTTCGACGAATTTGGTTTTCCAAGCGACGCTGACTCGGGCTACGCTGGGCCCATTCTCGATACTTTCGTCTACTGCAGTCGTGCCGCCGAAGGCGTCGACGACGCCGAGGTCGACCGCATCATCGAGTTGTCTCAACGCCGCAATGTCGCCCGGGACATCACCGGCGTGCTGGTTTTCGGCAGCGGCGTTTTCTTCCAGTGGATCGAGGGGCCGCCGGCCCAGGTGGAGAACCTGATCGCGAGCCTGCATGGCGATCCGCGCCATTACGACATCGTCACGCTGGACCGGAATGTGGAAAAGCGCGCGCGTCTATATCCGAATTGGGAGATGGAGCGGGTCGGAGCCGACGACATCCGCGCGGTGCTGCAGGAAGCGCTCGGGAGCGCCGAAGACGAAAACAACATCGCGGCACTGAAGCGTATTCTCGAGCACCTCGGTTCGGGTCCGCTGGATACGCTCCACTCTTCTGCCATGAAGCGGGAGGGCGCCGACGCATCCAGGCCGGGGGCTCGCTAATTGGCATAACCTGATCGTACGTTGGGTTGTTCGTCGCACTTGCTCGTAGCTCGGGGGCTGCTGAAGCGCATAGGCGTTCCGACGCGCCCCAAACCGGATGATGGCCTGCCGACATCGCTGCTCAGCGGGGAGAGCCTGGAGATGAGCATCGCCTTCAGTGACCTGCCCCCGTAGAAGCGGTCCGCCTGTAATGTAGTCCGGCGGCAGCTTGGTCCGCTCCCCGCCTCTGGTCCGGGGTCTACGCAACTCGTCGGGCTGTTCGAGCCTGCTCGGCGAACGCCCGCGGGGTCAAGTTCCGTAGTGACCCGTGCGGCCGTTCCTCGTTGTACTCCCCCCTCCAAGCCTCGAGCCGCTCCCGCGCATCGGCCAGCGACAGGAACCAAGAGGCGTTGAGGCATTCCGCCCGGAGGCGGCTGTTGAACGCCTCGATGTGGGCGTTGTCCGTGGGCTTGCCGGGGCGGGAGAAGTCGATCTCCACCCCGTTCAGGTGCGCCCACTGGTCCAGCATCCGGCCCGCGAACTCCGGGCCATTGTCCACCTTCAGCGTCTTCGGCCGCCCCCGCTCGCGCGCCAGCCGGTCGAGTTCGGCCACCACGTCGAAGGCCCGGAAATTGGCTCTCGGCACTATCGAGAGCGCCTCTCGCGTGTGGGCGTCGATCACCGCCAGGATCCGGATCGGCCGCCCGTCGAACAGCGCGTCGGAGACGAAGTCCATCGACCATGTCTGGACGGTCCCCGCCCTGCAAGCATGATCGTCTCGGCTGGCTTGGGCGGCGCGCGTGCGGTCATGTCTGCGGCCTTTGATTGCCACCATGTGGTAGCTGGCCTCGATGGGTTCCGC
>NZ_JAPSMD010000671.1 GCF_027856955.1 Falsiroseomonas oryzae | reverse complement strand
ACCTGCACGCCGCGCGCCACCATACGCGCCTCCGCCTCGGCCTGCGATTCGGCGGCCAGCCGCCAGCCGCGGGCCTCCGCGTTGCGGGCGGCCGCCAGCACGGCGGCGCGGTGCGCCTCCGGCAGCGCGTCGAAGGCGCGGCGGGAGCAGAAGACGGCGTTCTTGGAGGTCGCGATGGCGGCGTTGATGAAGAAGCGGCTGTAGTCCCACACGGCCGTGTCGGCGGCGACCGGCGCGGTGGTGAGCTGGGCCTGGATGATGCCGGTGGCGAAGGCCTGCGGCACCTCCGGCGCGACGATCAGCGTGCCCGTCGCGCCGAGCAGCGCGGCGAGCCGCGTCGAGATCGGCGAATAGGTGCGGATGCGCAGGCCGCGCAGCTGGTCCGGGCTGGTGAGGTTCTGGTTGGCGGTGATCGCCACCTGCGGCCAGGGCGCCATGTAGAGCAGCATCATGCCCTGGCGGGCGAAGCGCGCCTCGATGAAGGGCGCCTGGACGGCGGCGAGCTTGCGCGCGTCGTCCAGGTTCTGCACCAGGCCGGGCACCGCATCGGCGTCGAAGATGGCGTCCTCGTTGCCGTAGGCGGTCAGCAGGATCTCGCCGAGCTGCACCTGGCCGGTCTGCACGCCGCGCTTGATCTGCGGCTGCGGCAGCAGGCTGCCGTTGGAGTGCAGCTGCGTCTGCACGCCATTGCCGGTCGTGGCCGCGATCTCGGCGAGGAACTCGCGCAGGTTGCGGGTGTGGTAGTTGCCGTCGCCGAAGCCGGAGGCGGCCTGCCAGCGTGCGCCCTGCGCGTGGGCGGGCGCGGCGAGCAGCGCGGCGGCGGCGCCGAAGGCGGCGCGGCGGGTGATGGGCATGGTGCGGCGTTCCCCCTGTCAGGTTCCGCCGATCATGCCCGCACTCCCGCCGGCCTTCCACCCGGCGGCGGCCCGGGCTCAGGCCCGGCGATACGCCTCGATCAGGGCGCGGCCGTCGGCGCCGGCGCGCTCGATCCACTCGTTGGTCATCTGCGCGCTGACGCGTCGCAGGCCCTCCATGAACTCCGGCGTCGGCGGGATGACCTGCATGCCGCGCTGGGCCAGCGTGCGCTCCGACGCGGTCTGCGACTCGCCGGCCAACTCGTAGCCGCGCACCTCGGCCCGGGCCGCGGCCTCGCGGATCTCCTGCTGGATATTGGAGGGCAGCGCCTCCATGGCCCGGCGGGAGACCATCACGGCGTTCTTCGTCATGGTGAAGCCGAGCGGCGTGAAGACCCGCGCGTAGTCCCAGGCCGAGGTGTCCACGCCGGTCTGGGCCGAGGTGATCTGCGCCTGCGCGACGCCGGTGGCGAAGGCCTGGGCGAGCTCGGCGGCCTGCACCAGCGTGGGCTGCGCGCCGACGATGGCGGCGAAGCGGTTGGTGGCGGGGGAGAAGGTGCGGAAGCGGAGCCCGCGCAGGCCCTCGATGCTGGTGATCGGCTGCTGCGCGTAGAGGCCGGCCGGCGGCCAGGGCACCATGTAGAGCAGGCTAAGACCCTGGCGGGCCAGGCGCTGCTCGATGTAGGGGCGCTGCAGGTCGGACAGCTTCTTCGCCTCGGCCAGGTTGCTGACCAGCTGCGGGATGCTGTCGGCGTCGAAGAAGACGTCCTCGTTGGAATAGGCCGCCAGCAGGATCTCGCCCATCTGCACCTGGCCGGTCTGCACGCCACGCTTGATCTGCGGCATCGGCAGCAGGCTGCCGCCGGAATGGATCTGCACCTGCAGGCGACCGCCGGAGATCTGCTGGATGTCCTCGACGAAGGTGCGGATGTTGCGGGTGTGGAAGTTCCCGTCCGGATACGGCGTTGCCATCTGCCAGCGCGTCGCGGTCTGCGCGGTGGCGCCACGGGCGATGAAGGGCGCGGCGGCGCCCGAGGCGAGGAGAGTGCGGCGGCTGAGCATGGCTGTGGGGTCCCCCTTCGTTGCCTGTCCCGAAGAGAGAATCGCTGCCGCCCGCCGCGCCGGCAAGGGGGGGCGCCCGGCGCGGCGGGGCGGCAGGGGCCCGCCTGGTCGAAGCCGGCGATCCACGACCGGGCCGTGCCCGCCCGCGGCG
>NZ_JAPSMD010000670.1 GCF_027856955.1 Falsiroseomonas oryzae | reverse complement strand
CAGCGCCGCCGCCGCGCAGGAGGCGGTGAACCGCAGCGTCGCCGCCGCCGTGGCCCGCGCGCAGGGCGTGCAGGGCATCCGCGTCTCGACCGGCGGCTACTGGACGTCCCGCGTGGACGAAGGGCGCACCTGGCAGGCCGTGCAGCAGATCACGCTGCGCAGCGGTGACGGCGCCGCCCTGCTCGAACTCGCCGGCGCGCTGCAGGGCCAGGGCCTCGCCACCGCCTCCCTGCACTGGACCCTGACGCGGGACGCGGCGCGCGCCGCGCGGGAGGAGGCCTCCCGCCTCGCGCTGGATGCGCTGCGCCGGCGGGCGGAAGCGGTGGCTGCGCAACTCGGCCTGGTGATGGTCGGGCTGAAGGAGGTGCGGATCGACGCGCCGGAGCACGCACCGCGCCCGATGGCCGCGCCGATGGCGATGAGCGCGCGCGCCGCCGCCGCCCCGCCCCCGGTCGCCGTGGCCGAGGACGTCGTGGTCTCCGCCACCGTCCAGGCCGTGGCGATCCTGCGCCCGCGGTAGCGGCGGTCAGCGCAGGAACGGGTTCGACCGCCGTTCCTCGCCGAAGGTCGAGCCCGGCCCGTGCCCGCAGAGGAAGCGCATCCCGTCGCCCAGCGGAAGCAGCTTGCCCGTGATGGCCGCGATCAGCGCATCGTGGTCGCCATAGGGAAAGTCCGTCCGTCCGACCGAGCCGCGGAACAGCACGTCGCCCACCACCGCGAAGCCGAGCGGGACGGAGGCGAAGACCAGGTGCCCGGGCGTATGCCCGGGGCAATGCAGCACGTCGAACGCCTGCCCGGCGATCTGCAGCGTGTCGCCTTCCGCCAGCCAGCGGTCGGGCGTGGCGTTGGCCATCCCGTCCAGCCCGTACTGCGCGGCCTGCTCGGCGATGCCCTGGAGGAGGAATTCGTCGCGCCGGTCCGGCCCCTCGATCGGTACCCTGGCGCCCTGCCTTGCCTCCAGCAGCGTCTGCAACTCCGCCGCGCCGCCGGCATGGTCCAGGTGGCCATGGGTCAGCAGGATGCGCTCCACCGTGCAGCCCGCACGGTCCAGCGCGGCCGCGATGCGCGGCACGTCGCCGCCGGGGTCGATCACCACGCCCTGGCCGGTCTCCGCGTCCCAGATCAGGGCGCAGTTCTGCTGGAAGGGGGTGACGGCGACCTGGGCGGCCTGGAGCTTCGGCATGGCGCCGGAGTGCCGCCGCCCGGCGGAGGCGTCAATGCCGCGTTCAGTGCCGGCCGGATTCGGCGAAGATCCGCCCGGACTCGCGCGGCTCACGCGCCAGGCGCACGAAGACCTGGCGGCATTCCTCGGCCGTCGCCTCGGCCAGCGCGCCGGCCGCCAGCGAGTCCCGGCTCCACATCCAGGACCGTACGGGATCGTCGCGCATGGACCAGTCCGGGAACAGCCGCTGCGCCGCGTCGCCGCACCACAGCAGCGAGACCTCCACATGGCGGTCGTCGCGCAGGATGCGCGCGAAGGCCGCGGTGACACGGGCGCGCGGCCCCTCCAGCATCTGCATGAACAGGTCGTGCCGGCAGATCAGCGCGCCGGTCAGGTCGTCGCGGGCATTGTTGCGCCGCGCCGTCAGCAGGATGTCGTCCAGCACGCCGGCATCGAAGCCGAAGGGCCGGGAGGCGTAGATCAGCTGCACCACGCGCATTGCCGTGGTCCTCCGGACGGGAAGGCGCATCCTGCGCAGGTTCAGCGCCGCCCGAACAGCCTTTCCAGCTCCGCCCGTCCCAGCCGGACGAAGGTCGGCCGGCCATGGCTGCAGGTGGCGGCGCGCGGCGTCGTCTCCATTTGGCGCAGCAGCGCCGCCATCTCCGCCGCCGTCAGCCGCCTCCCGGCACGAATCGAGCCATGGCAGGCCAGCCGCGCGATGGCGGCATCCAGCCGGTCCGCCAGCGCCAGCGTTTCCCCGCTCTCGGCCAGTTCCTCGGCCAGGTCGGCCAGCAGCGGCGCGGGATCGGGCGAGCCGAGCAGCGCCGGCGTGGCGCGCACCAGCACCGCGCCCGGCCCGAAGCCCTCGAGGTCCAGCCCCAGCCGGGCCAGCGCCTCCGCCGCGTCGA
>NZ_JAPSMD010000669.1 GCF_027856955.1 Falsiroseomonas oryzae | reverse complement strand
CCGACGCCGTCGCGGGCCCGGCCTGCCCGCCGCGGGGCATGCCGGCCGTCGTGGTCGAGGTGGTGGACCCGGAACCGCGCTTCCTGCCGCCCGTGCCGGCGGCGACGCTGCGCACCGAGGCGGGCCACGGGCAGGCCGGCGGGCTGGTGCACCATCTCGGCCTCACCGTCTCCCGCGTGGAATGGCGCAGCGAGATCACGGTGCGCTCCCGCGGGCCGCAGGCTGGGCCGGTCTGCGCCCTGCCGGCGGAGGTCCGGCTTCGCCTGATGCATGCCGAGCACAGCGTCCGGCTGGCCAAGGAGGTGCCGCGCGGCGGCTGCCTGGCGAACGAGGTGCTGGCGCATGAGCGCCGCCATGTGGAGGTCAACCGCCGCACCCTGCGGGAGGCCGCGGCGGAGCTGCGCAGCGTCGCGCGCGGATGGGCGGCGCGCGCCGAGCGCCGCGCGCCGAACGTCGGCGAGGCCGCCCATGCGCTGCAGGACGAGTTGGCGCAGACGCTGGAGCCCGTGCTGGGGCGGCTGCGCGCCACCCGCGAGGCCGGCCACGCCGCGATCGACACGCCGGAGGAATACCGCCGGCTGGGCCGCGTCTGCCCGGAGGATCAGCGGCGGCTCCGCGTCGCGCTGCGCCTGCAATAGCCGCACTGCCCAGCGCCTGGGCAGGCCGGCGCGCAGCTCCGCGCGGAACCGGCCTCCGCGTGGATTGACCGGCCCGCTCGCCCGGGATTGTGTGCGCCGCGTCCGGACCAGAGACGAGGCCCCCATGCCCAGCACGCAGCGCATCGCCGCCACGCCCGACACCGTGCGCTTCGGCGCCTTCGACGCCGCCTTCCCGCCGGTGGCCAGCGTGGCCAGCGGCGACCTGGTGGTGCTGGAATGCGTCTCTGGCGGGCCGGAGACGCTGCCGCCGCCCGAGAGCGGCCTGAAGGTGCCGCCGGCGCTGGCTGCCATCCACGCCGCCAACCTGCCGCGGATGGGCCCGCACATCATCACCGGCCCCGTCGAGGTGCTTGGCGCCGAGCCCGGCGACGTGCTGCGCGTGGACATCGAGAAGATCGAGCTCGGCAACGACTGGGGCTTCTGCGGCTTCCGCCCGCTGTTCGGCACGCTGCCCGAGGACTTCCCCTATGCCCGGATGCTGCACATCCCCGTGGACAAGGCGGCGATGACCGGGCGCGTCCCGGTCGGCCCCGGCGTGACGCTGCCGCTCAGCCCCTTCTTCGGCGTGATGGGCGTGGCGCCGCCGCGCGAATGGGGGCGGCTCTCCACCAAGGAGCCGCGCGCCCATGGCGGCAACCTGGACAACAAGGAGATCGGCGAGGGCGCGACGCTGTGGCTGCCCGTACATGTCGCCGGCGCGATGTTCTCGGCCGGCGACGGGCACGGCGTGCAGGGCGACGGCGAGGTCTGCATCAACGCGCTGGAGATGTGCCTGACCGGCCATTTCCGCCTGACGCTGGAGAAGGGCGGCGGCGCGGCCGATCCGGCGCTGCGCTTCCCCCGGGCCGAGACGAAGACCCACTACATCTCGATGGGGATGCACGAGGACCTCGACCTGGCGATGAAGCAGGCGCTGCGGGAGATGATCGGTTTCATCGTGGCGCGGATGAACGTCTCCGCCGCGGACGCCTACCAGCTCTGCTCGCTGGCGGTGGACTTCCACGTGACGCAGACCGTGAACGGCGAGAAGGGCGTTCATGGTCTGCTCAGGAAGGGTCTCCTGTTCTGAGAATCGGCGCGGCTAAGTGCATCCCGCCCGGTCTGTCCACAGCTTTTCGCGTTTCTTGCGCTAACCAGAACTTGTGTCTCCTGCCCGCGTTGCACTACCGTATCTGGTAGGTCGGGGGGTCAACGGGAGGCCTTGGAATGGACTGGACGGCTGAGGCGATCGAGCGCCTGCGCGCGCTCTGGGCGGAAGGTCATTCGACTGCCGAGATCGGGCGGCGCATGGGAATCTCGAAGAACGCGGTGGTCGGCAAGGCGCATCGCCTGAGCCTGCCGCCCCGCCCCTCGCCGATCCGCCGCGAAGCCGGGGAGGCCGCGCCGCGGCCGCAACCCGTGCGCGCGCCCCGCCCGGCCGGCGTGGCG
>NZ_JAPSMD010000668.1 GCF_027856955.1 Falsiroseomonas oryzae | reverse complement strand
CCGAGCGCCCACCAGGCGGCGGGCGGCCAGGCACCGGGCGCGGCCAGCCACAGCGCGACCGGCACGGCCAGCGCCGCCACCGCGGCGTCGAGCCCCGTGTTGAGAAGGATCCGGTCCCGCGCCGTCGCCGCCATCGTGCCCTCCCCTTAGACCCTGCGGCGGCGGGCCGGAAGGCGCCCAGGGGCGGCTTGCGGGAGGCGCGACGGGGCGTGTGACGGGCGCGGGCCGCCGTGCCATAAGCCGCGCCCGTCGCAAGGAGGACTCCCATGGCCGAAGGCAGGCTGGTGATCGGGACCAAGCGCTACTCCTCCTGGAGCCTGCGCGGCTGGCTGATGGTGCATATGGCCGGGCTGGACGTGGACGAGGTGGTGGTGCCGCTGGCCGGCGGCGGCGGCACGGCGGCGATCAAGGCGATCTCGCCCAACGGGATGGTGCCCTACCTCGAGCACCTCGGCGCCCGCATGTGGGAGAGCATCGCCATCGCGGAATACTGCGCCGAGCTGGTGCCGACGCTGTGGCCGGCGGACCGCGTGTCGCGCGCCCATGCGCGGGCGATCGCGGCGGAGATGCATGCCGGCTTCCGCGGGCTGCGCATGGCGATGCCGATGAACCTGGGCCGCACCTTCCCGGGCCGCGGCCGCACGCCGGAGGCGCTGGCCGACATCGCCCGCGTGCAGGCGATCTGGGCCGAGGCGCTGGAGGCGCATGGCGGGCCCTTCCTGTTCGGCCGGATGTTCACCCTGGCGGATGCGATGTACGCGCCGGTCGTCACGCGCTTCCTGACCTGGCAGCCGGAGCTGACCGACGAGACGCTGGCCTATTGCCGCGCCGTGCGCGCGCATCCGCTTGTGACGCGCTGGTACGACGAGGCGGCGGCCGAGCCGGCGGATTGGCTGCTGGACAAATACGAGAACCCGGCCGGTTGAGGCGCGCGTGAACACGGCCCTCGCGCTCGACCATGTCGGGCTCTGCACGCGCGATCCGGCGCCGCTCTGGGCGGCGTGGGAGGCGCTGGGCTTCGCGCTGTCGCCCGTCGCGCAGCAATCCGGGCGGCGCACGCCCGATGCGCCGGTAGAGCCCTTCGGCACGGTGAACCGCTGCGCCTTCCTGCGGCACGGCTATATCGAGCTGCTCGGCATCGCCGACCCGATGCTGTTCGCCAACGGCGTGGACCGCTTCGTCGCACGCTACGCCGGGGCGCATATCCTGGCGCTGGCGATGGACGACGCGGAGGCGAACCTGGCGCGCCTGCGGCGCGGGGGCCTCGACATCCCCGGCATCGCCTGGCTGCAGCGGCCGGTGGAGCCGGGCGGCCCGATCGCGCGCTTCGCCCGGTTGCCCTTCCCGGATGCGCCGGAAGGCCGCGTGCAGCTGGTGCAGCACCTGACGCCGGAGCTGGTCTGGGACGCGCGCTGGATGGGCCACCGCAACGGCGCCGAGGCGCTGGAGAGCGCCATCCTGGCCAGCGCCGACCCGGCGGAGACGACGGTGCGCCTGGCACGTCTCTCGGGCCTGCCGGCCGAGCCGGACAGCCTGGCCGGCTTCCGCCTGCGCCTGCCCGGCGGCGCGCGTGCGGCGGGCCCGGACAGCCCGCGGATGGAGACGGTGATCCGCATCCTGCCGCAGGAGGCGCTGCCGCGCGCGCTGCCCGGCGTGACGGCGCCGGCGCTGCCCTTCATGGCGGGGATGGTGATCCGCACCGCCGACAAGGCGGCGTCCGCGCGCGCGCTGCTGGCGCACCTGCCGCTGCGCGACATGCCGGGCGGTGCGGGTTTCCCAGGGGGCTTCATGGTGCCGCCGGAGCATGCGGGCGGGGCGGCGGTCGTCTTCGCATGAGCACGTCAGCAGCCATCGCGAAATCGCTGCGCACCTACTACGCGCCGGGTCGCGCGGCGGCGCTGGACGCCTTCCAGGCACGCTTCCTCGGCCCGGGCGAGCTGGGCTTCGACGTGGGCGCGCATGTCGGCGACCGCACGGCGAGTTTCCGGCGCCTGGGAGCGCGCGCGGTGGCGGTGGAGCCGCAGCCGCGGCTGGCGCGGCTGCTGCGCCTGCTGTTCGGGCGCGACCCCGGCGTGGTGCGCGTGACCGCGCTGGTCGG
>NZ_JAPSMD010000667.1 GCF_027856955.1 Falsiroseomonas oryzae | reverse complement strand
CCGCCGCGCCCGCTGCGGCCCCGGTGCCGGTGACGGTGCCTGCGCTCGACGTGCCGGCTTCCGCGCCCATCGCCGCGCCGGTTGCGGCGCCCGCGCCATCGGCGGCAGGCAAGCCCGCGCCGAAGCTCGGCGCGCCGCGCATGTCGGCCGAGGAGCGCGCGCTGTTCGACAACGTCCTGGCCTCCGGCCGCCGGCGCTATGCGGAATTCGGCACCGGCGGCTCCACCCTGCTGGCCGTGCGGCAGCCCTTCGACATCGTGGTCGGCGTGGACTCCGACCCGGACTGGGCGGCCGCCGTGCGCGCGGATGCGGAGGTCGCGGCAGCCATCGCCGCCGGCCGCGCCAGCATCCTGCATGCCGATATCGGCCCGGTGGGCGGCTGGGGCACGCCCGCCGACCGCAACGCGCCGCAGAAATGGCCGGCCTACCTGGCGACGATGTGGAAGGAGTGGGAGCGCCGCCGCGCCTTCCCCGACCTGGTGCTGGTGGATGGCCGCTTCCGCGTGGCCTGTGCGCTCTCCGTCGCGCTGCTGCACGCGGCGCGGCGCGATGCGGCGCCGGCGCCGCTGGTGCTGCTGCACGACGTCTCCGACCGCCGCCCGAACTACCGCGCCGTCTTCGAGGCCTTCCACCTGGAGGAGCAGGCCGGGACGCTGGTGGTGCTCTCGCCCCGCCAGCGCGTGGCGCCGGAGGCCATCCTCTGCGCCCTGCTGCCGCGCATCTTCGAGGTGAACTGAGGTGGCGCCCGCTGCCCTGGGCGGCTACACGCTGCCCGCATGATCCGCGGTCACCTGGACGCGCTGACGCCCGGCGGCTTCGCCGAAGGCTGGGCCTACGACACCGCCGCGCCGGATGCCATCCTGACGGTCTGCATCGCCGCGCCCGACGGCGCGGAGATCGCCCGCGGCTACGCCAACCTGCATCGCGGCGACTTGGCGGAAGTGGGCTTCCGGCACGGTTGGTGCGCCTTCCGCCTGCGCCTGTCGCGCCCGACCGAGGCGCTGGCCGGGGCACGGCTGGTGCTGCGGGAGGCTGCCGGCGGCGCCGAGATCCACGCCACCGACGCCTGGCGCATCCGCGATACGCCGGAGCCCGACGGCACGACCGTCGAGCGCATCGTGGCGCAGGACCCGACCATGCTGCGCTCCGTCCAGCAGCTGACCGGCTGCGCCGAGCTGATGGCGCGCCACGCCGCGAAGCATGGCGTGGCCGAATTCGTCCGCACGGCCTACGCCTATGTGCTGGGGCGCGCCGCGGACGCCGCCGGCCAGGCCCTCTACGAGCGCATGCTGCGCGCCGGCGCGGTGACCCCGCTCGGCGTCGTGCTGCTGCTGGCCGAGAGCGCCGAGTTCAAGGAGCAGCCGCGCCTGCTGGCCTCGCCCGCCACGCCGGGCTTTGTCTTCGCGACATGACCGGCGGCGGCTCGCTGCTCGTCTCGATCCCCGGCGCGCAACTGGCGCCGCTGGCGCTGCCCGGCGCGATCTTCGCCTGGCGGCACCTGCGCGACGCGCCGCTCGATCCGGACCTCCGGCTGGCGCTGCGCCTGGTGATGCACACCACGGCCGGCGCGCGGGTGCGCGTGCGCTTCCTGGCGCGGCCGGAGATCTACACCCATGGCGCCGCCCGCGCCTGGCTGGACGAGCGGCTGGGCGACACGCGCGAGCACCTGATCCTGACCGATGGCGACACGCTGCGCTGCCTGCCCGGCCTGCGCAACCATATGTTCTTCTACGCCCGCGGCCAGGCGAAGCGGGAAGCGGCGCTCCGCCGTCTCGTCGGGCTGGCGCCGGAGCTGTTTGCCGGCCTCGCCTCCCAGGTGAACGGGTCGCTGTCGTTCCGGCTCGGCGCGCGGTGGATCAGCCCGCCATTGCAGGCGCTGCGCTTCGCCGCGACGCCGGAGCTGGAGGCGGCGGCGACCGCGCCCTTCCTCTGCCATCCCGGCCATCCCGACCGCTGCGCGGAGCACGCCGCCGATGAGGCGGCGGAGCGGGCGCCCGATGCGGCCGGGCCGCTGCACTTCGTGCCGCTGACCGCCGGCGCGCTGGCCGACGCGTCCTTCGCCGCCTGGCTCGCGCGGCAGGTCCAGGCCGCGGCCTCGGGCGGGGCGGGGG
>NZ_JAPSMD010000666.1 GCF_027856955.1 Falsiroseomonas oryzae | reverse complement strand
GCGCTGGAACGCTTCGACGCCGCGGCGGCAAGTGCGCCCATGCCCGGCCTCGCGGCCGGCGCGGGGGTGGGCGCCGTGCTCGGCCATGTCGGCACCGCGGCGGCGGCGAATGTCGGGCTGCAGGGGCTGAGCGAGGCCGAACGCGCCTCGCTCCGCGCCGAGGCGGAGCGGATCGGGCACGAGATCGGCACGCGCGTCGCCACCTTCATCCGGAGGGAGGGCTGGGCGCGCTGACGCGCGCGCCCGTCATCCCCCGATCTCGCCGCCGTCGCGCTTGACGATGGCGATCACCGCAGGGCGCGGCGGCTTGCCCTCCTCGAAGTCCGGCCAGCGCGTGGAGGGGCGTTCGTAGGTGCTGCCGGGATCCTCGCCGGGGTGCTGGATTGCGAGGAACAGCGTGCGGTCGTCCGGCGTGAAGCGGGGGCCGCAGACCTCGGCGCCGGTCGGGGCCTGGTAGAACAGGCGCGTCAGCCCGCGGCCATAGCCGCTGGTGTCCGCCGCCCAGATGCCGTCGGCGATGCCGGCGTTCTCCGGCGCGCCATCGGTCGAGATCCAGGCCCGGCCCTTGCTGTCGAAGGCGACGTTGTCGGGGCACGACAGCCAGCCGTCGTTGCTGGTCGCCCGGTGGTAGCGCGCACCCGGATCGACGCCCGGCCTGCCGGCGGCGATGAAGATCTCCCAACGGCCTTCGTTCGCGGTGTGGTCCACGCGGTTCGTGCCGGCGCCGGGCGGGATGATCTCCACGACGTGGCCGTGCACGTTGCTGGCGCGCGGATTGGCGGGGTTGACCTGCTGCGCGGTGCGCCGGCTGTTGTTGGTCAGCATGACGTAGACGCGCCCGTTGCCCGGGTTGGTCTCCACATCCTCCGGCCGGTCCATCGGCGTCGCGCCGAGCAGGTCAGCCGCGCGCCGCGCCTCGATCACCACATCGGCCTGGCTGCGGAAGCCGTTCGCCTCCGTCAGCGGACCCTGGCCATGCACCAGCGGCAGCCACTCCATCCGACCGTTCTCGTGAAAGCGCGCGACGGAGAGCGTGCCCTCGTCCATCAGGTCGCGGTTGGCGGCCGGGTCGTTCGGGTTCCAGGGGCGCGCGGTGACGAAGCGGTAGACATATTCGAAGCGCTCGTCGTCGCCCATGTAGAAGGCGACGCGGCCGTCATGGCTGACGGCATGCGTCGCGCCCTCGTGCTTGAAGCGGCCGAGCGCGGTGCGCTTCACCGGCACGCTCTCCGGGTCGTAGGGGTCGAACTCCACGATCCAGCCGAAGCGATTCGGCTCGTTCGGCTCGCGGTCCAGGTTGAAGCGGTCGAAGTGCCGGCCCCAGGCATAGACCGGCTCGGCCACCACGCCGTAGCGGCGGTAGGTCGCGGCCTCCGGGCCCGTGGTCGCGGCAGCGCCGCCGAAGTAGTTGTTGAAGTTCTCCTCCGCCGTGATGACGGTGCCCCAGGGCGTGTTGCCACCGGCGCAGTTGTTCAGCGTGCCGAGCACGCGCGTCCCCGTCGGGTCGGCATTGGTCTTCAGCCGGTCGTGCCCCGCGGCCGGGCCGCTGACGCGCATCGGCGTGTTCATGGTGATGCGCCGGTTCATCCGCCCGCCCGGCACGCTGCGCCAGGTGCCGTTCTCTCGCCGCACCTCCACCACGCTCATCCCATGCGCGGCGATCTCCACCGCCGCCTGTTCGCGCGTGGTGCGGCCGCGCGCGGCGCGGCCCTCGCCGATGCCGGCGAACATCAGGTTGGTGTTGGTGTATTCGTGGTTCACGCAGAGCAGGCCGTGGTCGCTGCTGCGACTGCCCTTGGGCAGCGGGAAATAGTCGAGGTAGTCGTTGTTGTAGCCGAACTGCAACGCCTGCGCCTCGGCGGTCTGGCGCATCGGGTCATAGGGCGGCGCGTCGGCCAGGACCGGGTCGCCCCAGCGGATGACCATCTGGATGTCGTAGCCATCCGCCACCGCATGCGTCTGGCTGAGCTGCTGGCGAAGCTCCGGGAAGGTGAGGGTCGACGGCCCGCCCCGCATCGGCACGGCCAGCGGCTGCGCATCGGCCTCGGCCACCAGGGCCTCGGTCAGCGCGGCGGCCGCGCCGGCGCCGACGAGGCCCCGAAGCGCCGCGCGGC
>NZ_JAPSMD010000665.1 GCF_027856955.1 Falsiroseomonas oryzae | reverse complement strand
CCCGGCCTCGCCCTGGGGCGCGCTGGGCGGCGGCGCCCAGCCGGCCCAGCCGCAGCTGCCCCCGGTCGACCCGGAGGCCGACCGCCTCATCGGCGACCTGTTCGCCCGCCATCCGGAGGCGCGCTACCGCCTCACCCAGATGGCCTTCGTGCAGGAGGCCGCGCTGGTCGAGATGCAGAACCGCATCCAGCAGCTGGAATGGGAGGTGGAGAACGCCCGCAACCAGGGTCAGGCCGCCCAGAGCCGCGGCATGTTCGGCGGCATGTTCGGCGGCGGCAGCCGTCCGGCGCCGATGCGCCCGCGGCCGCAGCCGCAGTATCCGCCGGGCTACAACCCCGCGATGATGCAGCGCGGCGGCCCGGGCTTCCTGGGCACCGCCATGATGACCGCGGCCGGCGTGGCCGGCGGCCTGCTGCTGGGCAACGCGCTGATGAGCGCCTTCTCCGGCGGCGGCGCGGCTGAGGCGGCGACGTCCGGCGCCTTCGGCCAGGATGCGGTGCCGACCTCCTCCGCCTGGACCGACCCGGGCGCCGCGCAGCAGGACGCCCATGGCCAGGATGCCTATGGCGAGGACGCCCAGGCCTATGACGAGGGCGGCGGCTACGACGAGGAGATCTGAGCCGACGCCGACGCTGCGCGGCACGGCCTGATCCGACGAACCCCGGCGCCTCGCGGTGCCGGGGTTTTTCGTGCCGACAATATCAATTCAAGGTTGAATGCTGCTGCGCATTCCAGCACGCTTCGGCTGCGTATCGTCCCGATGGCGCGGGGCGCGGCGAAGGGAAGGCGGTGGCACCACAACCGGGCGGCGCATCGAGTCGCGTCCTGCTCGTCTCCGGCACCCGGCCGGAGGCGATCAAGATGCTGCCGCTGTTGGCCGAGTTGCGGCGCCGCCCGGGACTGGCGCCGGTTCTGCTGTCCACCGGCCAGCACCGCGAGATGCTCGACCAGGCGTTGGCCGCCTTCGGGGAACGCTGCGACCTCGACCTCGGCCTGATGCAGCCGGGCCAGGACCTGTCCGACCTCTTCGCGCGCGTCCTGCTCGGCGTGGCGGGTGTGCTGCGGCGGGAGCGGTTCGGGCTCGTGCTGGTGCATGGCGACACCACCACGGCCATGGCGGCCGCGCTGGCCGCCTTCCATGCGCGCATCCCCGTCGGCCACGTGGAGGCCGGGCAGCGCAGCTTCGACCTCGACAGCCCCTGGCCGGAGGAGCTGAACCGCGTGGCGGTGGACGCCATGGCGGCGCTGATGTTCGCACCCACCGAGGGCGCGGCGGCGAATCTGCGCGCCGAGTACAACGCGCAGGGCCGCATCCTCGTCACCGGCAACACCGGAATCGATGCGCTGCTCGGCGCCGCGGCGCGTATCGCCGGCGACCGCGCTCTGGCGGCGCGGCTTGCGCTTGCGATGCCGCCGCTCGATCCGGCGCGGCGGCTGGTGGTGGTCACCGCGCATCGGCGGGAGAACCTCGGCCCCGGCCTGTCGCGCATCTGCGACGCGCTGGCGGCGATCGCGGCGCGGGGCGATGTGCAGATCGTCTGGCCGCTGCACCGCAACCCCGCGGTGCGTGGCCCGGCGCTGCGGCGGCTCGGCGGGCGGCCGGGCATCCACCTGGTGGAGCCGCTCGGCTACCTCGAGATGGTGTGGCTGATGTCGCGCGCCGCGCTGCTGCTGACCGACAGCGGCGGCCTGCAGGAGGAAGGTCCGGCGCTGGCCAAGCCGGTTCTGGTGCTGCGCGAGGTGACGGAGCGGCCGGAGGCGCTTGCGACCGGCGTGGTGCAGCTGGTCGGCACCGATCCGCGCCGCATCCGCGCCGCGGTCGCCCGGCTGCTGGATGACGCGGCGGCCTACGCTGCCGCGGCGCGCCACGCCTTCCCCTTCGGCGACGGCACCGCGGCGCGGCGCATCGCCGACGCCATCGAGGACTGGGCCGCCGCCGATGCGCGCATGACAAGCGCGGCATGACCGACGTCTGCGTGGTCGGCCTGGGTCATGTCGGCCTGCCGACAGCCGCGCTGCTGGCCGAGGCCGGGCTCGCCGTGGTGGGCTGCGACACCGCGCCGGCGGTCCTGGCGCGCATCCGATCGCCCGGTCCGGGCTACCGCGAGCCGGGGCTGGA
>NZ_JAPSMD010000664.1 GCF_027856955.1 Falsiroseomonas oryzae | reverse complement strand
CGTCTCCGGCCCGCGCAGCCGCGCATGGGGCGGCGGCGGCACCGGCAGCGCCGCCAGGCGCTGCGCGATCTCCGCGGCGCTGGCGCGGGCCAGCACGCCCATCCAGCGTCGGCGGGCGGCGTTCGGGTCGGGGTCCGGGGGCATCTCGGCGGCCAGATTTGTCTAGACGACTAGTCGCGCAAGAGGCTACGGGTCAAGCGTGAAACTGGCATCCCCGCGGGACCGGAAGGTTGAAGTTTCCATGACGGACGGCGCGCCCGGCAGCCTGCCGGCCAGCCTCGCGCGGCGCGAGGGCGTCGCGCTGTGGCGGCAGATCCAGCAGACGCTGGAGGCGGAGATCGCGGCCGGCCGCGTCCCCCCGGGCGCCCGCCTGCCGACCGAGGCGGAACTCTCCGCGCGTTTCTCCGTCAACCGCCACACCGTGCGCCGCGCCATGGAGGAGCTGGAAGGCCGCGGCCTCGTGCGCATCGAGCACGGCCGCGGCAGCTTCGTGGCGGAGGACGTGCTGGACTACCGGCTCGGTCCCCGCACCCGCTTCTCGGAGAACATCCGCCGCGAGAACCGCGAGCCGGAGGGCCGCATCCTGCGCATCGCGGAGATGCCGGCGGAGGCCGCGCTGGCCGAGCAGCTCGGCCTGCGCCGCGGCCGGCCGGTGATCGTGGCGGAGCGCCTGGCGCTGGCCGATGGCCGCCCCGTGGTGCTCGGCACCCACCATTTCCCCGCCGCGCGCTTCCCGCAACTGGCCGCGCTGCTGGCGGACAACCCCTCGATCTCGGCCGCGCTGGCCGCCTGTGGCGTGCCGGACTACCGGCGCCTCGTCACCCGCGTCACCGCACGCCTGCCCACGCCGGAGGAGGCCGAGCTGCTGCAGCAGTCGCGCAGCCGCCCGGTGCTGGTGACGGAGGCGGTGAACGTGGACCCCGAGGGCGCGGTGGTCGATGTCACGCATGCCCGCTATGCCGCCGGGCGTGTGCAGCTCATCGTGGAGTCCTGAAGGCCGCATGGACTGGGTGATCGCGGGCGGCGAGACGCTGCTCGAGGGCCGTCTCGCGCGGTCCGACCTGGCGCTGTCCGTCGGGACGATCGCAGCGGCGGCGCCGCATGGCGCGCGCCGCTTCGACGCCGCCGGGCTTCTGGTGATGCCGGGCATCGTGGACATCCATGGCGACGCGCATGAGCGCCAGATGCAGCCGCGCCCGGGCATCGCCGTCCCGCCGGCCATGGCGCTGCGCGACAGCACGGCGCAATTGCTCGCGTCCGGCATCACCACGGCCTATCTCGGCGTCACCCTCTCCTGGGAGCCGGGGCTGCGCGGCATCGAGGCCTGGCGCGCCACGCTGGCGGCGGTGGAGGCGGCGCGCCACGCAGCGGGCCTGGACCTGCGCATCCACTGCCGCTTCGAGGCCGACAACCTCGACGCGGTGGAGGAGCTGCTGGCCGACATCGCCGCCGGCCGGGTCCATCTGCTGGGCTACAACGACCACACGCCGGCGATCATCCGGCGCCTGGGCGACGCGAGGCAGGTCGCGAAGTATGCCGGCCGCGCCGGATTGCCGCCGGAGCGCTTCGTCGCGCTCGCGGAGCGCGCCTGGGAGCGTCGGCCGGAGGTGCCGGCGGCGCGCGACCGGCTGGCCTCCGCGGCGCGCGCCGCCGGCATCCCGATGCTCAGCCACGACGACGACACGCCGGAGACGCGCGCCGGCTTCCGCGCGCTGGGCGCGACCATCTGCGAATTCCCGGTGACGGAGGCGGTGGCGGAAGCCGCACGCGCGGCGGGCGACCATGTCGTGATGGGCGCGCCGAACGTGGTGCGCGGCGGCAGCCATATCGGCTGGTCCGCCGCGGCGCCGCTGGCGGAGCGCGGCGTCGTCACCGTGCTGGCCTCCGACTATGTCTGGCCGTCGCTGCCGGAAGCCGCCTTCGTGCTGGCGGACCGCGGCGTGCTGGACCTGCCGGCCGCCTGGGCGCTCGTGTCCGGCAACCCGGCGGCGGCGCTCGGCCTGGCCGATCGCGGCCGTCTAGCGCCCGGGCTGCGTGGCGACGTGGTCGTGGTGGACCCGGAGGCGCGCGCCCCGGTCGCGACCTTCGCCGCCGGGCGGCTCGCTTGGCTCTCGCCGGCCGGCGCCAGCC
>NZ_JAPSMD010000663.1 GCF_027856955.1 Falsiroseomonas oryzae | reverse complement strand
CGGTGCTGGTGGGCGCGGGGCTGGCCGTCGCGCTACGGCGCGCGTGACAGGGCTGCTACGGCGCGCGTGACGGGGGTGCTGCGGCGCGCGTGACAGGGGCGCTGCGGCGCGCGTGAGGGGGACGCGCCGGCGCGCGAAGCCGCCCCACTTGCGTCCTCGCCCCGCCGCGCCGAGATTGCGCGGCGGGAGCCCCGCCATGCCGGACGACTACAGCGAGACCACCCGCGCCATCCGCGTCTCGGTGCGCGCCTTCTTCCTCGCCGACCAGTCGGAGCCGGAGCGCAGCCACTACGTCTGGGCCTACCGCGTCGCCATCGCCAACGAAGGCCGTCAGGCCGTGCAGCTGCTCAAGCGCACGTGGCTCATCACCGACGGCCTCGGCCGCACCCAGCAGGTGCATGGCGAGGGCGTGGTGGGCGAACAGCCGGTGATCGAGCCCGGGCAGAGCTTCGAATACACCTCCGGCACGCCGCTCGCGACACCCTCCGGCTTCATGCGCGGCCAGTACCACATGGTGGTTCCCGGCACCGGCGAGGCCTTCGACGTGGCGATCCCCGCCTTCAGCCTGGACAGCCCGCACCAGCCGATGCGGCTGAACTGACGCCCGGCGATGCCATCCGTCGCACCCCGCGCCGGGCTGCCATGCAGGGCCCGCGGACCGGTTGCGGTACGGGGCGCTGCCCCCATGTGGGCGGGCGAGGAAGGCGCCGTGCCGCGGTGGCGCGGACCGACGACCGCCGCAGATTGACGCCCAAGGATCCAACGCTGTGAACATCCAGACCCCCGCCCGCCGCCTTGCGGCGGCCGCGGCCAGCACCGAGCCCCGGCCGACCCAGCAGGACGCCGAGGCTGCCATCCGCACCCTGCTGCGCTGGGCCGGCGACGACCCCGCGCGCGAGGGCCTGGTGGACACCCCGTCCCGCGTCGCCCGCGCCTACCGCGAGTGGTTCTGCGGCTACGAGGAGGACCCGGTGGAGCTCCTCGCCCGCTCCTTCGAGGAGACGGATGGCTACGACGAGATGGTGCTGCTGCGCGACATCCGGCTGGAGAGCACCTGCGAGCACCACATGGCCCCCATCCTGGGCCGCGTGCATGTCGCCTACCTGCCGAACGGCCGGGTGGTCGGCATCAGCAAGCTGGCGCGCGTGGTGGACGCCTATGCCAAGCGCCTGCAGATCCAGGAGAAGCTGACGGCGCAGATCGCCAACACGCTGAACGACGTGCTGAAGCCGAAGGGCGTGGCCGTGGTGGTGGAGGCCGCGCACCAGTGCATGACGACGCGCGGCGTGCACAAGCCCGGCGTCACCATGGCGACGTCCCGCATGCTCGGCGCCTTCCGCGACGACCCGAGCACCCGCCGCGAATTCCTCGCCATGATCGCCGCGCCCCGGCCGGGCGCGGAGGGCTGACGGCAGCCCTGTCTTCTCCGCCCCCGCAGGGCGCAGGGTCGAACGCCGAAGGCGTTCGACGGGTGGGGGTTGGGGTGTCAGCCCGGGCGACCTGTCAGGCGCAGACCTCAAACCCCAGGCACCTGAGCGAAGGGGCTCCGCCCCTTGGACCCCGCCGGGGACGATGATCGTCCCCGGCCCCCTCCATTCGATCGCGTCACCAACCGCGTCCCCCGAATGTTGCCCGAACGGGCGGATCACGCTCAGGGAAGCCGCCAGCGACGGCCTCGGCGAATCCCGCAAGCTGATGGTCAAGACCGTGGACGCGCTGCCGCGCAACGTGCATGATGGGAATGAAGTCCTGCCGCCGCTCGGCCGGCAGGAAGGCTTCCGGCGTGCCGCCCGCGAGCGTTCCGGCGCCAAGGGGCAGCAATCCGCCCTCGATCTTTGAACCCGTCCATCCGCACCGCGCAGCACCCGCCGCACCGGGACGGGGAATTTGTCCGAAGTCGCTGCCGCGAATTCCCACGCACGCGCCGCGAATCATGCCGGTCGGCGACACCGCAGGCCAGTCGCGCCCCCACCCCAACCCTCCCCCGCCTCGCGGGGGAGGGAGGGACCCGCGCGAAGCGCGGGAGGGTGGGGGCGCGACCGCCCGTGCCGTGAAGCGGCACGACCGCCCCGTCCCGGTGTCGCCCCAGCGCCACACCCCCGCGCCCGATCCTGCAGCTGTCTACGATCCGG
>NZ_JAPSMD010000662.1 GCF_027856955.1 Falsiroseomonas oryzae | reverse complement strand
GCCGCCTCCACCGCGGCGCGGTGGCCGGCCATGCCGGCGCAGCCCAGGATCACCGCCTCCGCCCCCGCCGCGGCCATGCCGCGGGCGATGTCGCAGAGCGCGGCGCGCGGCGCGACCGGGTCGGTCAGCGTCTCCATCGGCAGGTTGAGCGGGACATGCGCCGCGAGGCGTGCCTCCACCCCCATCGCCGCCAGCGCGCGCCTCTGCCGCGGCAGGGACGGGTCGGCGAAGGCGATCAGCCCGAAGCGGTCGGCCCGCGCCAGCGCAGCGGCCACGGCAGCGCGCAGCGGGCCGAAGACCGGCGCGCGGGTGACCGTGCGCACCGCATCCACGCCCGGGTCGGAGACGCAGGCGATGACATAGGCGGCGGCCGGCTCGGCCTCGACCAGCCGGCAGAGCGGCTCGGCTACGCCGAACCAGTCACGCCAGGTGACGACGGCCGGCGGGCCGCCGGCAAGCTGCACCACCTCCAGCCGCGGCAGGCCGGGCGCGCGGAAACCTGCCAGCGCCGCATCGATGCCGGCCGTGCAGCTGGCGCTGGAATTCGGGTTCACCACCAGGATCCGCTCGGCCATGCGCCTTTTCCCCGCCCGCTGCGTTGGACGACACATCGGGGAGTCCGCGCCGGGCTGCAAGCGCATCCGCATGAACGCCACGCTTGATTGGCGGGCAGGCCCGCCGCATGATGCAGTGCACAATGGCGCTGCCTCTCCGGGAGATCGCAGCCGGGCGGAGTCTCCGCCCGCTGTCCTGCCCCCCGGCCCCGGGGCCAGAACGCCGGAAGGAACGCCTCATGCGCTGGGAGCCCGACCGCTCGGCACCCGCCCTGCCCTATACGCCGCCCGACAGCTTCTGGACCGCGGTCTGGCGCGGCGCGCGCAACCGCTGCCCGGTCTGCGGGGAGGGCAAGGTCTTCGACGGCTACCTGACGGTGGTGCCGGCCTGCTCGGCCTGCGGCGCGCCGCTGGGCCGGCTGCGGGCGGACGACGCGCCGCCCTACTTCACGATCTTCATCGCCGGCCACCTGCTGGTGCCGCCGGTGCTGTGGATCGAGCGGGCGTACCAGCCGCCGATGTGGCTGCACATGGTGGTTTGGCTTCCGCTCTTCGCGATCGTGTGCATCCTGCTGCTGCGCCCGATCAAGGGCGCGACGGTGGGATGGATGGTGAAGCTGGGCTTCACCGGGGCCGAGCATGGCGGCGCCGAGCACGGCACCGGTCCCGGCGGACCCGGCGACCCGCCCACCAGGGGCTAGCGGGGGCGCATGGCCGAGAGGGACCTGATCCGCATCGTGCTGCCCGACGCGCAGCCGCTGCCGAGCCCCTATGCGGAGGCCGACCGGCGGCAGGCGGTGGAGGACCTTCTGGCGGGCAACTGCTTCCGCCCGAAGGACCTGACCGGCCCCTTCGGCCTGGAGATCATGGTGCGCGACGGCCGCCTGATCCTCGACATCCGCGACGCTGCGGACAAGCCGCTGCATGCGCTGGTGCTGGCGCTCGGGCCGTTCCGGCGGCTGATCAAGGACTACCACCTGGTGGTGGAGAGCCACGAGAAGGCGGTGGCGGAGGGCGGGTCCGAGGCGCGGATCCAGGCGATCGACATGGGCCGGCGCGGGCTGCACAACGAAGGCGCGTCGCTGCTGCAGGAACGGCTGAACGGCCGGGTCGAGCTGGATTTCGAGACGGCGCGGCGGCTGTTCACCCTGGTCTGCGCGCTGCACCAGCGGATCTGAGAGGCGTTCCAGGATACCTGCTGGCGTCCCGGCCCGGCCAGCGCCGGTGGCGGGCGGGACCGGACGGGAACCCGGCGGCGGGCAAGGGCCAAGCCTCCGATCGCGCTGATAGCATTGGACGCGGCGCGGCGACCGCGCGCACAGTCGCGACGAGAGAGGGAGTGACGCCATGCTCTTCCCCAATCGGCGTGCCCGCCCCGCCTTGCGCGCCGAAGCCGTCGCGCCCACCCGCCGCGGCCTCCTCGCCCTTGGTTGCGCCTGCTGCCTGGGCACCCTGCCGATCAGCCCCGCCGCCGCGCAGTCACCAGAGGTCGCCCGGCACCTGGCCGCCGCCCGCGTGGCCGCCGGCGAAGACCTCCGCCCCTGGCTCGCCCTCGGCCAGGCCGCCACCCCCGCCACCGCGCCG
>NZ_JAPSMD010000661.1 GCF_027856955.1 Falsiroseomonas oryzae | reverse complement strand
CCGCGGCGCGCGCCGCGGCAGCCCTGCCGGCGCTGTCGGAGCGCACGCTCGCCGCTGCGGCCGCCGGCTGATCAGCCGGCTTCGGCGCTCAGTCGCAGGGGCAGCCCGGGGTCGGCGTGGCGGCGCCGCGCACGACGTGGTGGTCGATCCACTCTGCCACCAGCCGCCGCGCCTCCGTCATGGAGGCTTCGGGATGGTGGATGCGGTAGAGCGTGGTGCAGGCGGTGAAGGCGGCCATGTCGCCACTGCCGCCTTCGCGCAGCTCG
This sequence comes from Falsiroseomonas oryzae, assembly GCF_027856955.1. Taxonomy (GTDB): domain Bacteria; phylum Pseudomonadota; class Alphaproteobacteria; order Acetobacterales; family Acetobacteraceae; genus Falsiroseomonas; species Falsiroseomonas oryzae. The sequence goes on along the minus strand of NZ_JAPSMD010000661.1, from coordinate 1,880 downwards.
CGATAGGCGGTGACCACGGCGCGCTCGCAGCGGCGGGCGATGTGGCTGAAGTCGCGGCCCATCGGCTGTGCTCTTCCCCTTCCCCGTCCGCCCGGCGCGGCGGCCCCGGCAATTGAGAACCGTTCTCAACTGACGCCGAGGTTATACGACGCAGGCGCGGCGCGCTTCAAGTGAACGCGCCGCCACACGCCGCCGCCGGGGCGGTCAGGCGCGCCCCACCGCCTCCGCCAGGGCGCGGCCGACATCGATGGTGCCGGCATTGCCGCCCATGTCGCGGGTGCGCGGCCCACCCTCGGCCAGCAGGTCCTCTATGGCCTTCACGATGGCGTCGGCGGCGGCCTTCTCGCCCAGGTGCTCCAGCATCATCGCCCCCGACCAGACCTGGCCGATCGGGTTGCAGATCCACTTGCCCGCGATGTCGGGCGCCGAGCCGTGCACGGGCTCGAACATCGAGGGGAAAACCTTCTCCGGGTTGATGTTGGCGCTCGGCGCGATGCCGATCGAGCCCGCGACCGCTGGGCCGAGGTCAGAGAGGATGTCGCCGAACAGGTTCGATCCGACAACCACGTCGAACCAGTCGGGATGCTGCACGAAATGCGCGCAGAGGATGTCGATGTGGAACTGGTCTGTGGTGACCTGCGGGTAGCCCTTCGCCATCTCCGCGAAGCGCTCGTCCCAGTAGGGCATGGTGAAGGTGATGCCGTTGGACTTGGTGGCGCTGGTCAGCTTGCGGCGCGGGCGCGTCATCGCGAGCTCGAAGGCGTATCGCAGCACGCGGTCCACGCCGGTGCGGGTGAAGACGCTGTCCTGCGTCACGAACTCGCGATCCGTGCCGGCGAACATCCGGCCGCCGGAGGAGCTGTATTCGCCCTCGGTGTTCTCGCGGACCACGTAGAAGTCGATGTCCTCCGGCGCGCGGTCGGCCAGCGGCGTGCGCGCGCCGGGCAGCAGGCGGCAGGGGCGCAGGTTCACGTACTGGTCGAAGACGCGCCGGATCGGGATCAGCAGCCCCCAGAGCGAGACGTGGTCCGGCACGCCGGGCCAGCCCACCGCGCCGAGGAAGATCGAATCGGCGTCGCGCAGCCGGTCCAGCCCGTCATCGGGCATCATTTTGCCGGTCTTCTGGTAGGTCTCGCAGGACCAGTCGTAATGCGTCAGCTCGAGGTCGAATCCGAAGCGGCGCGCGGCGGCGTCCAGCACGCGCAGCCCCTCGGGCACGGTTTCCTTGCCGATCCCGTCCCCGGGGATCACGGCGATCCTGTACCGGCGCGTCGTCATGCCATCCTCCTCGCTTGTCGGCGCGTGGGTGGCACGGACGGCGTCGCTTGGGGAGGGGGTCAGCGGTGGTTCCGGCGCCAGTCCTCGGGCGAGTCGAAGCTGCCGCCCCAGAGGCCGCGGCCATGCCACCAGGCCTCGGCCTGCTCTGGCAGGTAGCGCCAGGAATAGCGGGTGTAGGCGACGGCGAGCCCCTCGCGCACCAGCCAGGCGCCGATATCGGCATCGCCCGCCCAGCACCGCGCAAGGATGCGGTCGAAGCGGTCGCGACCCTCGGGCACGCAGCGCACCGTCTCGGCTTGCAGGAACCGGCGCAGCGCCAGAGTGGCATCCTGGCCGCAGGCCCAGGCCACGCCGCCGCGCGCGCAGGTCTGGGCGGCTTCCGGCGCATCCAGCCCCGCGAGCCGCACCCGGGCACTGCCGATTGCCAGCGTGTCGGCATCCACCACCTCGGGCCGGCCGACCAGCGCGGGCGCACCCGATCCCTCGCCGAACAGGCCCCAGCCGAGCACGGCAGCGGCCGCGCCAACCACCAAGACCAACAGGCGCCGCCGAAGCCGCCTCACGCCGGCGCACGCCGAGCCGGGCGGCGCGCCGCGCGCCGC
>NZ_JAPSMD010000660.1 GCF_027856955.1 Falsiroseomonas oryzae | reverse complement strand
CCGCGGAGGCGCGCCGGGCCCTGGCCGGCCTCGCGGGGCCGGAGGCGGTGCGGGTCGTCACCGGGGCGCTTGCTGCCGGGCATCCGGCCGGCGCGCCCTATGACGGGATCCTGATCGAGGGCGAGGTACCGGAGATCCCGGAGGTCATCGCCGGGCAACTTGCCGAGGGCGGGCGGCTGGTCGCCGTGCTGGCCGGGGCGGCGCGCGGCGTCTCTTCCCGCGCGGTGCTCGGGCGGCGGGTGAGCGGCAGCTTCAGCCTGGCCGATGCCTTCGACTGCGCCACCCTGCCGCTGCCCGCCTTCCGGCGGCAGCCGGGCTTCGTGTTCTAGCCGCGCCGCGCCGCTCCGCCGGAGAGACAGGCGGGCAGCAGTAGATTCAAGCGGTTACTATTGCGCTCTCGCCGGATCGGCCTTCTGGCCGATCCATTCCTGCTGTAGGATCGTCGCATCCGGGGAGAGATATCGGATGACGTCGTCGCGTTTCGCCCTCGCTGCCCTGCTGATGGCCTCCGCCGCGGTGGTGGAGGTGCGCCCCGCCGCGGGCCAGAGCCTGCAGGAGGCGCTGGCGCTCGCCTATTCGAACAACCCTACGCTGCAGGCCGCCCGCGCCAACCTCCGCGCGGTGGACGAGAACGTGCCGCAGGCGCTGGCCGGCTGGCGGCCGACGGTGCAGATCACCGGCTCCGCCGGGCAGACCGTCAGCTCGACCAACTCGGGCGACAACATCAGCGCCCCCTGGCGGGCGCGCAACCCGGCGGCGATGCAGGGCTCCGTCACCCAGCCGATCTACCAGGGCGGGCGGACGACCTCCTCGACCCGGCGGGCGGAGAACCAGGTGCTGGCGCAGCGCGCCCGCCTGTTCGCGACCGAGCAGCAGGTGATGCTGGACACGGTGAACGCCTATGTCGCGGTGATCCGCGACCAGGAGGAGGTGCGGCTCAACACCAACAACGTCCAGGTGCTGACCCGCCAGCTGCAGGCCACCAACGAGCGCTTCCGGGTGGGCGAGATCACGCGCACCGACGTGGCGCAGGCCGAAAGCCGCCTGGCCGGCGCCATCGCCTCGCGTGCCGAGTCCGAGGGGCGGCTGCAGACCTCGCGCGCCACCTTCACGCGCATCGTCGGCCAGCCGCCGCTGCGCCTGACGCCGCCGCAGCCGCTGCGCCCCCCGGCGCTCAACGCGCAGGAGGCCGGCGCGATCGCCTCGCAGAACAACCCGAACGTGGTCGCCGCGCTGTTCGACGAGGCTGCCGCGCGCGACTTCATCGACGTGCAGTTCTCCAACCTGATGCCGCAGGTCGGCGTCACCGGCTCGCTGTTCCGCAACGACAACACGACCATCCCGGATACCCGCACCAACGGCTCCGCCGTCACCGCCAACGTGACCGTGCCGCTGTTCCAGGGCGGCCGCGAGCATTCGCTGGTGCGCCAGGCGCGCCAGCAGGCCCAGCAGTCCCGCCAGGTGGTGGAGGAGCAGCGGCGCACGGCGATGCAGCAGGCCAGCGCCGCCTTCGAGACGCTGATGGCGAACCGCGCCACGGTGGAGAGCGTCCGCGCCCAGATCCGCGCCGCCGAGATCGCGCTGGACGGCGTGCAGCGCGAGGCCATCGTCGGCAGCCGTACCACGCTCGACGTGCTGAACGCCGAACAGGAGCTGCTGAATGCCCGCGTCAGCCTGGTGCGTGCGCTGGCAAACGTGATCTCCGCCTCGCACAGCCTGGCGGCGGCGGTCGGTCGCCTGACCGCGCGCGACCTGAACCTGCCGGTCCAGCTTTACGACATGGAGGCCTACTATCGTGAGGTCCGCAACCGCTGGGTCGGCTGGGGCGACTACAGCGAAGCCGCCGCATCGCGGAGCCGCTGAGCCATGAGCGGCACGCCCGAAACCCCGAAATCCGCCGGGCCTGATCCGGCGATGGACGACATCCTGGCCTCCATCCGCCGCATCCTGAACGAGGACGAGCAGCCGGGCGGCACGCCGGCGCCCAGGCCCGCGCAGGGTCCGGAACCGATCGAGCTGACGGAGTCCATGCTGGTGCAGCCTGCCGCCGCGGCGCCCACCGCGGAGGCACCGGCAGCGGCGGTAGAGGAGCCTCTGGCCGAGGATCCGCCCGCCGGCGCGGCGGCCGCGGACGGCGCTGGCGCGGCG
>NZ_JAPSMD010000659.1 GCF_027856955.1 Falsiroseomonas oryzae | reverse complement strand
GCGCTCCACGCGCAGCGCGGGCAGCGCCAGGGTGGGCACCAGCCAGGTGCCGCGGTCGGCCAGGCGGCGCGCGGTGTCGGCCGTGATGCCGTGGCCGTGCTCCACGCTGTCCACGCCGGCCTCCACGGCCTGGCGCACCGCAGCTTCCCCGATGGCATGGGTGGCGACGCGCAGGCCGTTGCGATGCGCCTCGGCCACCGCCGCGTGCACCTCCTCGTCGGCATAGGCCAGGCGGAGCCGGGCGGGGTCGTCGCCCCAGGGGCGCAGCGCGTCGGTGTGCTCGCCGACCGAGCCGCCGACCTTGATGAAGTCGGCGCCCTGGCGGATGCGCTCGCGCACGCGGCGGCGCACCTCCTCCGGCCCGTCGGCGTACATGCCGAGCTCCTCCACCCAGCGCTGCGGCCAGGCGGCGTGGTCCCAGGTGCCGGCGCGGGAGCAGATGAACTCCCCGGCGGCGACGATGTGCGGCCCGGGCACCACGCCCTCCTGCACGGCGCGCGCCAGAGGCGGGCCGAGCGGCCCGCCGCAGCAGCGCACCGCCGTGATGCCGGCATCGAGCAGCGCGCGCAGGTCGGCGATGGCGCGGGCGGCGCGGAAGGCCTGCGGCCAGTTCCACAGTGCCGAGGGGTCCGACAGGTCGAGGCCCCAGAGATGCAGGTGCGCATCGACGAAGCCCGGGGTGAGCCAGTGATCGCCGAGGTCGATGAGGGTGGCGCCGTCCGGCGCGGGGCCTTCGCCCGGGCGGCCGAGCCAGGCGATGCGGCCGGCTTCGACATGCAGCTCGGCCGGCGCGACCACGGCCGCGTCGCGTCCGGTCCATGCGCCGGCGGCGCGCAGGATGGACTTCGGCATGCGCTCGCGCCTCCTCGCGCCTTGAAATGAACCATCGGGTACATTAGGGTCCCCGACGTCCAAGGAACAGCATCGGCCGCCGCGCGCACCGCCGTCCAGGCGGGCCGGGTCGCCCGGGGGAGGACCATCCAATGATCCTGTCGCGCCGCCATCTGCTCGCCGCCTCCGCGGCCGGCCTTGCCACGCTCGGGGCGCGCGGCGCCGCGGCCCAGGGGGCGGCCGCCGGCTATCCCAGCCGCGCCGTCAGCGTGATGGTGCCCTTCGCGCCGGGCGGGTCCACCGACTTCGTCGCGCGGCTGCTCTCGCAGGAGCTGTCCACCGCGCTCGGCCAGCAATTCGTGGTGGACAACCGCGCCGGCGCCAGCGGCACGGTGGGCATGACCTTCCTGGCCCGCGCGCGGCCCGATGGCTACACGCTGGGCGTGGTGCCGAACGGCACCTTCGCCATGGCGCCGGCGATGTTCGAGCGCCTGCCCTACGACAACGAGAACGGCTTCGCGCCGATCGGCATGCTGGCGACGAATGCGATGTTCCTCTGCGTTGCGCCGGACAGCCCGTACCGCACCCTGGCCGACCTGCTGACGGCATCGCGCGCGCAGCCGGGGCGGCTGAGCTTCGCCTCCGCGGGGTCCGGCGTGGCCAACCACCTTGGCCCCGAGCTGCTGCAGGAGATGGCGAACGTGCAGTGGCTGCACGTCTCCTACCGCAGCGGCGCGCTGGGCGTGCAGGCGGTGATCGCGAAGGAGACGACGCTGTCCTACGTCGATTCCGTGACCGCCATCCCCTTCCTGCGCGACCGCACGCTGCGCGCGCTGGGCTTCTCCGGCGCCGAGCGCAGCCCACAGATGCCGGACATCCCGACCATCGCGGAGCAGGGCTTCCCGGGCTATCGCGCCAGCACCGATTTCGGCTTCTTCGCGCCGGCCGGCACGCCGCAGCCGATCATCGACCGGCTGGGGACGGAGATGCGCCGCATCATGCTCTCCCCCGCCACCAAGGCGCGGCTGGAGCCGCTGGCGATCGACCCGGTGGGTGGCACGCCGGCGGAGTTCGGCCCCTATGCCGCGGCCGAGCGGGCAAAGTGGGGCGACCTGATCCGGCGCCGCAACATCAAGCCGGAGTGACGTAGCGCCTGGGGCCCCCGGCGGCGCAGGATGGCGCCGCCATGAGCCCCTTCCGCGCCCCCTACTGCCCGCCCGAGGAAGCCGCCCGCGCCGCCCTGCTGGCCGCGGCGCCTCCGCCACGCGCCGAGGCGCTGCCGCTTGCGCTCGACCTCGCCGCCGCGGCGCGGGAGGG
>NZ_JAPSMD010000658.1 GCF_027856955.1 Falsiroseomonas oryzae | reverse complement strand
GGCTGGCCGGCCGCCGTGGCGGCGGGTGGGGCCGCGGTCGGCACCGTCGCAGGCGCCGGCGTGCTCGCAACGGGGGGTGGCGGCGCCTCCCCGGGGCGGGCGACCCACACCCCGATGCCGATCACCGCGACGAGCAGCACCGCGAGCACCGCGACAAGACGACGGTCGAGCTTCATGCAGACTCCGGCCTCACCCCCGGGGGCCACGGCCCGGGACTCGGCCCGCAGCAGCCCTCATCCCTTCCGATAGACGCCGCGGGCGAGGTTTTCCAGCGCCTGCCGCAAATCCCCCTCCGGCAGCGCCTCCAGCCGGGCGCGGACGCCGGTCGGCACGGGGGCGTCCGGGCGGGCCGGAGCGACCGACGGGCGGGCACCGCCGGCGGCCTGCTGGACGAAGCGCAGCCGTTCCACCGTGACGCGGCCGAGATGGCCGTTGATCCGCCCGATCAGTTCCGGCGCGAGGTGCTGCAGCTCCATCGCCACCGGCCCGGCGCAGGCCAGGGTGAGCGTGCCGGCGGACAGGCGCAGCGGCGAGGTCACCGCGGCCAGGGCGGGCCCGACGATCTGCGCCCAATCTGCCAGCACCTGCGCCCCGCCGGGGCTGCGCTTGCGGAAGGCCGGGCGGGTCACGCCCGGGATCAGGGCCCCGAGCGGCAGCGGGGCTCCCGGGAATCGCCTGCCATCCCCATCCTTCGCCACGCGTGACCCCTCCCCGTCCAACACGCGGGCCGGCCCGGACCGCTGGGGCCGAGGCCCCTCCGGCCGCCGCGCCGCCCGCCGCCGACCTGCTCGCCTGGTACGACCGCCACCGGCGCGTTCTGCCGTGGCGCCATACCACGGGACGGCCGGACCCGTACCGCGTCTGGCTGTCGGAGGTCATGCTGCAGCAGACCACCGTCGCCGCCGTCGGGCCGCGCTACGGGCGCTTCCTCGCGCGGTTCCCCGACGTGCAGGCGCTCGCCGCGGCGCCGTGGGAGGCGGTGGCGGAGGAATGGGCCGGCCTCGGCTACTACGCCCGCGCCCGCAACCTGCATGCCGGGGCGAAGGCCCTGGCGGCGGGCGGCTTCCCCGCCACGGTCGAGGGCCTGCGCGCCATTCCGGGCATCGGGGCCTACACCGCGGCCGCGGTCGCCGCGATCGCCTTCGGCGTGCCGGTGGTGCCGACCGACGGCAATGTGGAGCGCGTGGTGGCGCGCACCCATGCCGACCCTTCGCCCCTGCCGGCGGCGAAGAAGCGGCTGGACGCGCTGGCGCAGAGCTGGATGTCGCAGCCGGCGGCCCGGGCGCGGCCCGGCGACTTCGCCCAGGCGCTGTTCGACCTGGGCGCCACGGTCTGCACCCCGCGCCGCCCGGCCTGCGCGCTGTGTCCCTGGAGGGACGCCTGCGCCGCCCGCCGCGCCGGCATTCAGGAGGACCTGCCCCGCAAGGCCCCAAAGCCGGATCGCCCGACGCGGCACGGCGTGCATTTCCTGGCGCGCGACCCGGCGGGCCGCCTGCTGGTGCGGCGCCGGCCGGAACGCGGCCTGCTCGGCGGCATGCTGGAGATTCCCGGCACGCCCTGGCGCGACGCACCCTGGACGACGACCGAGGCCGCGCCCCACGCCCCCCTGCCCGGCCCGCGCTGGTCGGCCGTGCCGGGCGAGGCGCGGCACGGCTTCACGCATTTTGAACTCCGCATGGTGCTGATGGCCGCCGCCATCCCGGCCGGCCCGGCGCCGGACGGCTTCGCCTGGATGGCGCCGGATGCGGCGCGCGCAGCCATGCCGACCGTGATGCGCCGCCTGCTGGACCTGCTGGACAGGCCGGCGCAACCGGTGGATGAAGCGGCCGACCACCCCTGAAGGAGACGCCCATGGCCCTCGCCCTTGCCCGCGCCGTCCTGGCCCGGCGCGCCGTGCTGCGCTCCGCCGGGCTGGTGCTGCTCGGCTCCTGGCTGCTGGCGGCTTCGGCGCAGGTGACGGTGCCGATGTGGCCGGTGCCGGCCACGCTGCAGAGCATGGTGGTGCTGCTGCTCGGTGCGGCTGGCGGCCCGGGCCTCGGCGTCGCGGCGGTGGCGGCCTACCTGGCACAGGGCGCGGCGGGGCTGCCCTTCTTCGCCGGCGGCGCAGCCGGGCCGGCGGTGCTGGCCGGGCCGACCGCGGGCTACCTGCTGGG
>NZ_JAPSMD010000657.1 GCF_027856955.1 Falsiroseomonas oryzae | reverse complement strand
CGGGAGCGCCTGGCGGCGGAGGGCGCCGCGGCCGGGGCGCCGGCGCCGCCGCGCGTCGCCCTGGTCCCGCGCGACGGATCCGCGATCGCCTTGGAGGTCGAGGTGCCGCTCGGCGTCACCTCCGCCGAGGCGGCGCATGCGGCGCAGGAGGCGCTGATCCTGCTCGTCATGCGCACGCTGGAGGAACGCGCGGCGTAGGGCGGCAGATCAGGCGCCGCGGCTGTCCGCGCGCAGGCGTTCCAGCACCTCCGCCACGTCCTGTGGCGAGAAGGGCTTCTCCAGGATCGGCGGGGGATGCTCGGCGTCGAGTGCCGCGATCGCGCTGGGCCCGGCCACTGTGTCGCCGGTGACGAAGGCGAAGCGGCCGCGCAGTTGCGGCCGGCTTGCGGTGGCCTGGCGATACAGCGCCGCGCCGCCGCCGCCGGGCATGCGCAAGTCGCAGAACACCGCGTCGAACCGGCTGTCCTCCAGCCGCGCCAGCGCCGCCGGGATGTCGTGTGCGACCTCCGCCTCGATGCCGTGCAGGCCGAGCAGTTCCGCCAGCGCGCCACCGACCTCCGGCTCGTCGTCCACCACCAGCACGCGGTGCCGCGGGGCGGCGGAAGGCGGCGCAGCGGTGGGCAAGGCGGCCTCCGCCGCCTCCCCGGGCGGCAGCCGCACGACGAAGCGCGCGCCGCCCAGCCGGCCGGGCTCCAGCGCGATGCTGCCGCCATGCGCGGCGAGGATGTTGCGGCAGACCGCCAGCCCCAGCCCGGTGCCGGCGCCGAGCGGCTTGGTGGTGACGTAGGGCTCGAAGATGCGCTCGCGCATCTCTTCCGGCACGCCGGGGCCGTTGTCCTCCACCGCGAAGCCGACGCCGCCATTCGCCTCGGGCCAGCTTTCCAGCCGCAACAGGCGCGGCTCCGGCCGGTCGGCGAGCGCGGCCTGCGCGTTCACCACCAGGTTCACCGCCACCTGGCCGAGCTGGTCGGGGTCGGCCTGGATCGTGCCGAGGCCGGGGTCCAGCGCGTGCTCCACAGCGATGCCGGCGCTGCGCAGGCCGTAGCCTGCCAGTTCCAGCGCCCCCTCGATCGCGGCATTGACCTGCACGCGGGTGCGCATCGGTGCCTGCTGCCGCACCATGGCCAGGAAGGTCTTGACGATGCGCCCGCAGCGCGCCGCGGCGGCATGGATACGGGCCGCGCGCTCGCGCACCGCCGCGTCCTGTGCCATCGCCTCCAGCATCGTGGTCTGGGCGACGACGACGGCGAGGGGATTGTTCAGCTCGTGCGCGACGCCGGCCAGCAGGCTGCCGAGCGCACTCATCTTCTCTGTCTGGTGCAGCCGCTCGCGCTGGCGGGCGAGCTCGGCCTGGGCCTGGTGCATCGGCGTCAGGTCGCGCAGCCAGGCGGTGAAGAACACCTTGCCCGCCGCCTTGACCTCGTGGATCGAGAGCTCGCAGGGGAAGATGCTGCCGTCGGCGCGCATCGCCTCCATCTCGAGCCGCTGGCCGAGCACATGCGGGCAGCCCGTGCGGTGGTAGCGCGCCAGCCCCGCCTCGTGACCGGCGCGGTGGTGCGGCGGCACGATGGTGTCGCCGATCGGCTTGCCCATGATCTCGGCCCTGCGATGGCCGAAGATGCGTTCGGCCGCCGCGTTCCAGCCGGTGACGCGGCAGTCGCGGTCGGCGGTGATCACCGCGTCGAGCGCGGCGTCGATCACGCCCTGCTTCAGCGCCTCGGCTTCCATGAGCCGGGCCAGCAGCGCGGCGTTGTCCTCGGTGTCGGGTGCGTGCGGATCAGCCATCGGGCGAGAACAGGTAGCCCTGCCCGCGCACCGTGCGGATCAGGGTGGGGTTGTTCGGGTCCGGCTCCAGCTTGCGGCGCAGGCGGGTCACGCGGATGTCGACGGAGCGGTCGAGCGGATCGGCCGGCCGCCCGGGGGTGAGGCGCAGCAGCCGGTCGCGGGTCAGCACCTGGCCCGGATTCGACGCCAGGGTCAGCAGCAGGTCGAATTCCATCGGCGTCAGCGCCACCTCCGCCCCGGCGGGGTCTAGCAGGCGGCGTTCGGCGGGCAGCAGGCGGAAGCCGGCGAAGCGGCGCTCGTCCGGAGCACGGCGCGGAGCCGGCGGGGCGGCGGCCTGCGGCTCCGTCCCGGCCTCGGCGCGCGCGCGGC
>NZ_JAPSMD010000656.1 GCF_027856955.1 Falsiroseomonas oryzae | reverse complement strand
GACGCCGCGCGTGGCGGGCCGGCTGCTGCGCCGGGTGCGGGACTTCGCCCAGGCGGCCGGGCGCGCCGCCGACCGGGCGATGGCCGATGCGGCGCTGGCGCGGCTGGAGGTGGACCGGCTGGGCCTGGATGCGCAGGACCGGCGCTACCTCCGCCGCATCGCGGAGCATCACGGCGGCGGCCCGGTCGGGGTCGAGACGCTGGCCGCCGCGCTGGCCGAAAGCCGGGACACGCTGGAGGAGGTGGTCGAGCCCTTCCTGATCCAGGAAGGGCTGGTCCTGCGCACCCCGCGCGGGCGGGTGCTGGGTGAGCCGGGGTGGCGGCACCTCGGACTGGTCCCGCCGGCCGGACTCGGGGCGCAGCTGGACCTTCTGGCCGCGATGCCGCCCGAGACGCCCCAGGAATGACATCGCCCCACCGCTTTCCCGTCCGGGTCTATTTCGAGGATACCGATGCGGGCGGCGTGGCCTACCACGCGACCTACCTGCGCTGGGCGGAACGGGCCCGGACCGAATCCTTGCGTGCCATGCACTTGCCGCATGCGCTTATGATGGAGCGTCACAATACGATGCTTGTGGTGCGGCGCATCGAAGTGGCTTATGTGCGGCCGGCCCGGCTCGACGAGCCCCTGATCGTCGAGACCCGGATTTGCGCCCTCGGCGCCGCCACCCTCGACCTGGACCAGCGCGTGGTCCGGGAGGAGGACGGGGCGGAACTGGCGCGACTCCTGGTCGGGCTGGTCTGCGTCCGCGGCAGCCTGGAAGGCGGTGCCGCCGGGCCGGACGGGCTGCGGCCCGCCAGGATCCCGGAGCCCTGGCGCAGCGAGCTGGCAGGCCGGCTTTCGGCCTGAGACGAACGAGACTGCCGGCCCCTGGCCGGCTCGGGCCCGTCGCGCGGCGGGCCAAGGAAGAAGGAGGCCCACCCCTTGGGCAACGTGACGGCGTCCCCACTCGGCCAGGCGGCGCACGACCTGTCGCTCTGGGGGCTGTTCCTCCAGGCGGACTGGGTGGTGAAGGCCGTCATGGTCGGCCTGCTGCTCGCCTCGGTCTGGGTCTGGGCCATCGTCTTCGAGAAGACGACGGCGCTGCGCCGCGCGAAGCGCGAGGCCGACGCCTTCGAGGACCGCTTCTGGTCCGGCGGCAGCCTGGACGAGCTGCATGCCCGGGAAGGCGAGGAGCCGTCGCATCCGCTGGCCGCCGTGTTCGGTGCGGGCATGCGCGAATGGAAGCGCTCCGCGGGCCGCGGCCTCGGCAGCGAGCTGGCCGTCACCGGCATGAAGGAACGCGTGGAGCGCGCCATGTCCGTGGCGATCGGGCGGGAGATGGAGCGGCTGGAGCGCTGGATGGTGTTCCTGGCGACCGTCGGCTCCGCGGCGCCCTTCGTCGGCCTGTTCGGCACGGTCTGGGGCATCATGAACAGCTTCTCCGCCATCGCGGGGATGCAGAACACCAGCCTGGCCGTGGTCGCCCCCGGCATCGCGGAGGCGCTGTTCGCCACGGCGATCGGCCTGATCGCGGCCATCCCGGCGACCATCGCCTACAACAAGTTCGCCTCCGACTTCGGGCGCTTCGCCGCGCGGCTGGAAGCCTTCGCCGCCGAGTTCTCGGCCATCCTGTCGCGCCAGTCCGAGGCCACGGCGGAGCCCGCGCGGGGCGGCCGCGTCGGCCAGCCGGTGGCGGAGTAGGGACATGGCCGGCGGGCTGATGGGCCGTGACGGCGGGGGGCGCGGGTCACGCTACCGGCCGATGAGCGAGATCAACGTCACGCCCTTCGTGGACGTGATGCTGGTGCTGCTCATCATCTTCATGGTGGCCGCGCCGCTGATGACGGTGGGCGTGCCGGTGGACCTGCCGCGCACCACGGCCTCGCCGCTGAACCAGGAACAGGAGCCGCTGACCATCACGGTGGACAGCCAGGGCCGGATCTTCCTGCAGGAGACCGAGGTGCCGATCGACAACCTGGTGCCGCAGCTCCAGGCGATCATGCGCAACCAGCCGCGCGACCAGCCGGAGCGCCGCATCTTCGTCCGCGGCGACCGTGCCATCAGCTACGGCCGCGTGATGGAGGTGATGGGCACGGTCAGCGCCGCCGGCTTCTCCCGCGTCGCGCTGCTGGCCGAGCAGCCGCAGGGCGCCCGGCCGGCCGGCCAGCCGCCGGCCCAGG
>NZ_JAPSMD010000655.1 GCF_027856955.1 Falsiroseomonas oryzae | reverse complement strand
AGGTCGCGTGTCGCCGGCAGCGCGACCGCCGGGGCCAGCACCAGCGCCAGCGCCAGCCCGGGGGCAAGCCGCAGCCGCGCCGCCGCCCAGCCCGCCATCCGCACCAGCGCCAGCGCGCCGAAGGGCAGCAGCAGCAGGCTCCAGGTGCCGACCAGCCGCCAGGTGGCCGCCAGGCTCACCGCGGTGGTCGCCAGCATCGCCAGCCCCATCAGCGGAAGCGCCGCGACGAAGCCCAGCGCGAAGCCACGGATCGCCGCGTCCCGCCGCGCGAGCAGCACCAGCATCACCGCACCCGGCAGCGTCGCCGGGTTCCAGGCCAGTTCCTGCAGCAGCGGCTGGCCGAGCGGGTTCAGCACCAGCGACTGGCGCACCGAATCCTCGCCGGCGATGGCCTGGAACTGCTCGGGCGTGACGCCGAGCGTCGCGAAGCTGCCGTGCCACATCCAGTCGTTCACGATCCAGAAGACCGGGAAGGCCGAGAGGAGCACGCCCGCCGCCGACAGCGTGGCGAAGGACACGCGCTGCCCGCGCCACCACCGCCAGGCCAGCACCAGCCCCAGGCAGAAGGCGATGAACCAGGCCTCGTAGCGCACCGCGGTGGCCAGCCCGACCAGCGCGCACCCTGCCAGCAGCGTGCCGGCCGGCCCGCCCTGCAGCCAGGCCAGCACCCGCTCCGCCCCGGCGACCACCAGGACCAGCATGAGGATGTCCGCCATGGGAACGCTGCCGATCAGCAGCCGGTAGGGGGTGACGAGGGCCAGCAGCAGCGCCGCCAGCATCACCGGCGTCGTCCGGGAGAGGCGGGCCGTGAGGCCCAGCACGGCGGCCAGCAGTCCCAGCGCGAGCGCGATCGAGAACAGCCGCGGCACCCAGACCACGTCCTCGTGCAGCCATAGCGCCAGGCCGAGCAGGATGCGGTGCAGCGGCGGCCAGATCCAGGGCTCGAGCGCATTCGCCGGGGTCAGCGCGAGCGACATCAGCACCCGCGCCGCCTCGTCGTTCGACAGGCGGGAGAAGCCGGTGGCGAGCAGGCCGGCATGCAGCAGCACCGCGGCCGCCAGCCCGGCCAGCAGGAGGCGACGCGCGGCGCGCGGCAGGGTGGGCGGCATGTCCGAAACGTCCCCAGCGCCAATCGGTGCGTGACCGTATACGCCGTGCGCGTCATGCCGGTTCCGCGGTTGCGCCCGCGGCGCGATCACGCGACAGGGAGGGTGCCCCGGTGGCGCGCCCAAGCGCGCACCGCTACTCTCGCGCCATGCATGACGGACCCGCCACGGAGCCGACGCGCGACGGCCTGCCGCCGATGCCGCCCGGCCCCCCGCACGAGGAGAAGCACTTCACGCAGAACGCGACGGTGCGCGACCTGGTCATCGGCACCGCCGACGGCCTGACCGTGCCCTTCGCGCTCGCCGCCGCCCTGTCGGGCGCGGTGGCGGCGAACCCGCTGATCGTCACCGCGGGCCTGGCGGAGATCGCGGCGGGCTGCGTCGCCATGGGCCTCGGCGGCTACCTCGCCGCGCGCACCGACGCCGACCACTACGCCTCCGAGCGCGCGCGGGAGGAGGAGGAAAGCCGCCTCTACCCCGACCGCGAGAAATGGGAGGTCGCGGCGATCCTGCACCGCTACGGCGTGCGCGGGGAGGTGCTGCGCCAGGCGGTGGACGCCATCGCGAGCGACCGCCGCAAATGGGTGGACTTCATGATGCGCTTCGAGCTGGAGCTGTCGGAGCCCGACCCGAACCGCGCCGCGCGCTCTGCTGCCACCATCGGCGGCGCCTATGTGGTGGGCGGGCTGATCCCGCTGGTGCCCTACATGGTGTTCAGCAGCACCGGTCCGGCGCTGGCGCTGTCCTCCGCGCTGACCGGTGCGGCGCTGCTCGGCTTCGGCTGGCTGAAGGCCCGCGCCACCGGCCTGCCGCCGCTGCGCGGCGCGCTGCAGACATTCGCGATCGGCGGCGCGGCGGCGATCGTCGCCTATCTGGTGGCCTCGATCTTCGGACACTGACGCGATGCCCGCGCGGGAGCCGCAGGCGGTGCCGGCTTGGCACGCCCTGCCGGCCGCCGCGGCGCTGTCGGAGCTGGGGAGCGGCGCACAGGGGCTGTCCGCGGCGGAGGCCGCATCGCGCCTCGACCGGCACGGGCCGAACCGCCTGCCGGAGCCGCCGCGGC
>NZ_JAPSMD010000654.1 GCF_027856955.1 Falsiroseomonas oryzae | reverse complement strand
CCGCAACCTGCCGGCCGACGCGGCGAAGCCGTAGCGGGCGAACCTCGCGGCGGCCCGAACCCGGGCCGCCGCGGTCGTGCGGGATGGTCGCAGGCTGCTGGCGTGGCGCGTCCTGCCGTGAGGCGGCGTCGCCCGGCATGGTCGGAGTTGCGCCATGGCGCAGGGCATCCGCATTCCCGGGTCCGGCAACGCGGCGGGGACGGCATCGCCGCCGCGACGGCACGATACGGTGCCCCGGCGACATGCCCGCCGCGGGCGGCGGCCCGGCATCGGCCTGGGCGCGATCCTGGCCGGGACACTGGCCACGCTGGCGCTGCTCGGCCTGATGGCGCTGCTGCACGGATGAGCGTCGGGCATGCGCCGCGGTCGGGCGCGCCGCCCGCGCCGCCGCGCTTCCTGGGAACCGGGCTTCCGATCGCCTGATTCCAGCCGATCGGAACGTGGTCTAGTCTGCGGCTCCGGCATGGGGAGGTCGCGGTGCGGAAGCTGCAGGCGCAGGGCGTGCACCACGTCACGCTGGTCGGCGCGGACCGGCAGACCTCGATCGACTTCTGGGAAGGCGTGCTGGGCATGCCCTTCGTCTTCGAGCAGCCGAACCTGGACAAGGCCAGCGAGAGCCACCTGTATTTCGACCCCGGCGACGGGCGGCTGATCACGGTCTTCACCGACGAGACACGCCGGCCGGACCCGACGCGCACGCCGACCGGGATCGGCTGCGTGCACCACATCGCCTTCGCCGTCTCCCGCGCGACCTTCCTGCAGGCGGCGACGCGGCTCGAGGAGCGCGGCATCCGCCACAGCGGCGTGAAGGACCGCGGCTTCATGGATTCGATCTATTTCGAGGATCCGCTCGGCCTGCTGATCGAGCTGGCGTCCTACCGCTTCGAGCCGCCGACGGGCTGCACCCATGCCGAGGTGCTGTTCGAGGCGCACCGGATCCGCGTGGCGCGCGGCGATCCCAACATCGCCGAGATCCACCTTGCCGACGCGATCGAGGCGCTGGTGGCGCGTCGGCAGGCGTCGCTGTCGGCGGACCGCGCGCCGCGCAATCCGTATTGAGCGACAAGGGAAGGGACCCCGGGATGCTGAAGCTGAGCGTCATCAAGCCGAGCGTGAACAACATGGCGGTGCGCGTCTTCGTGCGCGCCGCCGGCCTGCCCTTCACCGAGGCGGATGCCTACGGCCAGACGCGCAGCGCGGAGTTCATGGCGCGCAACCCGTCCTGCCTGACGCCGATGATCGAGGAGGCGGGGCTGCCGAAGGGCGCGCTGTGGGAGAGCTGCGCCATCATGCAGTACCTCTGCAACCGGCACGGGCTGGCGCGCTTCTACCCGGCCGATCCGGCGCAGCGCGCCATGGTGGACAGCGCGATGTTCTACCTGGTCGGGACCTTCTATCCCTATCTCGCCCGCGCGACCTATCCGCTGCTGGGCTTCCCGCAATATCCCGGCGAGGTCGGCGCCAGCGACGCGGGCGCCGAGGCCAAGGAGGCGGCGCGGCGCGCGGCGCAGGCGGCGCTGGACGCACCACTCGAGGTGTTCCGCGGCTTCTTCCTGGGCGACAGGCCCTTCATCGGCGGCGACCACCCCTCCATCGCCGACATCCGCCTGGCCTGCACGCTGGAGTTCCTGGCGATCACCGACTACGCGCTGCCCGACTGGGCGAAGCGCTACATGGCCGCGATGGAGGCGGCGCTGGGCGCGGCCTATGCCGAGCCGGCGGCGGATGTGCGCGGCTACATCGGCTGGGTGAAGTCGCAGAAGGCGTAGCGCGTCACCCCGGGGCGCGCGCCAGCACCCGCTGCGCGGCGCGCGCCACCGGCGCGTCCACCATCTTGCCGTCCACCACGCAGACGCCGCCGGCGGCGGCCGCCATCGCGTCCAGGATGCGGCGGGCGCGGGCGATCTCCTCGGCCGTGGGCGTCAGCACGCGCTGGATCGTCGCGACCTGGCGCGGATGGATGGCGAGCTTGGCGGTGAAGCCGAGCGCCTGGACGCGGCGCGTCTCCGCCGCCAGCGCCGCATCGTCGTCGAGTGCCAGGAAGGGCACGTCCACCACGGCACGGCCGGCGCGGGCGGCGGCGGCGACGAGCGCGGCGCGGTGCGGCAGCAGCGGCTCCCACGCGAAGGCGCAGCCGAGATCGGCGGCGAGATCCACGCCGCCGAAGGCGAGCGCGACGCAGCCGGG
>NZ_JAPSMD010000653.1 GCF_027856955.1 Falsiroseomonas oryzae | reverse complement strand
CGGCATGGCGGCGGAGCGCACGCCCTCCGGCGCGTCGAAGCGCGGGGTGATGGCCAGCGGCCGCGCCGCCTCCGCCAGCCGCGCCAGCCCCTCCGCCGGCATCGCACCGGCCGGGTATTCGGTGGCCGCGATCCAGGGCTCCGCGGCGCCGGGCTGTCGGACCAGCGCGGCGGCTGGCAGGCTGGCGCTGACCGTGAGCAGCAGGCGACGTCGCATGGCGTGGTCTCCTCGGCGGCCAGGCGAGCTTAGGCATGGGTGTTGCGATGGCGGAAGGCATGCTCGGCGTGCTCGGCGGGATGGGCCCGCTGGCCTCGGCGGAGTTCATGCGGCGCCTGACGCTGCTGACGCCGGCCGCGCGCGACCAGGACCACATCCCCGCCGTGCTCTGGTCCGATCCGCGCGTGCCGGACCGCACCGCCGCGCGCGTCGCCGGCGCCGAGGACCCGCTGCCCGCCCTGCTGCGCGGCATCCGCGGCCTGCAGGTGGCCGGCTGCGGTGCCATCGCCATTCCCTGCAACACCGCGCATGGCTGGTTCGACGCGATGCAGGCGGCCACCCCCCTGCCCATCCTGCACATCGTGGAGGCCGCGGCGGCGGAGCTGGTCCGGCTCGGCGTGCCCGGCGGCCGCATCGGCGTGATGGGCACCGCGGGCACGCTGGCGATGCGGCTGTACCAGCAGCGGCTGGAGGCGCGCGGCTTTGCCTGCCTGGTGCCCGACAGCGCCGAGATGGCCGCGCTGGTCACCCCCGCCATCGCGGAGGTGAAGGCCAACCGCGTCGCCGAAGCCTACGACCCGCTGGCCGAGGCGGCGCGGCGGCTGGTGCTGCGCGGCGCGCAGGCCGTGGTGCTGGGCTGCACCGAGATCCCGCTGGGCATCGCCGCCGGCCCGGCCCTGCCCTTCCCGGTCTGCGACACCATCGACGCGCTGGCCCGCGCGGCGATCGGCTGGGCGCGGGGGTGACGCCCGCGCCCGGCCGTGCTGTCGGAATCCTTGACATGAGCGGAGCCACGGCCGCAGGCGGCGACGCTGGTGTTCAGCTACGGCACGGGCCCGGCCGCCATCGGCGGGACGCTGACCGGCACGCTGCAGCCCGACAACAACAGCTTCATCGTGACCGGCGGCAGCAACTTCACCCTGGGCGGGGTGGTGGTCTATGCGACGCAGCCGCCCATCTTCGGCTCCTACGACACCGGCGCCAACCTGGGCCAGGGGCTTTCCGGCACCGGCGCGGCGCTGGTGACGCTCAACGGGGCGCTGCTGGACCTGATCGTTGGCGTGACCGACATTCAGGGCTTCGCCTTCGCGGTCGGAAACGCTGTTGCGTCGGCTCTGGGCGGCGACCGTGTCGCCAGAGGCGGCAGCCCCTGGGCAACTGGGATCGGTGGGTTCGCCCCGTACGACCGCGGGCTCTGGACCGCCTCCCTTGTGGGCGAGCCTGAGGTCGGCGTGTCGGAACCGATGAGCGCCGCGCTGCTCGGCGTCGGCCTGCTTGGCCTCGGCCTGCTCCGCCGCCGCGCCGCCTGAGCAGCAGCGATGAGTGAGCGCATCGATCATCTGGACATTGCGGGGCAAAAAGCGCCCGCCCGCCTGTTCTAGCAATTCATAGGCCACTCACGATGACTTCGCAGTTTCAGGTGTTTGTGCTGGAGGCTGCCTGATAGGGCAGCGACATTGTAAAGTTTCCCGACGTCGTAACGCTGCCGCGACGCGTGGTGGCGTGGTTGATGCGCTTGGGTCGCATCCGGGCGCTCGCGGAAGCAGGTAGCGGGTCGGCGGTACCGCCGCTTCGGGTCGCCTGGGGCTGCCCGCCTGTGGATCGGGCCCGTCCTGCGCACGGTAAAGCCGGAGCCGACCACGGCGCGTCCTCCCGCAAGGTCGCGCGTCCCGCGTGCGGAATTCCCTGGCGCGGCGCCGCCGTCACCGCTATCTTAGGAACGTAGTCTTATACAAGACCGCCGCTCTTTGACCCCGTGCATCCGCCCCCTCCCATCCAACCGACAGCCCCGGGGAATTTGTCCGAAACGCACACCTCGCGGGACCCCGTCAAAGCGCCAAAGCGGTAAAGCCGCAGGGGCTGACCTAGCTAAGGGTGGAAAGGCTAGGTTGGAGAGATGGTTAGGCGCCGTCGGAGCCGGCTGTCGCGTTCGGTTCAGCAACGGCTGCTGGAGTACTTCGTCGCCGGCACGCCGGCGCGGA
>NZ_JAPSMD010000652.1 GCF_027856955.1 Falsiroseomonas oryzae | reverse complement strand
GACAGCCTGTCCGGCGGCACCGGCAACGACCGCCTGCTCGGCGGCACGGAGGCCGACATCCTGGATGGCGGCGCGGATGGCGACACGCTGGATGGCGGCGGCGGCAACGACAGCCTGCTCGGCGGCGGCGGCGCCGACAGCCTCGTCGGCGGCACCGAGACCGACACGCTCGACGGCGGCACCGAGGCCGACACGCTCGATGGCGGCGGCGCCAATGACAGCCTGCTTGGCGGCGGCGGCAACGACCGCCTGCTCGGCGGCACCGAGAACGACATCCTGGATGGCGGCACCGAGGGCGACACGCTGGATGGCGGCGCCGGCACCGACAGCCTGCTCGGCGGCACCGGCAACGACAGCCTGTTCGGCGGGGCGGACGCCGACACGCTGGACGGCGGCGGCCAGGCCGACACGCTGGATGGCGGCGAGGGCGCCGACCTCTACCTGGTCGCCGGCACCACCACCGCGGCAAGCGACAGCGGCGTGGATGCCGGGCGCGACCGCGTGCGCGCCAGCAGCAACCACACGCTCGGCGCCGGCATCGAGGACCTGGAGCTGACGGGCGCGGCGGCGAACGGCACCGGCAACGGCCTCGCCAACCAGGTCTTCGGCACCGCCGCGGCGAACGTGCTGTCCGGGCTGGACGGCGCCGACACGCTGGATGGCGGCGCGGGCAACGACAGCCTGCTCGGCGGCACCGGCAATGACAGCCTGATCGGCGGCACGGAGGCCGACACGCTGGATGGCGGCGCCGATGGCGACACCATCTCCGGCGGCGCGGGCACCGACAGCCTGCTCGGCGGCACCGGCGACGACAGCCTGCTCGGCGGCACCGAGGCCGACACGCTGGATGGCGGCGGCCAGGCGGACACGCTGGATGGCGGCGAGGGTGCGGATGTCTACGTGTTCGGCGGCGGCAGCGCGGTCATCGCCGACAGCGGCCTGGACGGCGCGCGCGACCGCCTGCGCGCCTCCGCCAACACCACCCTCGCCACCGGGATCGAGGATCTGGAGCTGACCGGCACCGCCCGCTACGGCGGCGGCAACGCCGTCGGCAACCACCTGATCGGCACTGCCGCGGGCGACGTGCTGGACGGGCTGGCCGGCAACGATACGCTGGACGGCGCCGCCGGCGCCGACGTGCTGATCGGCGGCACCGGCTTCGACACCTACATCGTGGACAACATCGGCGACGCGGTGGTGGAGGAGCTGGGCGAGGCCGGGCTGGTGCTCGCCTCCGTCACCTTCAGCCTGGCCGGGACCAGCATCGTCAACCTCCAGCTCCAGGGGGTGGCGAACATCAACGGCACCGGCGGCGACGTCGGCGACAGCATCCTCGGCAACGAGGGCGCCAACAGTCTTGCCGGCGGGCTCGGCAACGACACGCTGAACGGCGGCGGCGCGGCGGACAGCCTGGATGGCGGCCTCGGCGACGACAGCCTGAACGGCGGCACCGGCAACGACCGGCTGATCGGCAACGACGGCAACGACACGCTGGGCAGCATGGCCGGGCCGGGCTCCGACGCGGACACGCTGGAAGGCGGCCGCGGCAGCGACCTCTACCGCGTGGACAGCACGCTCGACCTGCTGTTGGTCGACATCTCCGGCGCCGATACGGTGGAGGCGCTGGCCAGCACCACGCTGGCCAACGGCATCGAATGGCTGGTCATGCTGGGCAGCGATCCGCTGACCGGCACGGGCACCGGCACCAACAACGTCATCCTCGGCAATGCCGGTGCCAACGTGATCTTCGGCGGCCTCGGCAACGACCGGCTGGAGGGCGGCGGCGGCGACGACCAGCTGCTCGGCGGCCCCGGCGACGACCTGCTGCTGGCGCAGGCCGGCTTCGACCTGCTGACCGGCAACGACAATGCGGACCGCTTCCGGCTGGACATCGGCGGGCTCGACCTGGCGGACCGGATCACCGACTTCGACCGCCTGCAGGGCGACCGGATCGAGGTGGTCAACAGCGGGTTGCCGGTGGGCCAGCTGGCGGCGACGGCCTTCCGGGCCGACGCGACGGGCTTCGCCAGCACCGCCGACCACCGGGTGATGTGGGAGAACGACGTGGGCCGGCTGTGGTTCGACCCGGACGGCACCGGCGCCGCGCCCCGCGTGCTGGTCGCCTTCCTCACCGGCGTGCCGGCGGTGCTGGAGAGCGACATCTGGGTCCTGTCGTGATGGGGCGAGGCTGACGCGGCCGGGGGC
>NZ_JAPSMD010000651.1 GCF_027856955.1 Falsiroseomonas oryzae | reverse complement strand
GACCGGCTGGTGGTGCAGTACCGCGGGTGACGCGCCGGGCGCCGGGCGGCAGTACGCCGCGGTCAGCCGCGCCGGCGGAACCGCTCCACCGCGCTGACCAGCGCGGTGCGCACGCCCGGCTCGAGGGCGGAGTGGCCGGCATCCGGCACGATGGTCAGCCGCGCGCGCGGCCAGGCGGCGGCCAGGTCGAAGGCGGTGTCGGGCGGGCAGACCATGTCGTAGCGCCCCTGCACGATCTCCGCCGGGATGTGCGCGATGCGGTCCATCTGGCCGAGCAGTCCACCGTCCGGCAGGAACAGGTCATGCGCGAAGTAGTGCGCCTCGATCCGCGCGAGGCCGAGCGCGCTGCGGTCCTGCGCGAAGCTCGCCACCGTCTCCGGGCTGGGCAGCAGGGTGGAGCAGGAGCCCTCGTAGAGGCTCCAGGCGCGCGCCGCGGGGCCGTGCACCAGCGGGTCCGGATCGCAGAGCCGCTTGAGGTAGGCGGAGAGCAGGTCGCCGCGCTCCGCCGGCGGGACATGCTCGGCGAATTGCGCCCAGGCATCGGGGAAGACGCGTCGGAGGCCATACAGGAACCACTCGACCTCCGCCTGGCGGCCGAGGAAGACGCCGCGCAGCACGCAGCCGGCGACGCGGTCCGGATGCGCCTGCGCATAGGCCAGCGCGAGGGTGGAGCCCCAGGAGCCGCCGAACAGGAGCCACTTCTCGATGCCGAGGAAGCGGCGCAGCACCTCGATATCGGAGACGAGGTGCGGCGTGGTGTTGTCCCGCAGCTCGCCCAGCGGGCGGGACCGCCCGGCGCCGCGCTGGTCGAAGATCACGACGCGCCAATGGCCGGGGTCGAAGAAGCGGCGATGGATGGCGCCGGCGCCGGCGCCCGGCCCGCCATGCAGGAACAGCACGGGCTGGCCGCGCGGGTTGCCCACCTGCTCCCAGTACATGACGTGCCCGCCCGAGAGCGGCAGCAGGCCGGTCTCGTAGGGGGCGATGTCCGGAAAGAGGTCGCCACGCGGCATGCCGGAGGTTTAGCGGCGGCGCGGCCCGGACGGCAACGGGCTGGCCGCCTGCTGCCCGCGCTTGCCGGGCAATCGGGGGGCTTGCGGCCACGGCCGAACACGTTCCGCCACCGCGCATGCGGTTTCGCACGCTTCCCCCTTCGCCCGGGCCGCGAAGCTGCCTAGTCTGATGCCGATGGCCGAGATCCCCTCGCCCGGGTCCCGGTCCGCGGCCGCCGGCACCATCCGCTGCGGCGTCTGCGGCACCGAGAGCCGGCAACCGCCCTTCCGCCCGAGCCCGCCGGAACAGCCGCCGGATCTCGACCTGCGGCCGGGCGAGCCGGTGCGCTCCACCATGGCGCGCTGGCTGCAGCAATGCCCGGGCTGCGGCTACTGCGCGCCGGACATCAGCCGGGCGCACCCGGCGGCAGCCGAGGCGGTGCGTGCCGCGCCCTTCCGGGCCCTGCTGGCCGACACCTCCATCCCGCCGCTCGGCCGGCGCTTCCTGGCCTGGGCCCTGGTGCTGGAGGAGACCGGCGCGCTGCACGCCTCGGCCGAGGCGACGCTGCAGGCGGCCTGGGTGGCGGACGACCTGGGCCGCCCGGAACTGGCGCGGTCCTGGCGGCTGGATGCGGTGGCGCTGTGGCGCGGCGGGCCGCCGCTGGATGCGGAGCAGACCGTGCGCGTGGTGGATGCGCTGCGCCGTGCCGAGGCCTGGGACGACGCGGCGGCCACGGCCGACGGCCTGGCCCGTACCGCGCCGCCGGAGGTGGTGGCGCAGGTGGTGATGCTGGAGCAGCGGCTGATCGAGGCCGGCGATTCCGGCCGGCACACGGTGGCCAGCGCCCTGCCCCCGCCATCCCGCCGCCCGCATGTGAGCCACCAGCGCATCGCCGCCCGGGGCGAGGGATTCTGGGCGAAGCTGAAGCGGCTGTTCGGCAAGGGCGGCTGACCCGGTCGGCGGCTCGCCCTGCGCAGCCGCGCATGTGCCCACGCATGTTGCATGGATGGATCGGTTGCGGCAGGTAGGCGCGCCCGCTGGGCGCCCGGCCATCCGGGTCGGCCCATCCGGATGGGGAGACGAAACGGCGTGCGCGCATGGCGTAGCCTCGCGGCCGCAGCGGCGTTGCTCGCGGCCTGCGACGATCCGAAGCCCCCCGCCGGGCGCGCCGCGGCGCCCGCCGCGGTGCCGGAGGGGCGCGCCGCGGAGGCGGTGCGCGCCGCGGGGG
>NZ_JAPSMD010000650.1 GCF_027856955.1 Falsiroseomonas oryzae | reverse complement strand
CCACCGCCGGCCCCGCATCGGCGTAGTCCAGCAGCGGCGCGCCCGTCGCCGGATCCTGCAGCGCGATCGGCGCGCCCTCTCCCGCGCGGATCGCGCCGTCCACCAGGCTGCCGATCCGCCCGCCCAGAAGCGTGCGCACGCCCTCCGCCGCGACGGCGGGCGCCACGAAGCCCGTCATGGCCGCGCCCCCGCCAGCAGCGTCGCGACCAGCCGGTTGAAATCCTCGCCATCCGCCACCGGCGCGGCGTCCCAGACGGCCGCGGCGCGGCCGCAGGCGACGGGCTCCGCGCCAACGGCACGCGCCAGGTCCATGGCCAGCCGCACGTCCTTGCGCATGAGCCCGGCGGTGAAGCCGGAATCGAAGCTGCTGGACAGCACCCATCGCGGCAGGTTGACCTCCGTCGCGGCGGAGCGGCCGGAGGCGGCGTTGACCACCGCCAGCAGCGCCTCGGCCGGCACGCCCGCCGCCTCGCCGATGCGAAGCGCCTCTCCCGCCACCACCAGGTGAGTCGCGACCAGCAGGTTGTTCACGAGCTTCGCCACCTGCCCTGCGCCGGCCGGCCCGACATGCACCACGCGCGCCGCGATGCGGTCCAAGACCGGCCGGGCGCGCTCAAGTGCCGCGGCCTCTCCGCCCAGCATGACCGTCAGCGTCCCGGCCGCAGCGCCCGCCGGCCCGCCGGAGACGGGCGCATCCAGATAAGCCGCGCCCGCCGCCGTCGCCTGGCTTGCGAAGTCCCGCGCGGCCAGCGGCGAGATGGTGGAGGTATCGGCAACCACCGCGCCTTGCGGCAAGGCCGGGAGCAACTCCGACAGCGCCGCTGCCACCGCCCGCTCGTCGGGCAGGGAGAACAGCACGACCGGCGCTGCCGCCTGCGTGAGGCTGGCGACACCGCCCCGGCCGGGGTCGAGGTCGTAGCCCGCCACCTCAGCGCCCGTCCCGGCCAGCCGGGCGGCCATGGCCGCCCCCATCCTGCCGAGCCCGACCAGCCCGATCCGCATGCGCCCGCAATCCCCATCGCCGCGGCGTGAAGGTCGCAGTCCCGCGAGCAGCCGTCCAGGCGCCGCCCTGCCATGGTTCCGTCACCGGGGCGTGGTTTGAGAACCGCGGCTGCACACGCCATGCTGCAGTGCAGCAGAAGGAAGCCTCATGTCCGACCACGTCATCACAAGCCGCCTGACCCAGTTCATCGGCCCGGAGCGCAGCCGGACGGTCATGCAGTTCCTCCGCTTCGGGGTCGTCGGGACGATCGGCTTCATCGTGGACACCGCGTCGCTCTACGCCGCGCTGGCGCTCGGCTTCGGCCTGTATGGGGGGCGGGCGGCGTCCTACGTGGTGGCGGCGACCACCACCTGGGCGCTCAACCGCGCCTGGACCTTCCGCGGCCAGGGCGACGGGCCGGCGTGGCGGCAATGGGCGATCTTCCTGGCGGTCAACCTGGTGGGCTTCGCCTGCAACTACGGCACCTACGCCGCGCTGGTATCGACTGTGGCCGTCGTGGCGCAGCATCCCGTGATCGGCGTCGCGGCCGGGAGCCTTGCGGGGATGGTCGGGAACTTTCTCCTTTCGCGACGTTTCGTGTTCGGCGGCGCAGATCGCGCCCCACGACCGTAATCAAGCCAGCCCCGGATGCGCGCAGCGACCCCCAAGGCCGACCCCGAATTGCGCCCTGCCGGCGGCCTCCCCGATGGCGGGGGCGCGCGGGGCGGCGAGACCGTCCACCCCTTTCCCACGGCCGACCTCGCGGGGGTGCGGCCCTTTCGGCTCGGCCGCCGCGACCCGATGGTTGCGCCGGCGGCGGCCAACGATGCCGTCCGGGTGCGGCCGAGGCCATGGCCGCCGCTGCTGCTCGGTGCGCTGGTCGCTGCCCTTGACCTGACGATGCTGCTGGCCGCCGGGTTCGGGGCCGACCTTCTGGTTCCGGTGGCCGGCGCCGCCCATGCGCCCGTCACGCTGCTGCTCACGGGCCTCGTGCTGGCTGGCGGCGTCGCCACCGGTGCCTACGACCATCCCATACTGTTCGACGGCGCGCGGCAGCTGCGCCGGATCGGGCTGGCCGCGCTTGCCGCCATTGCTGTGGCCCTTGCCGCCGCGACGGCGTTCGACGCGGCCGGGCGGATCGACGCGGCCTGGCTCGTCATGGCGACGGCATTCGGCGCGGCCGGCCTGGCAGCGGGACGCTACGGCACGGCGGCGCTGCTGCGCGGCGCCCCGCGCAGC
>NZ_JAPSMD010000649.1 GCF_027856955.1 Falsiroseomonas oryzae | reverse complement strand
CGGGCCCGTCGCGCAGCACCTCGCGCATGCCGGCGGCCACCGCCTCCGCGCCGGCCTCCGCGACGCCGGCCGCGTAGGGCGTCATGGGGCACGCCCGCACGCAGGCGCCGCAGGCCGTGCACAGCGCGGCCAGCCGCGCGCTCTCCTCAAGGATGTGCCGGACAAGCCCGGCCGGCGGCCCACTCATCCGGCGGTGATGCCGCGGCTGCGGATCACCTCCAGCCAGCGCCGCCGTTCGGAGGCGAGGAAGGGGCGGAACTCGTCGGGCGACATCACCCGCGGGAACACCGCGCCTGTGCGCAGCTGCGCCACCAGGTCCGGCACCTGCATCGCCTCCGCCACGGCGCGGTGCAGGCGCCAGACGATCTCGTCCGGCGTGCCGGCGGGGGCGAACATCGCGAGCGTCGTGGTGCCTTCGAAGCCGGGCACGGCGCTCTCGGCG
Organism: Falsiroseomonas oryzae; assembly: GCF_027856955.1. Taxonomy (GTDB): domain Bacteria; phylum Pseudomonadota; class Alphaproteobacteria; order Acetobacterales; family Acetobacteraceae; genus Falsiroseomonas; species Falsiroseomonas oryzae. Next base: position 1,787 of record NZ_JAPSMD010000649.1, on the reverse strand, counting down.
ATGGTCGGTACCTCCGGCGCCAGCGGGCTGCGCTGCGCGCTGGTGACCGCCACGCCCAGCACCTCGCCGTTGCGCATCAGCGGCAGCGCGGTCACGGCTTCGACGAAGGCCATCTGGACGTCTCCGGTGATGACCGCCTGCACCGCCGGCGCACCGCCGCGGTAGGTGATGTTTTCCACCTGTATGCCCGCGCCTTCCAGGAACAGCTCGGTGATGATGTGCGCCGAGCTGCCCGCGCCGGAGGAGGCGTAGCTCATCCGCCCCGGCGCCTCCTTCGCGCGCGCGATGAAGCTGCCGATGTCCCGCATGGCGTGGCGCGGGCTCAGGCACATGAACAGCGAGGAGGTGCTGACCGAGCCGATCGGCGTGAAGCTCTGCTCCTCGTCGTAGCCGCGCTGCGGATAGAGGTGGCCGGACATGGAATAGGTTCCGCTCCCCGCGAAGAGGAGCGTGTACCCGTCCGGACGCGCGCGCGCGACATGGGCGGAGCCGATCGTGCCGCTCGCGCCGGCCCGGTTCTCCACCACGAAGCTGCCGCCCAGGAGGCGCTGCAGCTGCTGCGCGACCAGGCGCGCAACGGTGTCGGTCGATCCGCCCGGCGCGAAGGCGACCACGATGGCAACGGGGCGGTTGCCCGGATATGGCGCCTGCGCCCGCGCCAGGCCCGGCGCCAGCGCCAGTCCGCCGAGCCCGCGTCGCGTGATCCCCCCCGCCGCCATGCCGCGCATCCCTTTCAACCCCTGGTCCAGGGCGGACGCTAGGGGCCGGTACGCGAAGGGGTCAATCGGCAGTGACGTCCTGTGGTGACGGTCCGGAGTCGGCGCCCGTGGGCGCTACTGCGCCAGGAACGCCGCAACCGGCGCCAGCGATCGCGCCGGATTCTCCTCCATAGGCACATGGCCCAGCCCGGGCAGCACGACCGTGCGGCTGTCGCGCAGCTCCCGCGCATAGTCGGCTGCATGCGGCGCCGGCACCATGCGGTCCTGCTCGCCCCAGAGCAGCAGAACCGGCGCCGCGATGCGCTGCAGGATGGGCTCCGGCCGCACCAGCACATGCGTCGCCATCCGGTCCAGGATGGCGCGCCGCACGCCGGGCGCCAGCATCATGTCGCGGTACAGCGCCACCACCTCATCCGTCAGCGCGGCCGGATCGGCGTAGGCCGGCGCCAGGCCGGCGCGCAGCAGCGGCGTCGGCAGGGTGTAGGGCAGGGCGCGCATCATCGGGGACACGCCGGCCGGCTTGTCGTAGCTGAACCCTGCGCTGGCGAAGCCGTCCGGCGCCATCAGCACCAGGCGGCGCACGCGTCCCGGCCGTTCCGCCGCGAAGCGCCAGGCGATGCGCCCGCCCATGGAACTGCCGACGACATCGGCGCGCGGCACGCCGACCGCATCCAGCAGCCCCGCCAACAGCGCCACCGCACGCAGGTCGGAATAGTCGCCGGTCGGGTCGGGCCCGGTCAGCGCGAAGCCCGGCAGGTCCAGCCGGATGACGCGCCGCTCGGCGTCCAGCAGCCGCGACCAGGCTTCCCAGGTGTGCAGGGAGGAGCCGAAGCCGTGCAGCAGCAGCACGGCGGGTGCGTCCCGCGGGCCCGTGTCGCGGACATGCAGGCGGACGCCGTCCACCTCCACGAAGCGGCTGGGCGGCGCGGCGTGGCGCGCCTCCAGCGCCGCGCGCGGCTGGTCCGGCGTCCACAGCCACCAGCCCGCGCCGAGCAGCGCGGCCAGCAGCAGCAGGCCGATCCAGACCAGCACGCGCCGCATCCCTCAGCCCGGCGCCGCCGCCAGCCG
>NZ_JAPSMD010000648.1 GCF_027856955.1 Falsiroseomonas oryzae | reverse complement strand
AGCGCCTGGCCGCGACCCTGGCGGAGCCGCTGCCGCTGGATGGCGGGTCGCCGGTGGCGGCGGCCGATATCGGCATCGCGATCGGCCCGGGCGACGGGGCGGAGGCCGGGCTGCTGCTGACCCGCGCGGAGGATGCGCTGGCCGCCGCGCGCGCGGCGCCGCAGCCCTCCATCCATTGCTTCGCGCCGGACCAGGAAGCCGCGCTGCGCCAGCGCCGCCAGCTCGAGCGCGACCTGCGCCAGGCGATCGCGGAAGGCCGCTTCCTGCTGCACTGGCAGCCGCAGCGCCGGCTGCTGGACGGCAGCCTGATCGGCTTTGAGGCGCTGCTGCGCTGGCCGCACGAGACGCGCGGGATGATCCCGCCCGACGAATTCATCCCCCTCGCCGAGGCCAGCGGCCTGATCGTGCCGCTCGGCGCCTGGGTCATCCGTACCGCCGTGGCAGAGGCTGCGGGCTGGCCGGCCGGGCTCAAGGTGGCGGTGAACCTCTCGGCCCTGCAGGTGAAGGTGGATGGCCTTGTGGAGACCGTGGCGGCGGCGCTGGCCGAATCCGGCCTTCCGCCGCACCGCCTGGAGCTGGAAGTCACGGAGAGCGTGCTGATGCAGGACAGTGCGCAGGCCGCGCGCGTGATGGCCGGGCTGCGCGGCCTCGGGGTGTCCATCGCGCTCGACGATTTCGGCACGGGGTGGTCAAGCCTCGCCTATCTCCGCCGCTTCCCCTTCGACGAGTTGAAGATCGACCGGCTGTTCCTGCGCGACCTGGACGCCGACCCGCGGGTGGAGGCGGTGGTCACCGCGATCCTCGGCCTCGGCCGCGGCCTCGGCATCCGGGTGGTGGCGGAAGGCGTCGAGACGCGGGAACAGGCCGACCGCCTGCTGGCGCTGGGCTGCGAGCGTGGCCAGGGCTGGCTGCTGGGCCGGCCGATGCCGGCGGAGCAGGCGCGCGCGCTGATCGCGGGCGAGGTCGGAGACAGCGTGCCAGACGCGGCCTGAGCCGGCTGCCCAAGCCGGCGGCAGGGCACGGCGAAGGCGCCGCGCCGACGGGCAGAACGCGGCCCGGCTCGCTGACCGGGGCGGGCATCGGTCGGCACGGAACTTGCTCGCACCGCTGCGGCCCGCAGCGGAGTTGCGCAGCATGAAGGTCGGCGATTCGCCCGTGTTCCGACGCTTCTGGTACGTCGCCATGCCGGCGGCGAAGCTGGACGAAGGGCCGCAGCCCTTCTCGCTGTTCGGCGAGGACATGGTGATCTGGCGCGCCGCCGACGGCACCGTCTCCGCGCTCAAGGACGAATGCTGCCACCGCGCGGCCAAGCTCTCGCTCGGTGAGGTGCTCGGCAACTCGATCCAGTGCCCCTACCATGGCTGGGAATTCGGCACCGACGGCCATTGCACCAGCATCCCCCAGCGCCCCGGCCTGACGCCGGAGATCGCGGCGCGGGCCTTCGTGAAGCGCTACCACGTCGCCATCCGCTACGAATACGTCTGGGTCGCGGTCGAGGACCCGGTGATGGACATCCCGCACCTGCCGGAATTCGGCGCGCCGGGCTTCCGCTACATCGACTGCTTCCACGAGCCCTGGGACATGTCGCTGTTCCGGCTGGCCGACAACTTCTTCGACCTGGCGCATGTCGCCTTCGTCCATCGCGACACCCAGGGCGACATCACCAACCCCGTCCCCCCGGCGGAAGACGTGGAGGAGATCGAGTTCGGCATCATCTCCCGGGCGATCGTGCCGGTGGCCAACCGCAAGGTCGGCCAGGACTACACCGGCATCAAGCAGGACAAGACGGTGCGCGACCGCACGGTCACCTGGTGGGCGCCCTGCACGCGCAAGCTGCACATCAAGTTCCCGAACGGCGTCGAGCACATCATCTTCACCGCGGGCACGCCGGTCGCCGACAAGAAGATCATCTTCACCCAGTTCTGCATCAGGAACGACACCGAAGAGCAGGTGCCGGCCGCGGCGGCGATCGCGCATGACCGGAAGGTGACGCTCGAGGACAAGAGGATCCTGGAGTCCACGCGCGCCGACGTCCCCATCATGCCGTGGGAGGCGCCGGAAGCCGGCATGCCCTGCGACAAGGCGAACAACATGGCGCGCAAGAAGCTGCGCGAGATCGTCGAGACCTACGGGCCGCCCCTGGCCCGCGCGGCGGAGTGAAGGCCATGCCCGCCGTCCTCGCCCGCCGCGCCGCGCTCGGCGCCGCGGCCGCCCTGGCGCTGCCCGGGCTG
>NZ_JAPSMD010000647.1 GCF_027856955.1 Falsiroseomonas oryzae | reverse complement strand
CTCGGGATCCGGGCGCGGGGGGGCGTCGCTGCCGGTCGCCTCGAAGCCCGCCGTGCCGGCAGCGAGGGCAGGCTGCGCAACGGGCGCATCGGGCGGCATCTCCGACGGCAGCGGCTCCACCTCCACCGGGCCTGGCGCCGGCACCGGCCGGGCCTGCGCGACGACCAGAGGCGGCGCCGGCCGCGTGGCGCGGCCGGGCTCGAAGACGCGGTCGAGAACGTCCACGCTGCGCATCGCCTGGTCCACGCCGCGCACGACCTCGCAGGCGGCGAGCGCGGGCAGCAGGAGGGCGATCACGCAGCGCAGCAGCGGGCCAAGGCTTCCGGACATCGGACGCGGTAACGCGCCGGTGCGTGCGCGGATGCCGCACTGGCCCGCGAATTGATCCGCCCGCGGCGCGCTACACCAGGCTCGGCTGGGCCGGCGCCGGCGCCTCGCCGCGCTCCAGCGCCTGCAGGAAGGCGGCGGCCTGGGCGCGCATGGCCTGCACCTTGCGCGGATCCATCTTCGCCAGCGTCCGCAGCGGCATTGCCATGCGCGGGTTGCGCGCGAAGCGGTCCGCGTGCCGGGCGATGAAGTCCCAGTAGAGGAAGTTGAAGGGGCAGGCCCTGGCGCCGGTCGCCTGCTTCACGTCGAAGGCGCAACCGCGGCAATGGTCCGACATGCGGTTGATGTACGCGCCGGACGCGGCATAGGGCTTGGACGCCATGACCCCGCCATCGGCGTGCAGCGCCATGCCGTGCGTATTGGGCAGTTCCACCCATTCATACGCATCGGCATAGACCACCATGTACCAGTCATTCACCGCGGCCGGGTCGAGCCCGGCGAGCAGCGCGAAATTGCCGGTGACCATCAGGCGCTGGATGTGGTGGGCATAGGCCAGGTCACGCGTCTGTGCGATCGCCGCGCGCAGGCAGGCCATGTCCGTCTCGCCCGACCAGTAGAACCAGGGCAGCGGCCGCGTCGCCTCCAGCGCATTGGTATCGCGATACGCCGGCATGCGCAGCCAGTAGATGCCGCGCACATATTCCCGCCAGCCCAGGATCTGGCGGATGAACCCCTCCACCGCGTTCAGCGGCGCGTCGCCCGCGCGATACGCGCGCTCCGCGGCCCCGCATGCGGCGCGGGGGTCGAGGATGCCGACATTCAGCGCCGCGGCGACCAGCGCATGGAACAGCGTCGGCTCGCCCTCCGCCATCGCATCCTGGTAGGTGCCGAACAGCGGCAGGCGGTGGCGGATGAAGTCGTCCAGCGCGGCCTCCGCATCCTCCGCCGTCACCGGCCAGGCGAAGGCGTCGAGCGTGCCGAAATGGTCGGGGAACTCCCGCGCGACGAGCGACATCACCTCCCGCGTCACCTCGTCCGGCGCGAAGCGGCGCGGCTTCGGCGGGCGGATGTCCCGCGGCAGGGCGGCGCGGTTGTCGTGGTCGAAGTTCCATTGCCCGCCCGCGGGCTCGTCCGGGCCCTCCATCAGCAGGCCGGTCGCGCGGCGCATCTCGCGGTAGAAGAACTCCATCCGCAGCTGTTTCCGCTCGCCCGCCCAGGCGCGGAAGCGGTCCAGGCTGCACAGGAAGCGCGTGTCGTCGCGGATCTCCACCGGCACCCCGGTCGCGTCCTGCCAGCCCCGCATGTCCTGAGCCACGCGCCACTCGCCCGGATGGGTGCAGAGGATGCGCGATGCCCCGAGCGCCGCGGCCGCGCGCTCCACCTCGCCCCGCAGGGTCTGCGTGTTCCCGGGCTCGTCCAGCCTGACGTAGCGCACCCGCACCCCGCGCGCCTCCAGCCGCCGCGCGAAATGCCGCATGGCCGAGAGCACGAGGGCGATCTTCTGCTTGTGGTGGCGGACATAGGTGCATTCCGCCCGCACCTCCGCCATCAGCACCACGTCGCGCGCAGGGTCCAGGCCCTCCAGCGCGGAGAGCCCGTCGGAGCACTGGTCGCCCAGGACGACGCGAAGCGTCGTCATGCCTTCTCGTAGGTCACCGCGCTGCCGTCCTCGCCCGTGGTGGCGAAGCCGATCCAGCGCCCGCGCGCATCGTACAGCACCTCCGCCCCCTCGCCGCCGATCAGCTTCACCCGCTGACCGCCGCCTTCCGGCGTGCGGCGCAGCTCCGGCGCCACCGGGCGCGCATCGCGCACGTCGAACAGCGGCACACCGGGCGCGAGGCTCGCCGCGCGCCACCAGGTCAGCGGCGCGGCGTTCGCCGGCACCACCGCCTCCCCGGCGGTGCCGCGCAGCCGGA
>NZ_JAPSMD010000646.1 GCF_027856955.1 Falsiroseomonas oryzae | reverse complement strand
CCCGAGGAGGATCAGCGCCGCCGGAAGCCGCCGGAGCGCTTGCCGCGCGGCGGCGGGCCAGCGCGCCCGCGGCGTCCGCCCGCGCGCGGATCGCCCTGCATCAGGCGGAAGACCATCCCGCCGGTGCGCGGAGTCGCCGACGCCAGCTGCACCTCGACCGGCTGGCCAAGGCTGAAGGTCAGGCCCGTGCTTCGGCCGGTCATTGCGTGACCGGCCCCGTCCAGCTGCCATCGGTCGTCCGGCAAGGACGCCAGCGGGACGATTCCGCTCGCGCCGTTCTCCTCTACTGTCACGAACAGTCCGAAACGTGTCACCCCACTAATGCGCGCATCGAACATGTCGCCGACGCGTTCCGCCATCCACGCGGCGAGATAGCGGTCCACCGCATCGCGCTCGGCCGTCGCGGCCCGGCGTTCGGTCTGGGTGATGTGCTCCGCCGTGTCCGGGAAGCGCGCCGCTTCCTCCTCCGCCAAGCCGTCGCGGCCGAGCTGCAGGCCGGCGACCAGCGCGCGGTGAACCAGCAGGTCGGCGTAGCGCCGGATCGGGCTGGTGAAATGCGCGTATTTCGTCAGTGCCAGGCCGAAATGGCCGATGTTGTCGGGGCTGTAGGCCGCCTGGGACTGGCCGCGCAGCACCGCCTCGTTCACCAGCCGCGCCTCCGGCTTCTCCTTCACGATCTCCAGCACCTGGGAGAAGTCGCGGGGGTGGATGCGGTCGCGGGGGGCGAGCTTGATGCCGAGGCCGGCCAGGAACTGCCGCAGCCCCTCCAGCTTCTCGTCGGAGGGGCGGTCATGCACGCGGTACATGCAGGGCTGGCGCAGGCGCTCCAGCTCCTCCGCCGCGCAGACATTGGCGGCGACCATGAACTCCTCGATCAGCCGGTGGCTGTCGAGCCGCGCGCGCGGCACCACCGCCTGCACGCGCCCCTTCGCGTCCAGCAGCACCCGCCGCTCCGGCACGTCGAGGTCGAGCGTGCCGCGGCGGTCCCGCGCCGCCAGCAGCGCGCGGAAGGCGCCGTAGAGATGCGCCGCCTGGCCCGGCGGCACGCCCTCCGGGTCGGTCCCGGCCTCGTGCGCGGCCTGCACCTGCTCGTAGGTCAGCCGCGCGGCGCTGCGCATCAGGCCGCGGCCGAAGCGGTGGCGGACCTTGGTGCCGGCCTTGTCGAAGCGCATCTCAACGAACAGGCAGCCGCGATTCTCGGCCGGGCGCAGGCTGCACCAGCCGTTGGACAGCGCCTCCGGCAGCATCGGCACGACGCGGTCCGGGAAATACACGCTGTTGCCGCGCGCCCAGGCCTCCCGGTCCAGCGCGGAGCCAGGCTTCACGTAATGCGCCACGTCGGCGATCGCGACGACGAGGCGCCATCCGTCGCCATCAGGCTCGGCAAAGACGGCGTCGTCGAAGTCGCGCGCATCCTCCCCGTCGATCGTCACCAGCGGCAGGGCGGTCAGGTCCTCGCGCCCGCGCTTCGTGACACCCTTCGCCCGCTCGGCCTCCTGCACCGCCTCGGCGGGAAAGACGTCGGGGATGCCGTGCGCGTGGATGCAGACCAGGGAGACGCTGCGCGGCTCCCCCATGCGGCCCAGCACCTCGACGATGCGGGCAGGGCGCGGGCCCATCGGGCGGTGCTGCGGCAGCGGCTCCGCCATCACGATGTCGCCGGCGCTCGCCCCACCGCGATCCTGCGGCGCCACCATCCACTCGGCGCGCTGCCGCCGGTCGGTCGGGATGATCCGGCCTTCCTCGAAGACGCCGAGGATCCGCGCGGGCCGGTCCTCCGAGGCCAGGCGCTTGAAGGTCCGCCCCTCGTATTTCGTGCCGCCGAGGAAGCGCAGCCGCGCCAGCACGCGTTCGCCGGGTGCCAGTGCCGGCATGCCGCGCCGCTCCGGCCGCATGAAGACGGCCGGCGGCGGGCCGTTCGCCTTGTCCCACTGCACCGGCCGGGCGATGGCATCGCCATCGGCGTCGGTGCCGACCACTTCCACCACCGTCATCTCCGGCAGCCGGTCGGGCGCGGCGACGCCCTTCCGCCCCGCCGGCGCGGCTTGGCCCGATTCCTTCAGCGACCGCAGCAGCTCGCGCAGCGCCGGGCGCTGGTCGGAGGAGAGGCCGAAATGCCGCGCGATGTCCGACTTGCCGACCCGCCCCGGCGCATCCCGCAGGAAGGCGCGGAGCTGCTCGCGGCTGGGCAGCGGCGCGGCGGTACCCGTCTCGCCCTTCGGCCGCCGCCGCGGCGGCTTGCCGCCGCCGGCCGGCTTCGCGGGGC
>NZ_JAPSMD010000645.1 GCF_027856955.1 Falsiroseomonas oryzae | reverse complement strand
CGCGCGCACCGGCTGCGCCACCTGCCGCTGCTCGACGCCGCCGGGCGCTGCTGCGGCATGCTGCACCGGGCCGAGGCGCTGGAGGCCGCGGCCGGCGGCATGCTGGCGCATCTGGATGCGCTGGCCGGCGACGACGCCGCGGTGAAGCAGGCCCAGGCGGGGCTGGCCGGCGCGCTGCTGGCGGAAGGGCTGGGCGCGGCGGAGGTGGTCGGGCTGGTCAGCGGCATCAACGCCGACCTGCACCGCCGCATCCTGCAGCGCGCCCTGGACGCCGAAGCGGAGCCGCCGCCGGTGCCCTTCACGCTGCTGCTGATGGGCAGCCTGGGCCGGGGCGAGTCCCTGCTGCGGCCCGACCAGGACAACGGCTTCGTCCTGGACGACTACGACGACGCGGAACACGGCCGGATCGACGCCTGGTTCCGCCGCGTCGCGGAGCGCTTCTGCCTGGCGCTGGCGGAAGCCGGCTTCACGCTGTGCAAGGGCGGCGTCATGGCGATGAACCCGCTTTGGCGGAAGACGCGCCGGCAGTGGGGCGACCAGCTCGCGCTCTGGGCCCGCAGGCGCAGCGGCGCGGCGCTGCTCTTCGCCGACATCTTCCTGGACCTGCGCGCCGGCTGGGGCGATCCCGCGCCGGCCGAGGCGCTGCAGGCGGAGGCGATCGGGCTGCTGGCCTCGCAGCCGGCCTGGGCGGCGATGCTGGCGGCGCAGGATGCGCGGCTCGGCGTCGGGCTCACCTTCTGGGGCGGCTTCGCCGACGACGAGCCGGGGCCGGGAACGCGCACCGACCTCAAGTTGCACGGGCTGATGCCGCTGGTCGCGGCGGCGCGGCTCTCCGCGTTGCGCGCCGGCATCGCCGAGCCCGCCACGCCGGCGCGGCTGGCGGGACTCGCCGCGAAGGGCGTGATCACGCCGGCCGACACCGCGCGGCTGCAGGCCGCCTTCGGGCTTCTGCTGGATGCAGTGCTGCGCCAGCAGCTGGCCGATCTCGCGGCCGGGCTGCCACCGGGCAACCTGGTGGACACCGCCTCGATGCCGGCCGAGCGGCGCGCCGCCCTGAAGGACGCGCTGAAGGCGGTGCGCAGCTTCGCGAAGACGGCCGCCGCCGACCTGACGGGGCGCGTCTGGTGACGCGGCGCGGCGGGTCAGAAGTGGCGGGCGTGCTCCGCGATGCGCTCCGCCATGCGGCTGCGGAAGGCGAGGTCCGGCAGGCCGGTCACGCCGCGGGCGGAGGCGCGCGCCAGCAGGCTCATCCACAGCACCGCCGTGGCGCGCGCATCGCCCAGCGCGTGGTGGCGGTGCTCGATGACCAGCCCCGCGCGGCCGCACAGCCCGTCGAGCGACACGTCGGGCTCCCGCGGGTCGAGCCAGCGCGCCAGCATCATGGAGCACATGGCCGGGTTGGGCAGGCGCGGCGCGCCCTGCCGCTCCGCCGCCCCGGCCAGCGCGGTCAGGTCGAAGGCGGCGTTGTGCGCCACCAGCACGGCGCCCGCGGCGAAGTCTCGGAAGGCTCCCAGGGCTTCGGCGGCGGAGGGCGCGCGGGCGACCATCGCATCGGTGATGCCGTGGTAGCGCGTACTGACCGGCGGGATCGGGCGGCCGGGATTCACCAGCATGTTGAAGTTGCCGGCCTCCACCCCGCCTTCCAGTCGCACGGCGCCGATCTGCACGATGTCGTCCGCGACGCTCGGGCGCAGGCCGGTGGTCTCCAGGTCGAAGACGACATAGGGCTGCGCCTCGACCGGCCCCTCGGGCAGCGGCGCCGCGGCCGGCGCCACGGGGGATGCGGCGGGCACCGTCGCGAAGAGCGAGCGCCAGGACTGCCAGACACCTCCCGCCATGCGGGGGACGATGGCACAGTGGCGGGCAACAACGGAAGCGGCCGGCTTGATCCCGGCCGCGCAGAAGACACCGAAGAGGAGGGCGCGCGATGGACGGCAGCACCGGCACCAGCCGCTACGACGAGGCCTATGCCGCCTGGAAGGCCGACCCGGAGGCGTTCTGGGCGCGCGCCGCGCAGGGCATCGACTGGTCCGTCGCGCCGAAGCGCGTCTTCGACCCGAAGATGGGCGTCTATGGCCGCTGGTTTCCCGACGGGCGGCTGAACACCTGCCACAACGCGCTGGACCGCCACGTCGCGGCCGGGCGCGGCGCGCAGCCCGCGATCGTCTGGGACAGCCCGATCACCGGGCGCAGCGCGACCTACACCTATGCGCAGCTGCGCGACCGCGTGGCGCGCGTGGCCGGCGCGCTGGCCGCGCGCGGCGTGCGCGCG
>NZ_JAPSMD010000644.1 GCF_027856955.1 Falsiroseomonas oryzae | reverse complement strand
GGCCGGTGCCGCCTGGCGGTGCGGGCGGCGGCGCCCCCGGCTTGCCGGCCACCGGCGCGGGCGCTGCGGCCAGGGCCGGTGGCTTGCTCGTGGGCAAGGGCGGAAAGGCGGCCGGCGCCGGCACGAAGCCCGGGGCGTTGGAGGGTGGCGGCTTGCCCACCTGCGCCCGCGCCTCTCCCCCGGGCATCAACCCGATGAGCAGGACAGCCACTGGGAGGAGGAGACAGCGCATCGTCGCGGAACCATGCCGATGTGGAAGCATCGCGGTCAATCGTGGCAGAGGTTTGTTGCGGCAGTCCTTCGCGCGTTGCGGCAAGTCTTTCACGGGTTACAGCAACCCGTCCCGCCGGAAGGACAGGTGCCGGCCATTGCCGATCACGAGGTGGTCGTGCAGCACGATCCCCAGCGCCGCCGCCGCCGCCTTTACCTCGCCCGTCATCTCGAGGTCGGCGCGGGACGGCGTGGGATCGCCGCTGGGGTGGTTGTGCACCAGGATCAGCGCGGTGGCGCCCAGTTCCAAGGCGCGCTTCACCACCTCCCGCGGGTAGACCGGCGTGTGGTTCACCGTGCCTCGGGCCTGGGCTTCGTCGGCGATCAGGCGGTTGCGGGTGTCCAGGAACAGCACGCGGAACTGCTCGATCGGCTCGCGCGCCAGGGCCGCGTGCAGATAGGCGGTGAGCCGGTCCCAGTTGTTCAGCACGGGCTGCTCCCGCACCTCCGCGCGGAGCAGGCGCAGCGCCGCGGCCTGGGACGCCTTGATCACCGCGACGGCGGCGTCCCCGACGCCCTCCACCTCCCGCAGCTCGGCGGGCGGGGCGGCAAGGACGTTGGCGAAGCTGCCGAAGCGCGCCACCAGGGCGCGGGCGATCGGCTTGGTGTCCCGGCGGAGGACTGCGAAGAACAGCAGCAGCTCCAGCAACTCGTAGTCGGCCAGCGCCTCCGGCCCGGCGGTCAGCAGCTTCTGGCGCAGGCGTTCGCGATGGCCGAGATGGCCGGGCGGGGCCGCCTCGGTATCCGGGGCCGCCAGGCCGAACAGGCCCGGGCTCGCTTCGGCGAAATGCGTGGGCTTGCGGGCCATGCCAGCGCAGCCTGCACCCGGCTGGCCGGGATGTTCAACCTCCGCGAGAGACACCCGCGGCGGTGGCGCGGCAGGCTCAGGCCCGGTAGGGCGGGCGGTGCAGGCCGGCCGGGGAGATCGTGAAGATCTCCACCCCGTCCTCCGTCACGCCGACCATGTGCTCGAACTGGGCGGAGAGCGAGCGGTCGCGCGTCACCGCGGTCCAGCCATCGTCCAGGATCTTCACCTCCGGCCGGCCGGCATTCACCATCGGCTCGACGGTGAAGAACATGCCGGGGCGCAGCACCGGGCCTTCGCCCGGGCGGCCGAAATGCAGCACGTTCGGTGGCTCGTGGAAGCGGCGGCCGATGCCGTGGCCGCAGAAGTCGCGCACCACGGAGAAGCGGTGCTTCTCCACGAAGGACTGGATGGCGTGGCCGATGTCGCCCAGCGTTGCGCCGGGGCGGATCGCCGCGATTCCGCGCATCATGCTCTCGTAGGTGACGTCGATCAGCAGCCGGGCCTTGGTACTGGCCTGGCCAGCCACGTACATCCGGCTCGTGTCGCCGTGCCAGCCGTCCAGGATGACGGTGACGTCGATGTTCACGATGTCGCCCTCGGCCAGCACCCGCTCGCCCGGGATGCCGTGGCAGACGACATGGTTGATCGAGGTGCAGGACGACTTGGTGTAGCCGCGATAGCCCAGCGTCGCCGGCGTGGCGTGGCTGGCCACGATGTGGTCGTGGATCAGCCGGTCGATCTGCTCGGTGGTGACGCCCGGACGGACATGCGGGGTGATCATGTCCAGCGTCTCGGCCGCCAGACGGCCGGCGCGACGCATCCCTTCGAAATCCTCGGGGCGATGGATGGTGATGCGGCGCGATTCGCCGCCCTGCTGTTCCATGCCGACTCTGCGTCCCGGATGACCGCTGCCCTGGGGGCCTGCGCGCTGGCGCGTGTGTGGAAGATCGCAAGATGCGCGTCCGTCAATGTCATTGCAAGGCGGACGGCGTGCCGCGGGTCGTGTCGCATCTGGTGAGACGATGTTTATTTTCCTCGTTTAGGCGGGCCTCGGACATCGTCACGGAGGATCGCCCTGCTCGTCTCCTGCGCTACCGCCGTCGCCCGGGTGGTGCGTCGCGTGGCCGTGGCGCGGCCGCGGATCGTCGTCGCGGGAGCCGCGGCAGGGGTGGTGCGGCGCGCGCGCCGGCCGCTGCTGGCCTGCCGCGACGTCGGCGCGATCG
>NZ_JAPSMD010000643.1 GCF_027856955.1 Falsiroseomonas oryzae | reverse complement strand
AGCGTCGTGTTCGGCGTCGCGCGCGCGCCGGTCGCCAGCGACTGCGCCAGCCGCGCCGGCCCCGCCAGCTCGATCGCGCCGCTCGCGGTCAGCGTCGCGACGACCTCGCCGGCCGGCAGCTCGACGTTGTGCAGCAGCACCGGCAGCCGCGCCTCGTCGCCGGGTGCGAGGAAGCGCGGCAGCAGCGCCTCCGCCACCACCGCCTCGCGCACGGTCATCGGCTTCGACGCCGCGCCGATCCGCGCGCCGTCCCACGCCACCACCATCAACCGCAGCTCGCCGGCGAAGTCCGGCAGGTCGAGCGGTACGCGCGCCATGCCATCGGGCCCGACGCGCACCACGCCGCTGAACAGCGCGACCAGGCGCTGCGGGATCTCGAGCATCGCCGCGCCGCCATCGTCGCCGCCCTGCCGCAGCACGCCGGCCTCGCCTTCCGCCGGCGCGATCAGCCGCCCGTAGTCGTCGCGGATGTCGAGCCCCAGCCGCCGCCGCGCGAGGAAATGCTGCACCGGATCGGGCGAGCGGAAATTGGTGATCCGCAGGATGCCCTCGTCCACCGCCGCCAGCGTCAGCATGGCGGTGCCGGAAGTCGCGCCGGCGATGTGCACCGGCACCTCCACCCGCGTGTTCGGCCGCGCGAGGTCGGGCGATTCGATCGCCACCTCCATCCGCCGCGCCGCCGGATCCAGCCCGATCCAGGCCAGCCCCAGCGCGCGCCCCGGCCTGCCCGCGGGCGACTGCCCGGCGCGGAACACCGTCACCGCAACATGCGCGCCCGGCCCCCAGGCGGCGTCCACCGGCAGCTCGATCTCGGTGCCGGCCTCCGGCACCTCGATGTCGCGCAGCGACACCAGGCGTTCAGTCAGCACCGCCACCGAAGCACGCCCCGCGAAGGGCGGCGTGATGCGTACTCGGGCAACCTCGCCCGGCGCATAGCCGCGACGGTCTGCCGCGAGGTCCACGCGATCCGGCACCTCCGGGCTCTCCGCGCCCGCCCAGCCCGAGCGGAAGCGGTAGGACGCAATCGCCAGCCCGCCGGGCTCCGTCACCTCGATGCGGTAGCGGCCGAAGGGCAGGTTGCGGGCGAAGCGCGCGGGCGCGTTCGGCGCGACGCGGATCTCCGTGCTGTCCACCGGCTCGTCGCGCCACACCGTCTCGTAGCGCGCCACGCGCTCGCGCAGCACGATCCGCCAGTCCGGCCTCTCCCGCACCAGGCGCAGGCGCAGCGTGGCGGCGATGGCGGCACCGTCCGGGTTCACCGCCGCGACGTCGAAGGCGGCTTCCGCATTCGCGTCCACCGCATCGCCCTGGAAGGCCGGGCGGATCGCCAGCAGCGTGCCGCGCGCACGCACCGGCAGCGAGAAGCGCGTGCCGCTCGCCCGCCCGCCCGGCTCGTCCAGCATCACGCTCACATCGGCCTTCACCGGCCGCGTGCTGTCCGGCGCATTCGGCAGCAGCAGGGTCAGCGTGCTGCGGCCCTGCGCATCCGTCTCCGGCACCTCGAAGCTCTGCAGGTCGGGCGCGAAGCTCTCGTCGGCCAGCCCGAAGCGCCAGCCCCGCCAGGCCTCGAAGGGCTCGGGATCCAGAGAGAGGCGCAGCTCCGCCATCCCCGTCAGCCCCGCGCCGGGCGCGCCGTAGAGGAAGCGCGCGGTCACCGGCACCTCCAGCGGCTGCCCGCCCACCAGCGGCCCCGGCACCGGCCCGGCATTCACCTCCAGCCGCTCCGGCACGAAGGCATCCACCCGGAACGTCGCTGTCCCGATCGGCGCGGCATCCGGATCGGCCAGCACCTCCACCGTCCAGGCGCCGACCGGCGCGCCGGCGGAAAGCTGCACCGGCACCACGAAGGCGGCGCCGCCGACGCGCTCCGGCACGCCCTGCCAGAACACCTGCCCGTTCGGCCGCAGCACGCGCAGCCGCGCCGGGATCTCCGCCGGCTGCCCGCCGGAATCGCGCAGCAGCGCGGAGACCTGCACCGTCTCGCCCGGGCGGTAGATGCCGCGGTCCAGCCAGACGAAGGCGTCCAGCGGCCCCGGATGCGGCCTGCCCGCCGCGCCGCGGTCCGAGAGGTCGAAGGCCGCCGTCTCCAGGTCCAGCGCGACGAAGTCGTCGCCCAGGAAGGCGTGCAGCGCAGCCGGCGCCTGCGCCCCCTCGCCGCGCAGCAGCGCCGCGTTGAAGCGCACCAGGCCCTGCGCATCCGCCACGGCCTCGCCCAGGATGTCGTTGCTGCGCGCCAGCAGCGCCACGCGCGCGCCGGGCCGCACCGCGGCGTCCGAGAAGCCGCGGACCTGCGCCGCCAGCC
>NZ_JAPSMD010000642.1 GCF_027856955.1 Falsiroseomonas oryzae | reverse complement strand
GCGCCAGCCGACATGCCCGTCGGGACGCACCAGCACCAGGGGCGGCCCGCCGAGCGCGGCCGCGTCGCAGCGCGCTGTCACAACCGGGGCGCCGGTCATGCGCAGCGCTGCGAGCAGGCGCGGCGCCGCCGCCTCCGTCCCGACGCCGAGCAGCGTGAAGCCGGGGCCGAGGAGGTCCAGCGTGCTGCGCCCGTCCGGCAGCCAGGCATGCGGCAGGCGCGAACCGGGCCAAGTGGAGGGCACCACCTGGTTGGGGTCGTCCGGCGGTTCCGGCGTGCCGTCGGGCACTACTGCGGGACTGTCGGCATAGCGGTAGCCGAGATGAACGCCGGCGGAATTGAACTGCCGCGACATCCAGGCGATGCGGTCCTTCAGCCGGGCGCGCGCCTCGGCGCCCCGCGCACTGTCCTCGCCGACATGCGCGGGCGTTTCCGCCATCACCATGTCGATGCGGTCGGAATTGGTGGCGCTGACGATGGAGTTGCGCACGGCGACCGGCCAACGCTCCGCCTGGTAGCTGTCGAGCAGCGCCTCCCCCGCCCAGCCGCCCCGCACTGCCGCCAGCTTCCAGGCCAGGTCGCAGGCATCGCCGATGCCCGTGTTCATCCCGACGCCGCCGGTCGGCACGAACAGGTGCGCCGCGTCGCCGGCCAGGAAGACGCGGCCACGACGCCACTCCGCCGCGACGGACTGGTGGTGGTGCCAGTGGGTCGTCGCGATCAGCTCGAAGTCGAAAGGCCGGCCCATCGCGGCGTGCAGCACCTGCGCGGGATCGTCGGGCGGCGCGCTCTCGTCGCGCGTCGGGTCGGCCCAATAGTACTGGTAGTTCCAGAGCTCGCGCCCGTCGATCGCGGTGAAGACGCCGTAGCAGCCGGGGGTGAAGCAGAAATAGAGGTTCGCCAGCCCCTTGCCGTGCGCCGCCAGGAAGGCCGCGCTGCGGAACAGGTAGGAGACGTTGCTGCGCAGCCGCCCGCGCCCGTGCATGCGGATGCCCAGCGTCCGCCGCACCAGCGACCCGCCGCCGTCACAGCCGACCAGCCAGTCCGCCTCCACCGGCTCCTGCGCGCCCGCATCGTCCTCGATCATTGCGCGCACATGGTCGCCGCGATCCTCGAAGCCGGTCAGGCGCCAGCCATGCCGCATGGTCAGCGCTGGCAGGCCGCGCGCGTGGTCCAGCAGCACGGGCTCCAGCGCCTGCTGGCCGATCTGCGTCTTGCCATAGGGCGACCAGGCCAGCTCCCGCCAGCGCGCGGCGGCCGTCGGATCGCGGGCGCGGATGCGCGCGACGGGCGGCGAGGCGAAGCGGTGCAGCTCGTGCCCGGCGAGGCGGTCGCAGAAGACGATGTAGTAGGCGTCGTGCTGCGGCATGCAGGCGGCATAGACCGCCTCGTCCAGCCCCCAGCGCCGGAACAGCTCCATCGAGCGCGCGCCGAGCAGCGTCGCCTTGGGATGCTGCGTCGGCCCGTGCCGCGGCTCCACCAGCAGCGAAGGCACGCCGCGATGCGCCAGGTCGATGCCAAGGGTAAGGCCGACCGGGCCGCCGCCCGCGATCAGGACCGGAATGCGCCGCGTCATGGCATCAGCAGCCCGCCATTCACGTGCAGCACCTGGCCGGTGACATAGGCGGCGGCGGGGCTGAGGAGGAAGAGGATGGGTCCGACCACGTCCTCCGGCGTCGCGAGCCGCCCGAGCGGCACGGCGCGGAGATACGCCTCCCGGTCCAGCCGTGGCGGTGCCGTCCCGTCATCGCCCCCGCGTCCGGTGCCGCCGCGCAGGAAGGCCGTATCCACGGCGGAGGGCGCGACGGCGTTCACGCGCAGCCAGGGTGCGTTCTCCGCCGCCAGCACGCGCGTGAGCGCCAGCACGCCCGCCTTCGCTGCCGCATACGGGCCGTAGCCCGGCGCGGCCTTGGCGGCGAGGCCGGAGGCCATGGTGACGACGGACGGCGCGGTGCCCGCCCGCAGCAGCGGCAGCGCCGCACGGCAGGCCTGGAAGGTGGCCCCGAGATTGCCCGCCGTCACCTCGGTCCAGAGTGCCGAGGTGGTCTCGGCCACGGCCTGCTTGGGCCCGGCGAAGCCGGCGAGCGTGACCAGCCCGTCGAGCCCGCCCCAGGCATCGGCGAGCCGCGCGAAGGCCGCGCCGACCTCCTGCTCCCGCGTGGCGTCCAGAGGCAGCGCGAAGACCCCGTCGGGCGGCGCGTGGCGTGCGATCGACGCCGGGAGGTCCAGCACCGCCACGCGGCAGCCCTGCGCCAGCAGCGCGCCGACCAGTGCGCGCCCGATGCCGCCCGCGCCGCCGGTCACCGCC
>NZ_JAPSMD010000641.1 GCF_027856955.1 Falsiroseomonas oryzae | reverse complement strand
GGCCGCGGCGGCACGCACGCGACGGTCACCGATGCCAATGTGGTGCTCGGCCGGCTCGGCGCCGGGCAGACGCTGGGCGGCACGCTGGCGATCGACGGCGCGGCGGCGCGCGTCGCGGTCGGCCATCTGGCCGCGCGCCAGGGCATCGCGGTGGAGGCGATGGCAGCCGGCATCGTCGCGCTGGCCGTCGCGAAGATGGCCGCGGCCATCTACGAAATCTCCGTGGCACGCGGGCGCGACCCGCGCGACTACGCGCTGGTGCCCTTTGGCGGCGCCGGCCCGCTGCATGCCTGCGAGGTGGCGGCCGAGCTCGGCATCCCGCGCGTGCTGGTGCCGCCGTCGCCGGGCACCTTCTCGGCCTTCGGCGCGCTGTGCTCGCCGCTCATCAAGGACCGCGCCGTGACGCTGCTTGCGCCGCTTGACGAGGCGCTGGCGGCCAGGATGCACGCGCTGGCCGCCGAGTTCGCTGCCGGGCTGCGCGCCGAATTCGCCGCCGAGGGTACCGACACCGCGCGCTTCGAGACGATCCTGCAGGTCGATGCGCGCTACCTCGGCCAGGCGCATGAACTGACCGTGGTCGTGCCGGCGGGCAGCGATGCGGCGGCGATGCGCGCCAGGTTCGAGGCCGCCTTCTCCCGCGAATACGGCCGGCTCGACGGCGCGCGCGCGGTGGAGATCGTGAACCTGCGCGTAATCGGCCGGATCGGCATCGTCGCCCCGGCCATCGCGGCGTTGCCGGTGCAGCCGATGCCGACCGGGCGTCGCGCCCTGTGGCAGGGCGCGGGCTGGGGCGATGCGCCCGTGTATCGCCGCGAGGCGCTCGCCAGCGGTGCCGCGCTGCACGGCCCGGCCATCGTCGAGGAGATGAGCGCGACGCTCTACCTGCCGCCGGCCTGGACGCTGCAGGTCGGCCCGGTGGGCGAACTGGATCTCCGGCACGAAGCGGCTGCGGCAGGCCGGATGCTCGCGGCCGACTAGCGGATGCGCCAGGAGGATCTGCGGCTGCTGACCGGCCGCGGCCGGTTCCTGGGCGACGCCCTGCCGGAGGGCGCGCTGCACGCGGCCTTCGTGCGCGCGCCGGTAGCGCATGCGGCGATCCGCGCCATCAACGCGCGGGCGCGGGGGGAGGGCGTGCTCCTTGTCTCCACCGTCGCTGAGCTGGATCGCGACGGCATTGGCCCGATCGCGGCCGATCCTGTGCGCGGCTTCCTCGGCCTCGACGACCCCGCCTGGCCCACGACCTTCCAGCCGGCGCTGGCGCGCGGGCGCGTGCGCTATGTGGGCGAGCCGGTGGCGATGGTGGTGGCCCGCACCGCCGCGGCGGCGCGCGACGCGGCGGAAGCGATCGAGGTCGACTACGAAACGCTGGCCGCGGTGGCCGATCGCACGGCCGCGCTGCCGGATGGCGCGACCCCGCTGCATGACGGCTACCCCAGCGGACGGCTGCCGATCACCGCCATGGGTGACGCGGAGGCAACCGCGGCGGCGATGGCGACGGCGGCGCACCGCCTGCGCGTGGCGGTGGAGATCCCTCGCCTTGCGGGCGCCGCGCTGGAACCGCGTGGCGCGCTCGCCTGGGTCGGGCCGGATGGTGGTCTGGTGCTGGAGAGCGGCACGCAGCGCCCGTACCAGGTGCGGGAGACGCTGGCACGCGCGCTTGGCCTTTCACCCGCCGCGGTCCGCATCCGCTTCGACGACGTCGGCGGTGGATTCGGCATCAAGAACCAGGCCTATCCCGAGCAGCTCGCCCTGCTCTGGGCGGCGCGGCGGCTGGGCCAGCCCGTGCTGTGGCGCGCCACGCGCAGCGAGGACATGGCCGCCGACGCGGCCGCGCGCGACACGGGTTTCGAGGCGGAGATCGGGCTTTCGGCGGATGGCAACCTGTTGGCGCTTGCCGTGCGCCGCACCGTCAGCCTCGGCGCCTATGCCGGCCCGCGCGCCGTGGCGCCGGCGATCAACGGCCTGGGTCTCGTGGCGGGGCCGTATCGCTGGCGTGCGGCGCATGTCGCGGTGGAGGGCGTCTTCACCAACACCGCGCCAACCACCGTCTATCGCGGCGCCGGCCGGCCGGAGACCGTGACCTTCTGCGAGCGTGCGATCGATGCCGCGGCCCGCGCGATGGGCGAGGATCCCGTCGCGTTCCGCCGGCGGCACCTGTTGCGACCCGGCGAGACCAACGTGCTGGGCGTCGCGCTGGGCGACGCCGATCCGGCGCGCGTGCTGGCGCGTGCCGTCGCGCTCCACGCCGCGCCGGCCGGCGCGCCTGGTCGGCTGCGGGGCACGGGCGTGAGCCTCTATGTCGAGGACCTGCA
>NZ_JAPSMD010000640.1 GCF_027856955.1 Falsiroseomonas oryzae | reverse complement strand
AGATGCCGACGGCCGAGGACGAGTTGCCGCCGCACTGGCGCGCCGTCGGCCAGCCCGCGCCGCGCGCCACGGCCGGCTGATCCGCCACGCTGCGGCGCAGGCCGCCACGGCACGGCTGACCGCCGCGTCGTATCCGGCTAGGGAGGGCCCATGCCCGCCCGTCCCGTCGAGGAACTTCCCGTCCCCCCCGGCCTCTCTGCCGGGGCACCCGTGCCCTGGTGGGTGAAGCTGGGTGCCAAGCTGGTGATCGGCGCGCTGCCCGTCCCGCCCCGCGCCTGGCGCGCCCTGGGCCTGCGCCGGCATTCCTTCGGGGCCGACGATGCGGCCCGCCAGGCACAGCCGGTGATCGACACCGTCGCGCATGCCACCCGGCTGATAGGCCGCGCCCCGCGCGGCTTCCTGGAGCTCGGGCCCGGCGCCATGGTGCGCCGCGCGCCGGTCGCCGCCGCGCTCGGCCTCGGCCCGATCTGGTACCTCGACGTAGAGGACGACGCGCCGAACGACCTCGCGCCCTACCGCATGGCGGCGGATGCGGCGCGCGCCGCCGGCCTCGCGCCGCCCGACCTCGCGGGCTGCGCGACGCGCGCGGACGTGCTGAAGGCCTGCGGCGCGACTCTGCTGATCGGCGGCACCGAACGCCTCTCCGCGCTCGCCGCCGGAACCATCGACCTCGTCGTGTCGGAAGCCGTGCTGGAGCATGTCCGGCGCGAGGACCTGGCGCCGCTTCTGGCGGAGTTGCGCCGCGTCACCGCGCGCGACGGCATCGGGCTGCACGGCGTGGACTTCAAGGACCACATGGGCGGCGCGCTGCGCCACCTCGCCTTCGCGCCCGCCTTCTGGGAAGGCCGCGCCGTCGCGCGCGCCGCGCTCTACACCAACCGCCTCGGCCTGACCGAGATGCTGGAGGCTTTCGCCGCTGCCGGCTTCGCGGCGGAGTCGCCGCACCGGCTGGTCTGGGACGCGCCGCCGCTGCCGCCCGGTGGTGTGCATCCCGCGCTGCGTCGCCGGTCCGAGGACAACCGCGTGGCCCATGCCGCGATCGAGGCGCGGCCGACCTGACCGACGGCCCTTGCCGGCGCGCGGCGCCGCACTCACTCTGCACCGAGAGGGAACGAGGGAGACGTTCATGATCCGCCGCCGCACGACCTTCGCGTTGGCCGCGACGCTCGCGCTGCCCGGGCTGGCCCGCGCGCAGCCCGCCTTCCCCGACCGCAACCCGCGCTACATCGTGCCCTTCCCGCCGGGTGGCCTGACCGACATCATGGCGCGGCTGTTGGCGCAGAAGCTCTCGGAGATCTGGGGCAAGGCGGTCGTCATCGACAACCGCGCCGGCGGCAACGCGCTGATCGGCGCCGACCTGGCAGCGAAGGCGGCGCCGGACGGCCACACGCTGCTGGCCATCACGCTGACCCATGCGGTCAACGCGACGCTGTTCCCCAACGCGCCCTACGATTTCCGGCGCGACTTCGCGGTGCTGTCGCTGCTCGGCTCGCTGCCGCTGGTCGTCGTCGTGAACGCGGAGAGGAGCCCGGCGCGCAGCCTGCAGGACCTGATGCAGCTGGCGCGCACACGCGCGCTGAACGGCGGCAGCTCCGGCAACGGCTCGCCGCCGCATCTCGGGCTGGAGCTGTTCCGCCGCGCCGCGCGTGCCGGCGACAACATCGTCCACGTGCCCTATCGCGGCGGCGCGCCGAGCGTGACCGACCTCGCCGCCGGCAATCTCGACCTGATGGTGAGCAACCTGCCGGAATGCCTGGCGCAGATCCGCGGCGGGCGGCTGCGCCCGCTCGCCATCACCAGCGCGGAGCGCCACCCGCTGGTCCCGGAGGTGCCGACGGTGCGGGAGCTCGGCACGCCGGAGCTCGAGATCACCAACTGGACCGCCGTGCTGACCCAGGCCGCCGTCCCCGCGCCGCTGCTGCAGCGGCTGGAGCGCGACGTGCAGGCGGCGATCCACGACCCGGAGACGACACGCCGCGGGCGGGAGGCCGGGTTCCAGGTGCTGGGCTGGGATGCCGCCCGCTCCACCCAGTTCGTGCGCGCCGAGACGGACCGCTGGGCGACGCTGGTGACCGAGGCGCAGATCAAGCCGGACGCGTGATGCCACGCCTGACCCTCACCGAGGCCGAGGCCCTCGCCCGCGACGCGCTGGCCGCCGCCGGCGCCAATCCGAGCATGGCGGCGCTGACCGCCGCGTCGCTGGTGGCGGCGGAGGCCGAGGGCCAGGCCGGCCACGGCCTCTCGCGCGTGCCGATGTACTGCGGCTTCCTGCGCAACGGCCGCGCCGACGGCGGCGCGGAGCCCGCCATCGCCGCG
>NZ_JAPSMD010000639.1 GCF_027856955.1 Falsiroseomonas oryzae | reverse complement strand
GTGGCGCTGCGGCTGCGCAGCGCGGGGCCGGCGGATGCCGCCGCCCTCGCCGCGCTGCACCTGGCCTCCTGGCGCGATGCCTATCGCGGCGTGCTGGACGACGCCTTCCTCGACGGGCCGCTCGAGGCGATCCTCGCGGCGCATTGGCCGGCGATGCTGGCGCCGCCGCGCCGCCAGGGCGCGGTGGTGCTGGCCAGCATCGCCGGGGAGCCCGCGGGCTTCGTCGCCGTCTGGCGCTACGGGCGCGTCGCCCACATCGACAACCTGCATGTCCGGCCTGGCCTGCGCGGGGCCGGGATCGGCCGAGCCCTGCTCGTCCATGCCCTGCGGCGCATGCAGGCGCGCGGCTGCGTCGCCGCGGACCTGCTCGTCTTCGCCCGCAACGCCGGCGCGCTGCGCTTCTATCGTGCGCTGGGCGCCGAGGTCGGGCCTGAGCACCTGGGCGAGACCTTCGGCCAGCGCGTCGCCGAGCATCGCTGCGCCTGGGCTGACATCGCCGCGCTGATCGCCGCGGCGGAGCGACGATCGTGATGGCAGCCGCCGCGCCGGCGCGTCAGACTGGCCCTGCCTGACACCCAGGGAGGGTTACCATGACGACGCGCGAGATCGCCGAGGCCTTCGCCGCGCTGTGCAAGGCCGGCCAGCACCAGGAGGCCGGGCTGCGCTTCTGGTCGGACGATATCGTCAGCCGCGAGGCGATGGACGGCCCGATGGCCGAGCTCCGCGGCCGGGACGCGGTGAAGGCCAAGAGCGACTGGTGGGAAGCCAACCACGAGGTGCATGGCGGCAGCACCGAAGGCCCCTTCGTCAACGGCGACGGCTTCGCGCTGATCTTCGAGCTGGACGTGACGGCGAAGCAGACCGGCCAGCGCATGCAGATGAAGGAGGTCGCGCTCTACACCGTGCGCGACGGCAAGGTGGTGGAGGAGCGCTTCTTCTACTGACGCTCGGACCCTGTCCGGCGGCTGCCGCGGGCCGGCGACGCCCCCGCGTGATGCTGGCCAGGCCGATCCGGGCGCCACCAGGATGTCAGCAACGCGGTTGGGGCCTTCCCGGTCCATAACGGGCGTTTCGGCGGTGGGACGATCCTGAATGCTGCGGCACAGCACGACACCACCAGTGTGGACCGCCAAGCACCTGCGCATCGCCACGGACGCGGCCGGCGTCGCCCTCTGGTCGTGGAACGTCGACACGGACGAGATCGCCCTGGACGAGCGTGCGCACGCCATGTGGGGCGTGCCCGCCAGCGACGGGCCGGTCACCTTCGAGGACCTTTCCGCGCGCATCCACCCCGAGGATCTCGACAGGGTGAGGGCCGCGTTCAGGGCGACGCGCGACATCCTGGGCGGCTACGAGATCGACTTCCGCATCCTGCACGGTGCGGGTCTCCGGTGGGTTTCCGCGCGCGGGCGCGGCAGCGACCAGGGCATTGTCGGCCGCGTCATGTTCGGCGTCTTCCTCGACGTCAGCGAGCGGAAGATGGCCGAGGAGGCCCGCGAGCTGCTCGCCGGCGAGATGAGCCACCGCGTCAAGAACCTGTTCGCCATCGCCTGTGCGCTGACCCGGATTGCCTCGCGCTCGGCGGCGACGCCGGCAGAGATGGCGGATGATCTGACGCGGCGGCTGACCGCGCTCTCGCAGGCCCACGAACTCGTCCGCCCCACGCTCGCCCGGCAGAAGAAGGCGACGCGGCTCGGTGATCTGCTGGCCGTCCTGCTCGACGCCTACGACGACAAGGGCGCCGTCGGGACTCGCATCCGCGTCGGCGTGCCGGAGGTGCTGGTCGGCGAGGCATCGGTCACGACGTTGGCCCTGGTGGTGCACGAACTGGCGACGAATTCGATCAAGTACGGCGCCCTCTCGCAGGCGGGCGGCACGCTGGATGTGACATGCAGCGTGGATGACGCCGACGTCGTGATGGTCTGGACGGAGAGGGGCGGTCCGCCCGTGGCCGTGGCCGAGGGGCAGGCAGGCTTCGGCAGCCGGCTGGTCACGCGGAGCGTCACCGAGCAGCTCGGCGGCTCGATCGCCTTCGACTGGCCGACCGAGGGCGTGGTCGTCACGCTGCGCATGCGGAAGGCCCGTCTCGGCGCCTGAGGCTGCGGGGGACGGCCGCCGCGGTCCCGCGCCGCTACCCGCGGCCGGACTTGGCGTACGGCGATGCGGTGCGCGCCGGCGCCGTCCCCTGCCGCGGCAGCGCCGCCAGCATCGCCGCCAGAGGCAGCAGCCAGGCGATGCGCGCCTGGTAGCGGTGATGCGGCGCCGAGAGTGCGCCGGTCGCGGCGGCATTCGCCAGCACGGCCAGCACCGCGCCGGCCAG
>NZ_JAPSMD010000638.1 GCF_027856955.1 Falsiroseomonas oryzae | reverse complement strand
GATGATCCTGAACGTGCTGGCCGTGCCGGCCGACCGCCCCTGGCGCAGCGTGGCGGAGCTGGCCGCGGCGGCGCGCGCGCGGCCGCTCAGCTTCGGCACCTCCGGCGTCGGCGGCGCGGGGCACCTGGCCGGCGAGCAGTTCAACATGATCGGCGGCATGCAGAACACGCATGTGCCTTATCGCGGCGGCGGCCCGTTGGCGGCCGACCTCGCCTCCGGCCAGATCGACTTCGCCTTCACCCCCGCCTCCGGCGCGCGGCCGCTGGCGGAGAGCGGGCGCGCGCGCATGCTGGCCGTCACCACCGCCGCGCGCAGCCCGCTGCTGCCCGATGTGCCGCCCCTGGCGGAGACGCCGGGCTTCGCGGGCTTCGACATGCAGGACTGGTCCACGCTGATGGCGCCGCGCGGCCTGCCCGCGCCGATCCTGGAGGCGCTGCACCGCGCCGCGACGGCCGCGCTGACCGACCCGGAGGTCGTCTCCGCCCTCGCCCAGCGGCAGATCCAGGCCACGCCCTCCTCGCCGGAGGAGTGCGCCGCCTTCCTCCGCAGCGAGACGGCGAAATGGGCGCCGGTGGTGCGGGCCTCCGGCGCGCGGCCCGACTAGAGCGGGACGAGGGCGAGGCTCCGCCTCGCGCTCCGCCGGGGACGATGATCGTCCCCGGCTCCCTCCATCCGCTGCAACGACGGCAGGCGAGGCGGCGCGTGGCCGCGCGGGGGAACCGGAACTCCGGGTGCGCTTTGGTGCACCTGGGGGAGTCCCCCGGGAGTCGCCATGCTGCACGCGCTCGCCAAGGCCATCCTCGCCGGCCGCTTCCTCCTCGCGGTCTTCTTCCTCGGCCTGCTCTGGGGCCTGGCCCTCTTCGCCCTGCGCTTCGTCGGCAGGCTGTGGGCGCTGACCGCCGCGATCTGGGAGAAGAGCGAGGCGGAGCTGCTGGTCGAGATGCTCCACCTGCTGGACAGCGCCCTCGTCGCCTCGCTCGTGCTGATGGTGGCGCTATCCTCCTACGACAGCCTGGTGGACCGGCTGCAGCGGGAGGCCGACCAGCAGGAGATGCGCTGGGTGTCGCGCACCGACCACGGCAACCTGAAGATCAAGGTGGCGACCGCCATGGTGGCGATCTCCTCCATCCACCTTCTGCAGATCTTCCTGCAGGCGGATGTCGAGGACGAGGCCGCCATCTTCTGGCGCGTGACCATCCACGTGGTGTTCCTGGTCGGCGCCGTGCTGCTCGGCGTGCTCGACCGCCTCGGCCTGCATCACGGCGATGCCGGGCGGAACGAGCGGGTGTGACCCCGGCTCGCGGCTCCGCCGTCGCGCCGCAGGCGCGCTACTCGGCTGTCGCGCCGCAGGCGCGCTACTCGGCTGTCGCGCCGCAGGCGCGCTACTCGGCTGTCGCGCCCACCGCCTGGATGACCACGCGCCAGCGCGCGCTCTCCTCCGCCATGAAGCGGGCGAAGTCCTCCCGCCCCATGCGGCGCGGCACGCTGCCGCCGGCGACGATCCGCTGGCGCAGCTCCGGCTCCTCGATGATGGCGTTCAGCTCCGCCTCCAGCCGCGCCAGGATCGGCTCCGGCACGCCGGCCGGCGTGCAGAGCCCGAACCAGCCGGTGGAGACGATGTCCACGCCCTGCTCGCGCATCGTCGGCAGGTCGGGGAAGGCCGGCACGCGCTCCGCCCCGCTCACCGCGATCGGGCGCATCCGCCCGGCCTGCGCCAGCTGCGTGACGGCCGAGATGGACTGGAACAGCATGTCGATCCGGCCCTCGATCAGGTCCGTGTTCATCTGCCCGCTGTTCGTGTAGGGCAGGTGCTGCATCGGCAGGCCGGTGATCACCTGGAACTGGCTGCCCGCCAGGTGCTGCGAGGATCCGGCGCCGACCGAGCCGAAGTTGATCGGCCGGTTCTGCGCCCGGGCCCAGGCGATGAACTGCGGCAGGGTCTGCGCCGGCACCGCGGGCGGGATCACCACGATGTTCGGCACCAGCGCGATCATCCCCACTGCCGCGAAGTCGCGTTCCGGGTCGAAGGGCAGCGAGCGGTACAGCCACTTGTTCGCCGCGTTCGCCGCGATGGAGGCGAGCCCCACCGTGTAGCCGTCCGGCGCCGCGCGGGCGACGATCGCCATGCCGATGTTGGTGCCCGCGCCCGGCCGGTTGTCCACCACGAAGGGCTGGCCGAGCCGCGCCGAGAGCCGGTCCGCGACCAGGCGGGAGAGCACGTCGCCTGCCCCGCCCGCCGGCCCGGGGTTCACCCAGCGCACCGCCCGGTTCGGCCAGTCGCCGGTGCCCTGGGCCAGCGCCGGGCGCGCCAGCGCGGCGG
>NZ_JAPSMD010000637.1 GCF_027856955.1 Falsiroseomonas oryzae | reverse complement strand
CCACGACGCTGCTGCCCCGCCCTGCGACGCTGGAGGCGCGCTGCCTCGGCGCCGTGCTGCGCGACTGCCGCGTGACCGCGGCCGGGCTGGCGGCCTCGGAGGATGGGCGCACGCGCGTGCTGTGGCAGGCGCAGCTCGGCTTCACCGAGCGCGACGGCGTCCGCGCCGGGATCGTGCTGCTGGCCGAGGCGCGCGGCGGCTGGCGACTGCTCGGCTGGTCCTTCGAGGGGCACCGCTACGACGCGCCGCGCATCGTCGAGGGGGAGGGGCCGCGCCTGCTGCACCTGCCCGGCCTCGGCGGCGGCTCGGGCACAGCCAATGCGGACCTGTTCTACCGCCTGGGCGCCGAGGGCTGGCAGGAGGTGGAGGCCGAAAGCTGGCGCGAAGCCCTGCCTGCGCACCTGCCGCCGGGCCTCGAGGTCTGGCAGGCCGTGACCTACGACGCCGCGGAGATGACCGCGCGCACCCCCCTGTGGCGGGAGTCCGACGGGAATTGCTGCCCGTCCGGCGGCTCTGCCAGCTTCGACCTGCGCATCGAGGGCAACGCCGTCGTGCTGGCGGCGGTGCAGCTCGACACCATCGCGCGCGCCCAACGCCCGGCACCGGAATCCTGCCCCGCCGAGCGCGCGACCTACCGGCTGAACGCGCCCGAAGACCTGACCGCGGAGCTGCGCGGCGGCTGGCCCGGCACCGGCGCGGCCTCCGACCTGCTGCTGCGCCTGCGAGTGACGGCGAGCGGCTCGGAATACTGGTTCCGGTTCGGCGCCGCGCAGGGCTATGGCGGGCTGTCGATCAGCCCCGTCGAGCCACCGGGATCGCGAGCGCCGGAGGACGGCGTGCAGGTGCTCGACATCGAGGCCGACCTGCAGCCGCTGTTGCGCCTCTACCCGATGCAGGCCGACCTGGCGGTGGTGAGCATGCCGCCGCAGGCCGGCCGCCCGGCGCCGCGGCACCTGTTCACACCCGGGCTCGGCCAGGCGCTGCATTACGTCCAGCTGCCCGGCCAGCGCGCGCGCGAGCACATGCCCATCGCGCTCTGGACGCTGGCGGAGTGCCGCGCGGAATAGCCCGCGCGGGCTATTCCGCGGACCTAGTCTCCCGCGCTGGCGGTCTTCAGCCGCGCATCGTCATTCGCCGCCACCGGCGCGCCCTTCTGGATGCGCTCGAAGGTTGCCAGCGCCTGCCCGACCACCTGGTCCATGTTGTAGTAGCGGTAGGTCGCCAGCCGCCCGACGAACCAGGTGTCGCGCTCCGCATCCGCCAGCGCCTCGTATCGCTTGTAGAGCGCGGCGTTCTCCGGGCGCGGGATCGGGTAGTAGGGGTCGCCCACGGCACTCGGGAACTCGTAGGTGATGCTCGTCTTCGGGTGCGACTGCCCGGTCATCCATTTGTACTCGGACACCCGCGTATACGGGGTGGACTCCGCGGGATGGTTCACCGTGCCGGTCGGCAGCGCCCATTCCCTGTCGAGCGTCTCGTGACGGAATTGCAGGCTCCGGTAGGGCAGCTTGCCGAAGCGGAAGCCGAAATACTCGTCCACCGGTCCCGTCCAGACCAGGCGACGGAAGCTGAAGCGCTTGCGCGCCTCGCTGAACTCCATCCCCGTGCGCACGGTGATCAGCGGATGGTCCAGCATGCGCCGGAACATCGCCGTGTAGCCCTCGGCCGGCATGTACTGGAAGCGGTCGGTGAAGTAGCGGTCGTCGCGGTTGGTGCGCGTCGGCACGCGCGCGGTCACGCTCTTGTCCAGCTCGCTCGGGTCCAGCGCCCATTGCTTGCGGGTATAGCCGCGGAAGAACAGCTCGTAGAGCTCGCGCCCGACCTTGCCGACCACCACGTCCTCGCTGGTCCGCACCGTCGGAACCTGTTCCGCGCGCGCCGCCATCCAGCCCTCGACCTCGTCCTCCGTCAGGTTCAACCCATACAGCCGGTTGATGGTGTCGAGGTTGATGGGCATCGGCACCAGCGTATCCTCGCCGGTGGTGGGGCTGCGCACCTGCGCCAGCACGCGGTGCTCGTATGGCCGCCATGCCGTGAACTTCGACAGATGGGCGAAGATCTGCTCGCTGTTCGTGTGGAAGATGTGCGGGCCGTAGCGGTGGATCAGGACGCCCGCCGCGTCCAGATGGTCGAAGGCGTTGCCGGCGATGTGGTCGCGCTGGTCGATGACCAGTACGCGTTCGCCGCGCTGGGATGCGATCCGCTCGGCCAGCACCGATCCGGCGAAGCCCGCGCCGACGACGAGCCAGTCAAACATGCGCCGCTCCCGCGGCGCGCGCCGCCATCGCCGCCACCGGCGCGCCCGCGCCCGCGCGCCGTGCGCG
>NZ_JAPSMD010000636.1 GCF_027856955.1 Falsiroseomonas oryzae | reverse complement strand
AGGTGATCGAGCTGACCGCCGCGCTCGGCACCTGGACCGCGCGCAGCGGCCTGTCGATCCTGGCCGAGGAGGTGGCGCGCGCCGGCCGCCAGCCGCCGCTGCCCGTGCCGCCCGATCGCGCCGCCGCGCTGCGCGCCCGCTTCGAGCCGCTGCTCGGCGAATGGCCGGCGGAGATCGCGGAGCATCTCTCCGTCGCGCCGGACTATGTCGAGGCCTATCTGCTGTTCCTGACCACGCCGCGCCGCACCGGCCCGCTGCCGCGCAAGGTGGTGGAATTCATCGGCCTGGCCGTCTCCGCCTCCCCCGCCACGCTGCACGAGCGCGGCATGCGCTTCCACATCCGCCGCGCCCTGGCCGAGGGCGCGACGCGGGAGGAGCTGGCGGAGGTGCTGCAGCTGGCCGGCGCCATCTCCATCCATTCCTGCTCCATCGGCGTCCCGGCGCTGATGTCGCTGCTGGAGGAGAAGAAGGGCTAGCTTTCCTCCGCCCGCTCCGCCTCGCGGAACAGCCCGACCAGGAAGTCGATGAAGACGCGCACGCGGGCCGACAGATGGCGGCTGCGCTGGTACACCGCGAAGACGCCGTTCTCGAACTCCAGGTGGCTGGCGCGGTACTCCGGCAGCAGGCGCACCAGGCGGCCCGCGCGGATGTCCTCGCGCACCGACCAGTCGGGCATCAGCACCACGCCGAGGCCCGCCAGCGCGGAAGCGTGCAGCGCCGGGCCGTTGTCCGTCACCAGCGCCCCGGTCACCGGCACCTCGGTCGTGCGGCCCGCCGAATCGGCGAAGCGCCAGACGGTGCGGCCCATGCTGAGCCGGTAGGTCAGGCAGCCATGCGCGGCCAGGTCGGACGGCACGGTGATGGGCGGCCGGCCGGCCAGGTAGGACGGCGCGGCGCAGACCACGCGCTCGCTCTGCGCTAGGCGGCGCGCCACCAGCGCGCTTTCCGCCAGCTTGCCGATGCGGATGTCCACGTCGATGTTGCGCTCCGCCAGGTCGATCGCGTGGTTCGACATGGAGAGGTCCACCGAGATCGCCGGATGCGCCTGCAGGAAGCGCGGCAGGTTCGGCACCAGCACCAGCGTGCCGACCAGCAGCCGCGAATGCACGCGGATGGTGCCGGAAGGCTGCTGTTCCCGCTGGCTGACCTCGACCTGCATCTCCTCGATCTGCTGCAGGATGGCCTCGGCATGGCGCAGATAGGTCTCGCCGGTGCTGGTCAGCGTCATGCTGCGGCTGGTGCGGTTCAGCAGCCGCGCACCCAGCTGCTCCTCCAGCGCAGTGATCTGGCGCGAGACGGATGCGGGCGAGAGGCCGAGCTGCCGGCCGGCCGCGGAGAGGCTGCCCTGGTGGGCGACCGCGGCGAACAGGCGCATCGTCCGCAAGGTTTCCATGGCGTGGCCGGACTTCTTTTCGCTCCCCGCAAAGATTGGTAGCGGCCCGGCCAGGGATTGCAAGCGGCGGCCTCACTCCACGGTGATGCGTTCCTGCACGATGATCCGGCGCCACATCTCCGTCTCGCGCTGCACCAGCGCCTCGAAGTCGGGGCCGATGACCGGCGCGACCTCCAGGTTGATGCGGCGGATGCGGTCCACCACGGCCGGGTCGGCGGCAATGGCGGCGATCTCCGTCAGCAGGCGCTGGCGCACCGGCGCCGGCAGGTTGGCGGGCGCCAGCATGCCGTACCAGGTGGTGATCTCCGCCGCGGGGATCCCGGCCTCCCGCGCCGTCGGCACATCGGGCAGCGAGGGGTGCCGAGCCGGGGCAGAGATGCCGAGGATGCGGATGCGGTCGTTGCCGCGCAGCGCGGCGACCGCGGCGGGCGTGAACAGGCCGAACTCGATGCGGCCGGCGACCAGGTCGCTCACCATGCCGGCCACGCCGCCATAGGGCACGTGCTCCATGCGCGCGCCGATCGTGTTGAGGAACAGCACGGTGGAAAGCTGCGTCGAGGTGCCGGTGCCGGAGGAGCCATAGCGCAGCCGCCCCGGATTGGCCGCCGCGTAGTCCCGCAGTTCCGCGATCGTCCGCGCCGGCACGTCGGCGCTGACCACATACGTCATGCCGGTCTCGGCGAACTTGGCGATGTAGGTGAAGTCGGACTGCCGGTACGGCGGGTTGCGCTGCAGGATCGGCTGGATGGTGACGCCGCCGGCCTCGCCCCACAGCAGCGTGTAGCCATCGGGCGCCGCCTGCGCGACCAGCGCGCTGCCGATGGTGCCGCCCGCGCCGGCGCGGTTCTCCACCACCACGGGCCGGCCGAGGCGCGCCGCCAGCGCCTCCGCCGCGATGCGCGCCGACAGGTCGGTGCCCGCCCCGGCCAGGAAGGGCA
>NZ_JAPSMD010000635.1 GCF_027856955.1 Falsiroseomonas oryzae | reverse complement strand
GAGGTGGCGCGCCCTGCCGATCTCGGCGTGCCGGCGGAGGCCGAGGCCGCTTTGCGCGCCGCCGTCGCGCCGCTGGCCGAGCCGCGCCGCATGGCCGCCGCCCGCACCGCGATGCTGGCCGCGCTGGAAGCCGAGGCGTTCGGCGCCATCGGGCTCGACGATCCGGACATGGAGCTGCTGCGCGACCAGTTCGCACGCTTCACCGCGGCGGAGGTGACACCGCACGCCCAGGGCTGGCATGACGCCAATGCGCTGATCCCGCTGGAGCTGATCGGCAAGCTCGGCGAGCTCGGCGCCTTCGGCGTGACGATCCCGGAGGCGCATGGCGGCCTCGGCCTCGGCAAGGTGGCGATGTGCCTGGTCAGCGAGATGCTGAGCGAGGGCTA
The DNA here is from genome assembly GCF_027856955.1 of Falsiroseomonas oryzae. GTDB lineage: Bacteria > Pseudomonadota > Alphaproteobacteria > Acetobacterales > Acetobacteraceae > Falsiroseomonas > Falsiroseomonas oryzae. The sequence continues at coordinate 1,999 of NZ_JAPSMD010000635.1, read as the reverse complement.
TGTCGGCGTCGGGAGTCTGGGCACCCGCAGCGAGATCGCCGGCGAGCTGATCGGGCTGAACGGCACGGAGGAGCAGAAGGCGCGCTGGCTGCCCGGCATCGCGAGCGGCGAGATCCTGCCGACGGCAGTCTTCACCGAGCCGAACACCGGCAGCGACCTGGCGAACCTGCGCACGCGCGCGGTGCGCGAGGGCGACGTGTTCAAGGTGTATGGCGCGAAGACCTGGATCACCCATGGCAGCCGCAGCGACATCATGACGCTGCTGGTGCGTACCAACCCGGACGCCCCCGGCCACAAGGGCCTGTCCATGCTGATCGCGGAGAAGCCGCGCGGCACCGACGCGGACCCCTTCCCCGCGCCGGGCATGTCGGGATCGGAGATCCATGTCCTCGGCTATCGCGGCATGCGGGAATACGAGATCGCCTTCGAAGGCTTCGAGGTGCCGGCCACCAACCTGCTGGGCGGCGTGGAAGGCCAGGGCTTCCGCCAGCTGATGGAGACCTTCGAGAGCGCGCGCATCCAGACCGCGGCGCGGGCGCTGGGCGTCGCGCAGAACGCGCTGACGCTCGGCCTCTCCTACGCGAAGTCGCGCATCCAGTTCGGCAAGCCGATCCTGCACTTCCCGCGCGTGCACGCGAAGCTCGCGATGATGGCCGCCGAGACGATGCTGGCGCGGCAGCTGACGTACTTCGCCGCGCGGGAGAAGGATGCCGGCCGGCGCTGCGACGTGGAGGCGGGGATGGCGAAGCTGCTGGCGGCGCGCGTCGCCTGGGCCAATGCGGATGCCGCGCTGCAGATCCATGGCGGCAACGGCTATGCGCTGGAATACCCGATCAGCCGCGTGCTGTGCGACGCGCGAGTGCTCTCCATCTTCGAGGGCGCGGCGGAGATCCAGGCGCACATCATCGCGCGCGGCATCCTGGGGAGGGTGAATTAGATGCCCTTCCCCGCCCTGCCCGCGCCGCTCGCCGCCGCCCTCGCCGCGCGCGGCTATACCGAGCCGACGCCGGTGCAGGAAGCCGTGCTGGCGACCGAGACGGCGGGGCGCGACCTGCTGGTCTCGGCGCAGACCGGCTCGGGCAAGACGGTGGCCTTCGGGCTGGCCGTCGCGCCGCAGATCCTGGACGAGGAAGGCCGCGTCGGGCCGCCGCGCGTGCCGCTGGCGCTGGTGATCGCGCCGACGCGGGAACTCGCGCTGCAGGTGCAGGGGGAGCTCGCCTGGCTCTATGCCGGCGCGGGTGGCCGCGTGGTGGCCTGCGTCGGCGGCACCGATCCGCGCGCGGAGCGGCGGCAGCTCGACATGGGCGCGCATATCGTCGTCGGCACGCCGGGCCGGCTGCGCGACCACCTGGAGCGCGGCAACCTGGAACTCTCCGGCCTGCGCGCCGCCGTGCTCGACGAGGCGGACGAGATGCTGGACATGGGCTTCCGCGACGAATTGGAAGCCATCCTGGACGTCACGCCGGAGACGCGGCGGACGCTGCTGTTCTCCGCCACCATCCCGCGCGAGATCGCGGCGCTGGCCAAGCGCTACCAGCGCGACGCGCTGCGCATCGCGGCGACCGGCGAGGGCGGCGCGCATCGCGACATCGCCTACCAGGCGGTGCTGGTCGGCCCGCGCGAGTCGGAGCGCGCGCTGGTCAACGTGCTGCGCTGGCACGACACGCGCGCCATCGTCTTCTGCACCACGCGCGCCGCGGTGGCGCGGGTGCACGGCAACCTGACGGAGCGCGGCTTCAACGCCGTGGCGCTGTCGGGCGAGCTGACCCAGGCCGAGCGGAACCGGGCGCTGCAGGCGCTGCGCGACGGGCGCGCGCGGATCTGCGTGGCGACCGACGTGGCGGCGCGCGGCATCGACCTGCCGGATCTCGGCCTGGTCGTGCATGCCGAGCTGCCGCGCGACATGGAGACGCTGCAGCACCGCAGCGGCCGTACCGGCCGTGCGGGGCGCAAGGGGCTGGCCGTGCTGCTGGTGCCGGCGCCGCGCCGGCGCATCGCC
>NZ_JAPSMD010000634.1 GCF_027856955.1 Falsiroseomonas oryzae | reverse complement strand
CGAGGCCCCGGCGGATCAGCAGCCGGTCCCAGCGCGCGCGGTCCTGCTCCGGCAGCGGGATGGAGGCGCCGCCGGGGCCGATGCGCGCGGCCAGGCGCGAGGCCTGGATCTCCATCAGCGCGAGCAGGCCGAACACCTCCGGCTCGTCCGGCAGCAGCCCCGCGAGGATGCGGCCGAGCCGCTGCGCCTCCGCGCAGAGCGCCGGGCGGGTGAGGTCCTGGCCGGCGGTGGCGGCGTAGCCCTCGTTGAAGATGAGGTAGATCACCTCCAGCACCGAGCCGAGGCGCGCCTGGCGCTCGGCGCCGCGCGGCACCTCGAAGGTCGGGCGCCCCTCGGCGAGGCGGCGCTTGGCGCGGGTGATGCGCTGGGCGATGGCGGGCTCCGCCACCAGGAAGGCGCGGGCGATCTCCGCGGTGGTCAGGCCGCCGACCAGGCGCAGCGTCAGCGCCGCCCGCGCCTCGGGCGGCAGCAGCGGGTGGCAGGCGGCGAAGATCAGGCCGAGCAGTTCGTCGCCGAGATCGTCGTCCAGCGCGGCATCGAGCGCCTCGGCGGTGTCGTCGCCTGCCTGCTGCAGATGGCCGATCTCGGCATGCCTGCGCTCGCGCATGCGGGCATGGCGCAGCGCGTCCAGGGCACGCCGCCGTGCGGCGGCCATCAGCCAGGCGCCGGGGTTGCGGGGCACGCCGGATCGCGGCCACGCGACCAGGGCGGCCAGCAGCGCGTCCTGCGCCAGCTCCTCGGCCCGGCCGACATCCCGCGTGAGCCTGGCGAGGCCGGCGATCAGCCTGGCCCGCTCGATCCGGAAGACCGCCTCGATCGCCCGATGGGTTTCATCCGCCACGCCCCGTCATCGGACGGGGCATGGCGGCGCGCAAGCTCAGCCGCCGAGCTCCTTGCGCAGCCTGGCTTCACGCTCGAGGGAGTCCGGCGTCAGCAACTCCGCGAAGTCCTCCATCTCGTAGAGCGGGCGGATGTCGATGTCGCTCGGGCCGAACATCGGGTTGGGGCAGCGCTTCACCCAGGCCACCGCCTCGTCCATGTCCTTCACCTGCCAGATCCAGTAGCCGGCGACGAGTTCGCGCGTCTCGGCGAAGGGGCCGTCCGTGACGGTGCGGCTGGAGCCGTCGAAATGCACCCGCTTCGCCGCGGAGCTCGGCTTCAGCCCGTCGCCCGCCAGCATGATGCCGGCCTTCACCAGCTCCTCGTTGAACTTCATCATGGCGTCCATCAGCTCCTGCGTCGGCGGGCGGCCCGCCTCGCTGTCCTCGGTCGCCTTCACCATCACCATCACGCGCATCGCTGTTCCTCCTGCGATCCGGGAAGGCCGGAGCGTCTTCCCTGTCGGCGCGACGAACGGGCAGCGCCGGATTCGACATGGCCGCGCAGAAAAAGACACGGGCGCCGGCCGGGCCTGCCGACCCCTACCGCAGGTTGCGAACGATCCGCCGGATCTGGCGTTGCGCGGCGTGGCGCGAAAGGCCGGTCTGTACCACGTGATCCGCCTTCCTCCGCTTGAGCGCATCCGGCATCTGCCGGGCGAGGATCGCCTTCAGCCGCTCCTCCGTCATGCCCTTGCGGGCCAGCACCCGGGCACGCTGCACCGCGGCCGGGGCGGAGACGACGATCACCCGGTCCACATGCGCCCGTCCGCCGGTTTCGAGCAGCAGGGGGATGTCGAGCACGGCCAACGGCGCGCCGCGGCGGCGCGCGGCGGCGAGGAAATCCAGCTCGGCGCGCCGGACCAGCGGGTGGACGATGCGCTCCAGCAGCCGGAGCGCGGCGGGGTCGCCGAGCACGCGCGCGCGCAGCGCCTCCCGGTCCACCCGACCGTTGCGCGTCGTGCCGGGGAAGGCGGCCTCGATCGGGCGCACTGCCGCGCCACCGCGGCCCTGCAGGCGGTGCACGGCGGCATCGGCGTCGAAGACGGGGATGCGCAGGCGGCGGAAGGTGGCGGCGGCGGTGGACTTGCCCATGCCGATGCTGCCCGTCAGGCCGAGCACCCTCATGCGGGGCCTCCTCAGGCCAGGTCCGCGACGATGAAGTCCCTGAGCTCCGCATCCACCCGGGGCGTCACGCCGAACCAGGCCTCGAAGCCCGGGCGCGCCTGGTGCAGCAGCATGCCGAGCCCGTCCACGGCACGCAGCCCGCGGGCCCGGGCGGCGGCCAGCAGCCGCGTCTCCAGCGGGACATAGACCATGTCGGCCACCACCGCCTCGGGCGGCAGCGGCGCAAGGTCGATCTCGAGCGGCGGCTCGCCGGCCATGCCGAGCGAGGTGCCGTTCACCAGCAGCGCCGTCCCGGCGAGCGGCGGGGCCGCGGCGACCTCGACCGGGCCGGCGCCGGCCTCGGCCAGGTCGCGGGCGATCGCCTCGGCGCGGGCGGGGGTGCGGTT
>NZ_JAPSMD010000633.1 GCF_027856955.1 Falsiroseomonas oryzae | reverse complement strand
CGGCGCCCGCCGCCGCGCAGCCGGCGCGCGCGGAGATCATCCTGGAGAACGCGAAGCTCGTCACGCTGGACCCGCGCCAGCCGCAGGCCGAGGCGCTGGCCATCGGCGGCGGCCGCATCCTGCGCGTCGGCGCGCGGCGCGACCTGGAGCCGCTGCGCGGGCCGGAAACGCGGGTGATCGACTGCCAGGGCCGCTGCGTGATCCCCGGCCTCAACGACAGCCACACCCACTTCATCCGCGGTGGCCTCTCCTATGCGCAGGAGTTGCGATGGGACGGCGTGCCCTCGGTGGCCGATGCGATGGCCATGCTGCGCGCGCAGGCGCGGCGGACCGCGCCGCCCAACTGGGTGCAGGTGGTCGGCGGCTGGACGCCGGTGCAGTTCGCAGAGCGCCGTTTTCCCACCATGGCGGAGATCGAGGCGGCGACCGGCGACACGCCGGTCTTCGTGCAGCACCTCTACGAGCGCGCCTTCATCAACCGCGCCGGCATGCGCCTGCTCGGCATCGGGCGCGACACGCCGGAGCCGCCGGCCACGCGCATGGAGCGCGACGACGCCAGCAACCCCACCGGCGTCTTCTTCGGCCGTGGCGGCATCGCCGGGCTGATCGGCCTCTGGGCGCGGCTGCCCCGCCTCTCGGAAGACCAGCAGATCGCCTCCACCAAGGCCTTCATGCGGGAGCACAACCGGCTCGGCATCACCTCCGTGGTGGATGCCGGCGGCGGCGGCCAGGCCTATCCCGAGGACTACGCGGTGGTGGCGCGGCTGGCGCGCCAGGGCGAGCTGACGCTGCGCATCGCCTATTCGCTCTTCGCCCAGAACCCGGGGCGGGAGATCGAGAACTACCGCCGCTGGGTCGGCATGGTCCGCCCCGGCGAGGGCGACGACTTCTTCCGCATGCTCGGCGGCGGCGAATACCTGGCCTGGTCCGCGGTGGACGGCTCGATGACGGCCGATCCGGCGGACCCGCCGGTGGTGATGGAAAGCCAGCTGGTGGAGGTGACGCGGCTGGTCGTCTCGCAGGGTTGGCCCTTCCGGCTGCATGTCACGCATGACCGGACCGTGCAGCGCGTGCTCGGCGTGCTGGAGCAGGTGCACCGCGAGATGCCGATCGACCGGCTGCGCTGGGCCTTCGACCATTGCGAGGGTATCGGCCCGCAGAGCCTGGAGCGCGTGGCGCGGCTGGGCGGCGCGGTGGCGATCCAGAACCGCATGTCGCTCGGCGGCGACGCCTACCTGGCGAAGTGGGGGCCGGAGGTCGCCGGCGACGCGCCGCCGCTCGGCCGCATTATCGGCACCGGCCTGCCGATGCCGGCGGGCACCGACGCCAACCGCGCCGTCAGCCACAATGTCTGGGTCGGCCTGCACTGGCTGGTGACGGGGAAGACCGTCGGCGGCACGCCGGTGCTGGCGGAACGCAACCGCCAGGACCGCACCGCCGCACTGCGCGCCTACACCGAGGCCGGCGCCTGGCTGACGAAGGAGGAGGACCGCAAGGGACGGCTGCAGGAGGGCATGTTCGCCGACCTCGCCGTGCTGTCCGACGACTACATGACGGTGGAGGCGGACCGCATCCCGCACATCACCTCCGTGCTGACCATCGTCGGCGGCAAGGTGGCGCATGGCGAGGGCGCCTATGCCGGCCTCGCGCCGCCGCCCCCGCCCGTCTCGCCGGACTGGCTGCCGGCCGGCCACTACCCTGGCTACCACCGCCGGGCGGATGGCGGCGCCTCCCCGATCCTGGCCGCGCCGGCGCCGCAGCGCCTGCGCGTGGTCGGTGCGGACGGCATCTGGGAACTGGGCTGCAGCTGCGCGGCGTGATCCCGGTGGCTTGAACGGCAGCGCGCTCGCCGTGCATCGTCCTGCCATGGCAACCGACCCGGTCCGCCAGGCGCTGGATCGCCTCCCGCTGCTCGCCCAGGTGCCGGACGACGCCCGCGCGCGCCTGGCCGCGGCGGCGCGCGCCGTGCGCTTCCGCGAGGGCGAGCCGGTGTTCCGCTGCGGCGATCCCGGCACGGACGGGATGCTCATCGTGCTGGACGGCGTGGTGCGCCTGCACCTCTCCACCGCGGCGGGGCGGGAGCTGACGCTGGGCCTGGTCGGCGCCGGGGAGCCGGTGGGCGAGATCGCGATGATCGATGGCGGGCCGCGCAGCGCGGATGCGACCGCCCTCACCCCGGTCAGCGGCGTGATGATCCGCAGCAGCGCCGCGGTCGAGGTGATCGAGACCGACCACGCCGCCGCGCTGGCGCTGCTGCGGGCCGTCGCCGCGCGCATCCGCCGCACGACGGACCAGCTGGAGGCGGTGGGGCTGCAGCCGCTGCCGCAGCGCGTCGCCGCCGCCATGCTGAAGCTCGCCGCCGCCGACCCGGCCGGCCTGGTGCGGCTGACGCA
>NZ_JAPSMD010000632.1 GCF_027856955.1 Falsiroseomonas oryzae | reverse complement strand
GCGCGACGCCGCGGCGCGCCGGGCGCGGCTGACCCCGCGCGGGTCACGACCGCGCGCCGCAACCGGGATCCTCACCCTTCCGCGGCCCGGGGGAGCGACCTCAGCCCGGGGCGCCCACCGGACGATGCGGGATCGCCGCGTCGGCTCCACGGCGCAGCGCCGCAATCAGGGCGAACAGCCGCCTTGCGTCGCACGGCTTGGGCAGCACCGCGTCGAAGCCGGCGGCGCGGCAGCGTGGCCCAGCCTCCTCGGGCGATTCGGCGCTGAGCGCGATCAGCGGGACGCGGGCGTCCCGGCCAGGCCCGCGCCGGATGGCGACGGCCGCGTCCAGCCCGTCCATCCCCGGCATGTGCAGGTCGAGCACCACGGCATCGAAGGATGCGGCCCGCAGCATGGAGAGCGCCTGCGCGCCATCCTCCACCGCGACCACCTCATGCCCGGCACGCTGCAGCAGCGCCTGCAGCAGAAGCCGGCTCGCGCGCATGTCCTCCGCCACCAGCAGCCGCCAGCGGCCATCGGTCCGCCCTGCGGACAGGGACACCGAGGCGGGACGGGGTTCAGCCGGGACGGGCATGCGCGCTTGCCACCTCGAGGACGCCGCGAGGCGACACGGCGCGCCGGGGCGCCTGTCGCCCCGGGCACCCAGAGTGTCGGGCGAACATCAACCGGAGGTGAACACGCGTCACTCCGGCTGGATGCGCGCGGCCTCGACCAGCGCCCGGTTGCGCGGGATCTCCTCGGCGATCAGCTGCGCGAAGGCCTGCGGAGTCTCGTTCAGCGGCGTCAGGCCGACGCCCGCCATCCGCTGCGCGTTGGCGGGCTCGTTGCAGGCTTGGTTCACCGCCGCGTTGATCCGCGCGACGTGGTCGGAGGGCAGGCCGCGCGGCCCCCACAATCCGCACCATCCCTCATAGACCATGTCGGCGAAGCCTGCCTCGACCAGCGTCGGCACATCCGGCAGCACCGCCTCCCGCCGGGCCGAGGTGACGCCGTACGCGCGCAGCCGGCCGTCGCGCACCAGCGGCAGCGCCGGGCCCATCGGCGCGATGAACAGGCTGACCGCGCCGGAGACCAGGTCGTTCATCGCCGGCCCCGTTCCGCGGTAGGAGACGAAGGTCGCCTCCACGCCGAGCTTCTGCCACAGCGCCGCCGTGGCGAGCTGTCCGACGGAGCCGAGCGAGGAACCGGCGAAGGAGAAGGTGGCGGGGCTGCGCCGGATCGCCTCCAGCAGCTGCGCCAGGTTCTGCGCCGCCAGGCTGGTGCCGCCCACCATGACGTAGGGAATGGAGACGGTGCGCGCGACCGGGGTGAAGTCGGCCTGCAGGTCGAAGGGCACGTTGCGCTGCACGAAGGGCAGCACCGTCAGCACCTCGTTGGAGTAGAGCAGCGTGGTGCCGTCCGCCGCGCTGCGCGCCACGGCTTCCGCGCCCACGGCGCCGTTCGCGCCGGAGCGGTTCTCGATCACCCATTGCTGGCCGAGGATCTCCGCCGTGCGCGGCGCCAGGATGCGGCCCGTCAGGTCGGTGGTGCCGCCCGGCGGATAGGGCACGACCAGGCGAACGCTGCGCGCCTGCGCGAGCGCAAGGCGCGGCGCCGCGACGGACAGGGCGGCGAGCGCGAGTGTCGCGCGGCGCGTGATACGGGTCATTGTCGTTTCCTCCCCTTCCGCCGGATCGCGCGCCGGCGCGCGTGACGTCAGGCCGGCGCGGCCTCCAGCGTGACGAGTTCCGCGCCGTCCTCCACCAGCTCGCCGACGGCGCAGCGGATCGCGGCGACCACGCCGTCGGCCGGCGCCGTGATGCGCATCTGCACCTTCATAGCCTCGATCACCAGCAGCACGGCGCCGCGCGACACGGCGTCGCCGGGTGCCGCGAGGATCTGCAGCACGCGCCCGGGCATCGGCGCGACGACGCGGCCGCCCGTGCTGTCCGCCACGCCGGAGGGCGCACGCGGGTCGAGATGGCGCAGCTCATGCGTCGCGCCGTCGAGGACCACGGCGATCGCGTCACCCTCGCGCAGCACGCGCGCGCGTTGCGCAACGCCGTCCAGGCGGAAGGCCAGCGCGTCGTTCTCCCACCGCACGCCCTCGATGCCGGCGGGGCCGCCAGGCAGGTCGAGGCGCAGCGCGGCGCCAAGATGGGCGCGGACGACGATGGTCGCCTCCGCATCCACCAGCGAGAAATCTTGCCAGCCCTCGCCGTTCAGCCGCCAGGCCGTGGCGAGCCCCCAGGGGGAATGCGGATCCGCGGGATCGGTGACCGGCTCGTCGCGCAGCAGGCGCAGCACCGCGGCGGCCAGCGCGGCGCGCGGCGGGGGGGGCGTGGGCGCGAGCAGGCCCGGGTGGCGCGCGATGAAGCCTGTGTCGAGGTCGGCGGCGGCGAAGGCCGGCGTCGC
>NZ_JAPSMD010000631.1 GCF_027856955.1 Falsiroseomonas oryzae | reverse complement strand
CCAGGGCGGCGGCCTGCGCGCCCTGCGCGGTCGCCGCGGCGGCCGGCGCGGCGACGGACATGGCCGACGCGGCGAGCAGCGCGCGGCGGGGAATCGGTTGCGGCATGATGGTCCTGTCAGCGCGGTCTTCGGGGGCTGATCTGCGGCATCCGATGCGTCCGCGCAAGGATCGCGCCACGGGCCTGCTGGCGCAGGCGTGATTCCGCCGGCCCGATCCCGCCACCGCCCTGCCCCACTCCTGCCGTGCCCGGGCGTTGCTCTCCCCGGCAGACGAACCGCCGCGCCGGGCGCGGCGGCCAAGCCGGAGCGAAGGCCCATGCGACGCATCCTCCCTGCCCTCCTGCTCGTCCCGGCGCTGACGCTGGGCGCCTGCACGAGCGGCTACGACCCCAACGACCGCAACCAGCGCGCACTGACCGGCACCGCGCTCGGCGCGGGCGCCGGCGCGCTGATCGGCTCGATGACCGGCAGCGCCGGGCGCGGCGCGCTGATCGGCGGTGCGCTCGGCACGGTCGCGGGCGCGCTGACGCCACCGCCCAATCCCGCCGTGGCACAGCAGCAGCCGCCCTACCCCGCGCAGGGCTACGACCCGCGCTATGGCGGCTGGTACGATCAGTACGGCCAATGGCACCAGGGCGCCCCGCCCGCGGGCTACGTGCCGAACTACCGATGAGGCGGCGGTCTGCGCGGGCTCAGCGCCCGCGCAGCGCCTTGCCCAGTTCCTTCAGCCCGTCCACCTGCTGGCGCAGCCAGCCGCCCGTGGCCAGGCTCTCCGGCGCCATCGGGTCGCCGGTGCGCGGGTAGCTGGTGCGGTCGAAGTCGCCGGTGCGGAAGATCCAGTCCCAGACCGGCAGCAGCACCGCGTAGTTGCGCCCATCCTCGCCGGCCGAGAGCTCGCCGTGGTGGATGCGGTGGAAGCGCGGGCTGACCAGCACGCGCTCCCCGACCCGGCCGAAATCCAGGCGGACATTGGCGTGGCTCAGGCTCTCGGCAAGCTGGCGCAGCATGACGATCAGCACGAACTGCACCGGCGGCACGCCGATCAGCAGCGCCACCGCGCCGAACCACAGGGCGGCGATCGCATCGTCCAGCAGGTGGTTGCGGTCGTCGGTCCAGAAGGTCATCTGGCGCTGCGCGTGGTGCACGCTGTGCAGCGCGTACCACCAGCCGAACATGTGCTGGAAGCGGTGCCGCCAGTATTCGCCGAAGTCCAGGATCACGACATACAGCAGCAGCGCCACCAGCGGCATGTCGCGCAGCGCGGGGATCAGCGTCTCGAGCGTCGGCGCGACGAAGCCGGTATCGGCCAGCAGCCCCTGCAGCGTGCGCTCCGCCGAGGACAGCAGCACGAAGGCGATCAGCGGCAGCAGGCCCAGCCGCGCCAGCAGCGTGTAGATCACGTCGGTCCAGATCGCCTTGTGGTCGGTCACCGCCTCCACCGGGCGCAGCGCCTCCAGCGGGCGACAGACGGCATAGACCACGACGATCTGCACCAGGCCGAGCAGTGCGAAGTCCAGCCATTCCTGCACGCGGTCGGCGTATTCCATCATGCCCGCCGCGTAGAGCGCCGGCTGCACCGCGCCCTCGTACACGGCGCCGGAGGCATCCACCCAAAGATTCATCAGCCACTGCAGCATCAGGCCGCGATCCCCCCCGGCGGCAATGTCTCGAAGCAGAGCCCCCGCGCCAGCAGCCCGGCGACGAGCTCCTCCATGATCCCGGCGAAGGGCTCGCGGCGGCTGCGCACGCCCCAATGCATCACCAGCACCTCCCCCGGCCGGATGTTCGCCAGGTTGCGCCGCAGCAGCACGGCGTTCGGGTGCTGCGCGCTGTCCAGCTCGTCGCCCAGGAAGCCGTTGCGCGTCCAGCCCTGGTGGCGCAGGCCGCAGGCGGCGGCCATGCGCAGCGCGTTCGGCGTGGTGATGCCGCCCGGCGCGCGCCACAGCGGCAGCACCACCGCCTCCGGCGCCATGCGCCGCAGCGCCTCCACCGGGCGGGCCAGCTCGGCGCAGAGCTTCGCCTGGTCCAGCACCTCCGAGCCCGGGCCGCTGCGCGCGACGAAGTTCACCTGCCCCGCCGCCGGATCGCCGCGGAAATACCAGTGCCGCCAGGTGTGGCTGGCGAAGACGTGGCCTTCCGCCGCACGGGCGCGCCAGAAGGGCGCCCAGGCGTCGGAGAGCGTGGTGTCGCCGCGGAAGGTCGGCTCGTCGGCAATGAACAGCGTCGCGCGCACCCCGCGGCGCTTCAGGATGGCGGCGATCTGCTCCGCCTCCCGGCTCCAGCCGGTGTCGATGGTCAGGTAGACCGGACCCGCGCAGCCCGCCGGCGCCTGCGCCACGGCCGGCGCGGCCAGCGCCGCGAGCCCGGCGCCGAGCAGACCCCGCCGCCGCATGCT
>NZ_JAPSMD010000630.1 GCF_027856955.1 Falsiroseomonas oryzae | reverse complement strand
CCGGCTGGGCGCCGCCGCCCAGCGCGCCCCAGGGCGAGGCCGGGCGCGCCGGCGCCGCATTCGCCGCGCCGCTCACCCGCTCCACGAAGCTGGTGATGATCCGGCGTTCCTCGTCCGTCATGGTGCTGTCTGGTCCTCTCTCCAAGGCGGTGCGCGGGAGGATCGCCCGGCAGGTGCCCGCGTCACCTTACCGGGAATTCATGCAATGGGGAACGTGGCCCAGGGTGTCAGGGTTTTCAAGCGGCATCCCTGTGACGATCCGTGACGCGCCCCGCTTGCGGCCATCCTGGCGCCCTCAGCCGACCCGGTCGGGCAGGCCGAGGCGCCGCCACTCGATCACCGGGCAGCGGTCCATCACCACGACCAGGCCCGCCGCCCGCGCACGTGCCGCCGCGGCCGCGTCCACGACGCCGAGTTGCAGCCAGACGGAGCGCGCGCCCAGCCGCACCGCCTCGTCGATCACCGCCCCTGCCTCGGAGCTGCGGCGGAACACGTCCACCATGTCGAGCGGCGCCGCCTGCGCCAGCGCGGACAGCGCGGCGCGGCCGTGGATCTCGCGGCCGGCCAGCACCGGGTTCACCGGCACCGCATCGTAGCCGCGTGCGAGGAGGAAGCCGAAGACGCCGTGGCTGGGCCGGCTCGGCCGGTCGGAGGCGCCGACGACGGCGATGCGCCGCGTCGCCAGCAGAAGGTCACGGATCCCGGCGTCTGTCATGGCGTCCGTCATGCGAATCGTGGCCTCCCAGGGCCGGGTTTGACAGCTGCGTGAGGCGCTGCCCACCCTGGCCGTGCAAGCAGGCAGGAGGGCCGTGTGTCGTTGAGCGTGACGCATCTCGAAGGCAGCGCGTTCCAGCAGTCGCGTGCCTTCTCGCCGGCCATCGTGACGCAGGGCGGCCGCATGGTCTGGCTCTCGGGCCAGACCACCACGACCGACCTGGAGGGCAAGGACATCTCCTGGGACTTCGCCGCGCAGGTGCGCACCTGCTACGCGCTGATCGACCGCACGCTGCGGCGGGCCGGCGGCGACCTGTCCTGCCTCGTCTACAGCACTACCTTCATCCTGGACCCGCGCCATGGCGACCTGCTGGTGGACCTTCGCAAGGAAGCCTTCCCGGGCGGGAAATACCCGTGCAGCGCGCTGATCACCGTTGCCGGCTTCGCGCGGCCGGGCATCCTGGTGGAGATCCAGGGCGTGGGGGTCGTGCCATGACGGGCCGTGCCGTGCATCGCCGTGCCGTCCTGGCCGCCGCGCTCGCTGCGCCGGCTCTCCCTTCAGCCACGGCCGTCGCGCAGGGTTTCCCGACGCGCCCTGTGCGCATCCTCGTCACCATCGGCGCCGGCTCCGCCGCCGACATCCTGACGCGGTCCATGGCGGAGGAGATGGGCCGCCGCCTCGGCCAGTCCGTGGTGGCGGAGAACCGCCCGGGCGCCGGCGGCAACATCGCCGGCGAGGTGGTGAAGCGCGCCGATCCGGATGGCCACACGCTGCTGATGGCCACCGTCAGCACGCATGGCATCAACCCCGCGCTCTACCGCACCATGCCCTTCGATCCGGTGGCGGATTTCGCACCGGTCACGCTCTGCGCCACCAGCCCCAACGTGCTGGTGGTGAGCCCCGACAGCCCGTTCAACAGCGTGGCCGACATCGTCGCCGCGGCCCGCGCGCGGCCGGGCGAGCTGACCTATTCCTCGGGCGGGTCCGGCACCTCGCAGCATCTCGGCGGCGCGGTGCTGGAGCAGATGACCGGCGTGCGGCTGACGCATGTCCCGTTCCGCTCGGCGCCGGAGAGCGTCAACGCGGTGCTGGCGAAGCAGACCACGATGACCTTCGCCTCCGTGCCCGTGGCGCTCGGCCAGGTGCAGGGCGGCCGGCTGCGCGCCATCGGGCTCTCCGGGCTGCGGCCGATGCCGGGCTGGCCGGAGGTGAAGCCGCTGGCCGAGCTCGGCCTGCCCGGGTTCGACGTGACGGCGTGGTTCGGCCTCGCCGCGCCCGCGCGCACGCCGGATGCGGTGGTGGCACGGCTGAACGAGGCGGCGCGCGCCGCGCTGGACACGCCCGCGGTGCGCGAGCGGCTGGCCGGCCAGGGCATGCAGGTGCTGGAGGGCGGCCCGGCGGAATTCGGCGCCTTCATCCGCAGCGAGATCGCGCGCTGGGCGCCGATCGTGCGGGCCAGCGGCGCGACGGCGGATTAGCGCCAGCGCCTATTCCAGCCCGATCGCCTGGTAGAGCCGGGCGGCGGGCGGCCAGGCGGCGGTGATCTCGGCCCGGTAGTGCCACATCGCCCACCCGGCCGCGCCGACCAGCGCCAGGGAGAGCAACCAGACCGCCGCCAGCGCGGCGGGCGAGCGCTCCGGCTCCGGCGGCGGCAGGCGACGCAGCGGCGGGGGGTCGATG
>NZ_JAPSMD010000629.1 GCF_027856955.1 Falsiroseomonas oryzae | reverse complement strand
GGCAGCGGCGCGCCGGGCAACATGGGCAGCGGCTCGATGGGCGGCGGCAGCAGCAGCGGCGGCCAGGGCGGCTCCGGCGGCACCGGCAGCGGCACCCGCTGAAGAGCGGCCCGCGCCGGCGGGAGGGCCTTCCCCCCCGCCGGCGCGACCGGCTTCAGGCGCCGAACATGGTGTTCGGCAGGAAGGTGACGATCCCCGGGAAGATCGTCACCAGCGCGACGGCGACCAGCATCAGCACGAAGAACGGCAGCGTGTTTCGGGTGACGGTCAGGATGTCCTTGCCGGTCAGCCCCTGCAGCACGAAGAGGTTGAAGCCGACGGGCGGCGTGATCTGCGCCAGTTCCACCACCAGCACGATGAAGATGCCGAACCAGATCAGGTCGAAGCCGGTCGCGGCGATGATCGGCAGCACGACGGAGGCGGTGAGCACGATCATGCTGATGCCGTCGATGAAGCAGCCCAGCACCAGGTAGATGAGCGTCAGCACCAGGATGATGGTGACCGGGCTGAAGCCCTGCGCGCCCACCCATGCGGCCATCGCCGCGGGAATGCCGGAATAGGCCATGGCCTTCGTCAGGAAGGCGGCGCCTGCCAGGATCAGGTTGATCATGCAGGACAGCCGGACCGCGCCCATCAGGCTGTCCGTGAAGCTGCGCCAGGTGAGCGTGCGCCCCCAGGCGGAGAGCGCGAGCGCGCCGACCACGCCGAACACCGCCGCTTCCGTCGCCGTCGCCCAGCCGAAATAGATGCTGCCCATGACGAACGCGATCAGCAGCACCACCGGTATGAGCTGGCCGGACGCCTTCAGCTTCTCCCGGAAGGGCATGGGCGGGTCGGGGGGCGGCGTCAGCTTCGGGTTCAGCAGCGACCAGACGGCGATGTAGCCGCTGAACAGCGCCATCAGCATCAGGCCGGGGATGATGCCCGCGATGAACAGCCGGACGATCGAGACTTCCGCCGCGACGCCATAGACGATCATCACGATGGAAGGGGGGATCAGCAGGCCGAGCGTGCCGGCGCCCGCCAGGCTGCCGATTGCCATCGGCGCGTGGTAGCCGCGCTGCAGCAGCGCCGGGAGCGCCATCTTCCCGATCGTGGCGGCGGTGGCCGCGGAGGATCCGGAGACGGCGGCGAAGATCCCGCAGCCGATGACGTTCACATGCATCAGCCGCCCGGGCAGGCGCTGCACCCACGGCGCCAGGCCCTTGAACATGTCTTCGCTCAGGCGGGTGCGGAACAGGATCTCGCCCATCCAGATGAAGAGCGGCAGCGCGGCGAGCGTCCAGGAGGCGAGCGAGCCCCACACCGCGCTGCCCAGCACCTTCTCGGCCGGGAAGGTCGCGAGCCCCGGCATCAGCATGGGCAGCGCGATCACGCCGACCAGGCCCGTGGCCAGCAGGCCGAGCCCGATCCAGACGCCGAGCGCGAGGATGGCGAACAGCGCGCCGAGCAGCAGCAGCCCGGCCTCGGTCTGGGCGAGTTCCATGCTCAGATCTCCTCCGCCGCGCGCGCCACGGCGGAGGCCTCGGCCGCCCGGCGGTAGGACGGCGTGCCGCCCGAAAGGTGCACCGCCAGGTCATCCAGCAGCGCCACGGCGAACAGCGCGCATCCCAGCGCGCAGGCGGCCTGCGGATACCACAGCGTCCAGGGCACCGTGCCCTGCGCCACGTCCTCGAACTGCCAGGAATCATAGGCCAGGTCGGCCATGGCGAAGGCGAGGAAGGCGCAGAGTCCGGCAGTCAGCGCCAGCGCCAGCGCCTCCATCGCGAAGCGCGCGCGGCCGCGCACATGGCCGATGATGAGGTCCACGCGGATATGGGCGCCGTGGCGGAAGGCATAGGCCAGCGGCAGCAGCGCCGAGCCCGCGACCGCGAAGGCGGTCAGGTCGTCGGCGCCGGCAAGCTGCAGGCCGAACTGCCGGCCGACCACCTGGGCCGCGATGATGCCGGCGATCGCGGCCAGGGCGATCCCGCCGGCGATGCCGCCGAGCAGGTAGAGCAGGTCGAGCCCGCGTCGCAGCGCCGCCATCTCAGCGGCGCCCGCCCGGCGCGCATGTCGTGCAGCGGAACAGGCTCATCGGTGAAGTCCCCCTCGCCCGTCGCTCTTGCGCGGAATCCGACGCGACGCGCAAGGGGGTGCGCGCGCGGTCAGCCGCGTGCCGCGCGGTACTCCGCAAGCATCCGGCGACCGTCCTCGCCGGCGCGCTGCGCCCATTCCTCGACCATGGTCTCGCCGGCACGGCGGATGGCGGCGAGCAGCTCGGGCGAGGCGGGCACCACCTGCACGCCGCGCGCCACCATACGCGCCTCCGCCTCGGCCTGCGATTCGGCGGCCAGCCGCCAGCCGCGGGCCTCCGCGTTGCGGGCGGCCGCCAGCACGGCGGCGCGGTGCGCCTCCGGCAGC
>NZ_JAPSMD010000628.1 GCF_027856955.1 Falsiroseomonas oryzae | reverse complement strand
CAGCCAGGCCGCGCCCAGGCCGGCCCAGGCGGAAGCGGACGCGGCCCAGGCCTCCGCCGCCTCGCGGTCCGCGGCCAGCGCGGCGAGCTCGCTCTGCCACAGCGTGATCCAGTCCTCCGCGAGCCGCTCGAGCTCGGCGTCGTCCGGCTTCGGACGGTCTCCGGTCATGCGGCATCACTAGCCCGCGACGACGACGCGGGAAATCACCGGGCTTCGGACTAACGATTCGCACGGCAGCCAAGAGGACATCGCAGCGAATCTCCGCAGCGGGGGTTTCGCACTGCAACCAAGCCCATGTTAGCATCCAGCCAGGCGGCGGGACGGCCGCGCGGAAGGCAAGGCATGTCACAGGATACCACCCACCCGCCGGGAGAGGCGGCCGAGACGCCGGCCAGCCCCCCGGTCGTCGTGAAGAAATACGCGAACCGACGGCTCTACAACACCGAATCCTCCTCCTACGTCACGTTGGAGGATCTGGCCGCGATGGTGCGCCAGGGCAGGCATTTCGTCGTCTACGACGCGAAGTCCGGCGAGGACATCACCCGATCCGTCCTGACGCAGATCATCGTCGAGGAGGAGGCCAAGGGCCGCAACCTGCTGCCGACCTCCTTCCTGCGCCAGATCATCGGCTTCTACGGCGACAGCATGCAGGCGCTGGTACCGAAATACCTGGAGAACGTGATGGGCGCCTTCGCCCGCCAGCAGGACCAGGTGCGGCGCGCGATGGAGCAGACGATGGGCGGCTTCATCCCCTTCGGCGGGCTCGAGGAGATCGGCAAGCAGAACGTGGCGATGATGGAGCGCGCGATGAGCCTCTTCGCGCCCTTCCGGCCGGGCCAGCCCGACGCGGCGGAGGGCGCCGGGGACGCTGCGCGCATCGCCGCGCTGCAGGCCGAGGTGGAGCGGTTGCGCACCGAGCTCGCCGCGGCTCGGTCCGAGACGCGGGGCAAGGCGTAGCGGCAGCGGATCGGCGCAGCGCCGGACTATTCGGAGCGCAACCCGATCAGCACGCCGTGACTGCTGGAACGCTCGCCCTCCTGCGGACGCCGCCGCGACCGAACGCCGGTCAGGCCGGCGTCCAGGCGATGCCGGCCTCGCCCAGGCTCGCTTCCAGCAGCGCCCGGTCGAGCCGGGCGTGTCGGACCAGCAGGCGCAGATAGGCGGACACGAAATCCGGCCCGTGCCCGGCATGGGTGCCGTCCACATCCGCCGTCAGGGCATGCGCGACCTCGTGCAGCAGCACCCAGCTCGGCAGTTCGGGCGGCGCCTCGATGGCGGTGCGGGTGGCGCGGGCGACGGTGCGGCGGGCCTGCTTCGGCAAGGGGCGCACGCGCGGCGGCCAGCGCCGCCCTTCCTCGGCCCAGACATGGTCCACCAGCGCCTGCAGCCGCGCGAAGGGCACCAGGCTGCGGTCGCGCGGCGCGACCACCGCATCCTCCCAGGCGTAGAGCCTGCGGGCCTGGGGGTCGCGCCAGCTCATCGCCTCGGCAGGCGTGGCGTGGCGCCGGCGCCGACCGGGCGATCCAGGCCGACCCGCCCGCCGGCCTCCCGCCCGCGGCCATAGGCGCCCTTGTCGCGCACCACGGTGCTGCGCGTGACGGTACGCAGGCGCACGCCGAGCGACCGGAACCCCTCCTCGATCTTGCGCTGCTTCATCAGCACCAGCGCGGTGCCTGCCGCGCCGTTGCGCGCGGCCTCGGCCTGCGCGGCCTGCTCCGTCGCGCGGCGATGGCTGCCGAGCTCCTCCAGCCGAGCGGCGATGCGGTCGGCGAAGCCGATGCGGAAGCTGCGCAGCACGGATTGCGGCGCGGCACGCGACCTCAGGTAGTCGGGGCCGCTGCGGAAGCGCGCCTCCTCGTAGCTCAGCGCGGTGGCGATCACATGCATCAGGTACTCGGCCATCTGCACGTCGGGCTCCAGGCCGAAGATGACGTAGTCGGCACGGCCGACGGTCCAGCCGCGGCATTCGGTGAAGCGCAGCAGCGCCGGGAACAGCCAGCCCATCGCCTGGCGGCGCGGGTCGTCGAAGACGAGCACGCGCTGCACGCAGGCTTCCTCACGCAGCTCCACCTCGGACATGGAGAGGCCGTAGACCTCCAGCAGCTCGCCAACCTTCGCGGCGGCCGCCATCGCCTCCGCCTCCGAGCAGCCGCGCTCCACCGTGCGCGCCGCCAGCGCCCGGATGCGGGCCTTCACCTTCGCCAGTTCGCTCTGCGGGTCCATGCGCCGGCGCTGTAGCACAGGGCCCGCGATTGACAGCAGGGGGTGGATGGCGATCCTCGCAGCCAGAAGGATCGGAGGAACGGCCATGCGGCGCAGGACCATGCTGGCGGCCGGAGTCGCGGCGCTCGCCGCCCCGGCCGCGCGGGCGCAGGGGCGCGCGGTGCGCCTCGTCGTCCCGGCCGCGCCCGGC
>NZ_JAPSMD010000627.1 GCF_027856955.1 Falsiroseomonas oryzae | reverse complement strand
GGTCACCGAAGCCGCCGCCACCGCCGAAGCCGCCACCGCCGCCGAAGTCGCGCCGCGGCGGACGGTCGCCGAAGCCGCCGCCGCCACCGAAATCGCGCCGCGGCGGACGATCACCGAAGCCGCCGCGCGGCCGGTCGCCCCCGCCGGGGCCCTTGATGACGCTGTGGATGCGCGTGACCAGGCGCCGCCCCTGGCGGTCGGTGCCGATCTCGCAGTTGAGCTTGTCGCCGGTCTCCGGCGGCTCGATCCCAGCTTCCGTCAGGGCGGAAGCGTGGAAGAAGACGTCCTGCCCATCGGGCCCGAGGACGAAGCCGAAGCCCTTCCGGGCATTGTACCACTTAACTTCGGCCTCGATCGGGCCGGAGCCACCCTGCTCGCTGTCGGGAAACACTTGTCTATCAATCCGCTACCCAGGACACGACCCGACACGATGCAGGGCCGCCACCTACCAGCATGGCACTCACGGACCGCAAACACCAGCACAAAACGATGTCAAGCGAATCGCGACGGTCGGAACGGCGCAATCGGGATTTCCGGCGTGCCTCCAGCCAGCAGAGATACGGCGATGCGCGCGCTGCGCGGCCCGGCCACCAGCCCGACATGGCCATGCCCGAAGGCCAGGACGATGTCGGGCGTCGCCGCCGCCGGGCCCAGGCAGGGCAGACCGTCCGGCATGGAGGGGCGGTGGCCCATCCAGACCTTCACCCGCTCCGCCGGCAGGTCGCGCGGCAGGGCGGGGAAGCTCCGCAGCAGGTGGTCGCGCAGGATCTCCGCCCGCTTCCAGTTCGGCGCCGCCGCCAGCCCCGCGATCTCCACCTGGCCGGCGCAGCGCAGGCCGCGGTCGGTCAGCGTCACGGACATCTTGCCGTCGAAGGGCATCAGCGGCGTGCGCGGGCCGACCGGCGCGTCGACCACCATGGCGTGGTAGCCGCGCTCGCTCTCCAGCGGCACGCGGGAGCCGGCGGCGGCCGCGAGGTCCTTCGAATGGGCGCCGGCGCAGATCACCGCCCGGTCGGCCGCGACCTCGCCGTCCTCGGTCCGCACGGCCCGCAGCCGCCCGCCCTCGATCCGGAACCCGGTCGCGCGCGCGCGGCGCAGCTCCGCGCCTTCCGCCACCGCCTGCGCGACCAGCGCCGCAACATAGGCGCCGGGGTCGCGGCAATGCCCGCCCTCCTCCACCAGCGCGCCGAAGCCGTAGCGACGGTCGAGCTCGGGTTCGCGCTGCCGCATCTCGTCGGCCTCGAGTTCGAGCCACTCGATGCCGACCTTGCGGCGGATGCGCCACGCCATCGCCTCGGAGTCGAACTGCGCGCGGTTCTCGTAGACATACATCAGGCCGCGCCGCTCGATCAGCCGCGCGACGCCGGCGCGCTCGGCCAGCGCCTTGTGCAGCGCCGGCGCGTCCACCAGCAGCGGCCGCAGCGCGCGCGCCGTCGCCTCGACCTTCGCCTCGGTCCAGCCGGCCAGCAGGTAGCGCACCAGCCAGGGCGCGACGCGCGGCAGGTAGGACCAGCGGATCGCCAGCGGCCCGAGCGGATCGGAGAGGAACTTCGGCAGCTTCTTCCACAACCCGGGCACCGAGGGCGGGATCACCGACATCGGGCTGAGCCAGCAGCCATTGCCGTAGGACGCCGCCTGCTCCCCGCCCGGCTCGCCGGGCTCCAGGATGGTGACGCGGAAGCCGGCGGAGAGCGCCTCCAGCGCCGTCGCAGCGCCGACGATGCCGGCGCCGATCACCACCACATGCGCGCTCACGTCGCCGGCGCCTGCATCTGCCGCCCCGGATCGCCCTGGCCGAGCAGCGAGACATGCGCCGAGACCACGCGCCAGCCGAGCCCGGGCAGCCGCGCCATGACCTTGGTCTCCCGGCCGATGAGGCCGGTCCCGACCCGCTCGTATTCCAGGTGGGTGCAGGCGAAGTCCTGGCCGAAGCTCGTGATGTGGACGCGCTTCTGCACCCGCTGCGCGTAGCTCTTCACCGAGCCGCGGAAGGCGCGGATGGCGTCGTGGCCGTAGAGGATCTCGGTGATGCCGAAGCGGACGGTGCGCGGGTCGGCCCAGAAGATCTCGTCCAGCACCGACGTCTCGTTGGCCATCAGCGCCGCCTCGTAGCGGTCGAAGACGGCGCGGACCTCGGCCAGCACCGTCGGGTCGTCGAGCTGCACGGGCACCCCCTGCGGATTCGGCCGGCAGACTGCCGCGCCAGGGAGGGGCTGCAAAGCCGCGGCGCCCCCTGCCGCCACATCCCTGCCATGCTGCCTGCATGACAAGCGCACGATCCGCCGCCAGCATGACGGCGCCGCACCGCACCGGAGACGCCATGCCGGACCCCGCGCCGCACCGCCCCCGCCGCGCCCCGCGCATGTCCGCCCCGTGGCGGACGGCCGCGCTGCTGGCGCTGCTCGCCCTGCCCGCCTGCGCCG
>NZ_JAPSMD010000626.1 GCF_027856955.1 Falsiroseomonas oryzae | reverse complement strand
TGGCCGCGCACCGCGATGGTGCCGCGGCGCTCCGCCTGGCCCGCGGCGGCCGGCGGCAACGTGTCGGCGCGGATGGTGCCGCCGGCGCTGACCAGCCGCTCCACCACGCCGGAGGCAGCGGTGGCGCTCAGCAGGATGCTGCCGCCATCGGCCTCGATGGTGCCGGTGTTCGTCACGAGCGCGACGCCGCCGCCGGGCCCCGTGCTGACCTGCTGCGTCACGTCGATGGAGAGCAGCCCGTCGCCCGCCAGGTCCAGCGTAAAGCGCTCCGCCCCGCCGGCCAGCGCGACGCGCCCGAGCCGCGCGCGGATCACGCCGGCATTCGCCACCACCGGCCCGACCAGCGCCGCCAGCCCCTGTTCGCGCACGGTGATGGTGCTGCCGGCCCGGTTCTCCACCCGCGCGCCGGGGTTGGGCGCGCCGTCGAAGGCCATCACGCCGGCCATGAAGTTGCCGTTGGTGATGTCGGAGGTGGTGGCGATCAGGCTCGCGACGTCCACCTGCGCGCCGGCGGCGAAGGTGATGCCGGACCGGTTGACGATCGCCACGCCGCCGTTGGAGGTGAGCCGGCCCGCGATGGTCGATGGATCCGGCGCCGTGACCCGCTGCAGCGACCAGGAGGAGGCCGCCGGCTGGTCGATGTTCACATGGTGCGTTCCGCCGATGTTGAACGTCGTCCAGTTGATCACCGCGCGGTCGCTGGTCTGCGTCACCTGGGTGCGCGCCGGGTCGGTCTGGTCGATCGTCGCGCTGCCCGCCTGCACGCTGCCGCCGCCTGGCCGCTGCGCCAGCGCGGTTGCCGGCAGCAGCGCGGTGGAGGCCAGCAGCGCGGCGCGGAGCAGGCGGGGGGCGCGCATCGGCTAGAACCGCACCAGCAGGCGGGCGTACATCGCGTTCTCGTCCAGCTGCCGCACGCCCGCGCCATCGGGGTTCAGCACCAGCCGGTGCACGCCTTCCAGGTCGAGCTGCACGCGCTCGTCGAACTGCAGCCGGACGCCGCCGCCCCAGGACGCCAGCCGCCGGTCCAGCCCCGCCGGCCCGTTGTCCCAGGCCTGGCCCGCGTCACGGAACAGGTAGAACTGCGTGCCGAGCTTCAGCTCCGACCCGCCCGGCCAGCCTTCCGGCATGGCGATGTCGAAGACCCGCCCGGCCTGCAGCTCGATCGTCCCCGCAAGCGCCCGGTCGCCCGAGACCTGCCCGGCATAGTAGCCGCGGCCCAGCCGGCTGCCGCCGAGGTAGAACTTCTCGGCCGGCGGCAGCACGTCGTCGCTCCACTGCCCCGCAGCGATGCCGAACAGCGACACCAGCCAGCCCTCGGCCGGGGAGAACAGCGGCTGCAGGCGGGAGACCTCGCCGACCACCTTGGTGAAGCCGAAATCGCTGCCGAAGCGCGCCGTGCTGCCGGAGAAGCCGTCCGTCGCGCCGAGCGTGGTGACGCCCTGGCTGAAGCGCACCAGGCCGGTCGTCGTCGCCGCCGCCGGCGCGAAGTCCAGCAGCGCATCCAGCGCCGAGCCCTCCAGCGCGACGCGCAGCGCGCGCACCGCGTCGCGCGCCTGGCGGGTGCGCGGCTGGCCGGGCCCGATGCGCGCCTCCACCGTGCTCTCGAAGGCGTCGAACTGGCCGATGGCGGTCAGGTTCATCGGCCGGCTGCGGATAATGGGATAGGACAGCGCCGCGCCGGCGACGCGTGTGTCGCCGACATAGCCGATGGCGGAGAGCGGGGAGCCGGGCTGCACGCGGCCGCCGCCGACATAGCCGCGCACGCGCAGGCCGGAGGCGCCGATGAACGCCTCCTCGGTCAGCTGCACGAAGGTCTGCCCGTTGCCGTCGGTCTGCAGCACTGCCAGCTCGGTCCGCTCGCCGAAGGCGGTGAAGGCATTGAGCTGGCCCACAAGCAGCCCCTGCCAGGCGCCGGTCGATTCGAAGCCGCGGTTGTCCAGGTTGAGGAAGCCCGTGACCGGCCGGCGCGCCAGCTGAACCACCAGTTGCAGGGCGCCGGGCTCGCCCGGCAGGGGGCGCAGCACGCCGCGCGCGGTGACGCCCGCGATGTCGGAGGAGAGCAGCAGCGCGCGCTCCAGCGCGGCATTGGACAGCGGCCGCTGGCCGACCAGCGGATCGAGGAAGCGCAGTGCCTGGCGCGCTGCGGGGCCGATATCCTCGCCGTCCAGCTTCACCTCGGCGATGAAGCCTTCTGTCACCAGCAGCCGCAGCTCCGCCGTGCCGTCCGGCAGCGGCGCCAGCCCCGCGCCGACCGCGACATAGGGGTAGCCCGCCGCGCGATAGGCGCGCAGCACGGCCAGCCGCGCCTCCTCGATCTGCGCCAGCGTCGCGGTGCGGCCGGCCAGCGGCGCGACCGCGCCGCGCAGCTCGGCCTCCGACAGGGCCTGGTTGCCCTGCAGGACAACGCGGCCCAGCGCCACCTGCCG
>NZ_JAPSMD010000625.1 GCF_027856955.1 Falsiroseomonas oryzae | reverse complement strand
GCCTGGTGCTGGCGGGCGCTGGCGGCCGGCTTCGCCGCAGGCGACCCGCGCCGCCCGGCGGCGGAGGCGGCAGCGGCGCGCCACGTGGCCGCATCCCTGCCGCATGTGGACGGCCACTACATGGGCTCGCATTGGCTGGCGAGCTTCGCTGTCCTGGCGCTCGACGGCAGCTGAGCGCAGGCCGTCAGCCGGCGGGGCGCGCCTCGTCGGCCGGCGCCTCCGACGCCTCGGCGCGGGCGAGCGGGATCTCCAGTTCGCAGACCAGGCCGGCTGCCTCCCAGCTGCGCCGCACCCGGCCACCGAGCTGGTCGCGGATCGTCGCCTCCAGCACGCGGGAGCCGAAGCCGCGCCGGTCGGGCGGGCCGTGCAGCGGCGGGCCGCCGCGCTCCGCCCAGCGCAGCCGCAGCAGCTTCTCCTCCGCGGCTATCGTCCAGGTCACGGCGACGACGCCGCCGAGGCAGGACAGGGCGCCGTATTTCACGGCATTGGTCGCCAGCTCGTGCAGCGCCATGGCCAGCGCCTGCGTCGCGGTCGGCGCGAGCTGCAGCGGCGGGCCGTCCAGCGTGACGGCGGGCGGGGGCTGGACCCCGCTGCCGGTGCCGACACGCTGGGCGGGCAGGAAGGCCGCCAGCTCCGCCTCCAGCAGCGGGTGCAGCGCCCCCCCCTGCCAGGCGCCGTCGGCCAGCAGGGTATGCGCCCGCGCCAGCGCGGCGACGCGCCCCTCCACCGCGCGGGCATAGGCCCCCGGGTCGGTGCGCGGCGTGAGGCGCAGCGCGGCCTGCACGACCGTCAGCGCATTCTTGGCGCGGTGGTTCACCTCGCGCATCAGCAGCGCCTGGCGTTCCTTCGCCGCCTTTTCCGCGGCGATGTCGGTCACGACGCTGACGGCGCCGGTCACACGGCCCGCCTCGTCGCGCAGCGGGACGGCGCCGACCCGCGTCCAGACTTCCTGCCCGTCGGCGGCCACGTGGATGAAGTCGATGCCCGGCAGCACCGATTCACCGCGCAAGGCGCGCGAAGCGGGAAACTCCGTGGGCGCGATCCGGCTGCCATCGGCATGGAAGCCGCGCCAGCGGTCGTGCTGCGCGGGATCGCGCGAGGGGATGACCTCGGACACGAAGCGGCGCATCTCGCGGTTGGCCACCACGAGCCGCCCGGCCGTGTCGACCAGCCCGACGCCGACAGGCAGCGCGTCCAGGAGAGTCGCGAGCCTGGCCTCGCCTTCGCGCAGCGCGCGCGCCGCGGCGCGTTCCTCCGTGACCTCGCGTGCGACGACGTTGACCGCGACCACCCGCCCGCCGGCGTCCCGCACCGGGCTCCAATCCTCCACCCAGGCACGCCGGACGCCGGGCTGCGCGGGCGTCTCGCCCTCGAGCTCGACGCCGAGGATCGGCTGGCCGGACTCGAAGATCCGTTGCAGCAGCGCTTCGCCCGCCTCGGCGAGGTCCGGCAGGATGTCGCGCACGCGGCGGCCGATATGGGCGGCGACGGGCAGGCCGTTGATGGCGGCGAGGCGCGCGTTGATGCGCAGGAACCGCCCCTCGCGGTCGAGCACGCAGAGCCCGACCGGCGCGGTGTCGTAGATCACGGCGAGCTCGGCGGCGGCCTCCGGGCCGGGCAGCGCCGGCTGCGGCCGGCCGGCCGCGACGGGTCCAGTGGGCTTGGCGGTCTCGGTCGCTGCGCGTGCGTGGCTGCTGTCCATCAATGGCAATCATGGCCGGCTTTGCCGCGCTCCCCGCCGTGCCGGCGATCAGCCGGGTCAGACAGGGAACGGCCCGATTCCGGCCATCGGGTCCTCCGGTCCTGCGGCGATCAACCTACGTCATGACGCCCCGGCAATGGCTTGCCGCGTCTCAGTATCACCCAGGGGTGATGGATGACGCGCGACGCCGCTGCGCACAGCGCAAGCGGATCGTCCGGGAAGCAGCGCGCTGGCGCGCCCGGAGGGATTCGAACCCCCGACCTACGGAGTAGAAATCCGATGCTCTATCCAGCTGAGCTACGGGCGCCGCGCCAGCGCCGCTTACCATCCGGCGCGCCGCCGGTGTAGCGCCGGCACCCGCCCCGCCGGCGCAATGCGCCGGCGCACAGCGCGGTTGACCGCGACGGGTCGATCATTGCCCGGTGATTGACGCGCCCCCCACGCTGCCGGCAAGGTCGAAACGTGTCCGTGCTCGGCAGGAGGGCGCCGCGGACAGCCTGCCAACGGAGGATTCATGCTCCTGCCTCGTCGCAAGATGGCCCTCGCCATCGCCCTGCTGGTGCCAGCCGGCATGCCGGCGGCCCGGGCGCAGCAACGCGGCGCGGCCGGGGCCCCGTCCGGCGACGCGATGGACGAGGTGCTGCGCGCCCGCGGCAATCCCTCCGGCCGCGTCGGCGGCGCGACACGCGGGCCCGACGACCCGCCTTCCCCTGCCCCTCCCCAGCCGCCG
>NZ_JAPSMD010000624.1 GCF_027856955.1 Falsiroseomonas oryzae | reverse complement strand
CGGCGAGGTGCCGGTGGGGGCGGCGGTCACGGATGCCGCCGGCGCCGTGCTGGCGCGTGCCGGCAACGAGGTGGAGGCGCGGCGCGACCCCTCCGCCCATGCCGAGATGCTGGCGCTGCGGGCCGCGGCCGCCGCGACGGGCGACAAGGTCCTGCCGGAGGCGACGCTGTGGGTGACCCTGGAGCCCTGCGCCATGTGCGCCGCGGCGGCCAGCTTCTTCCGGGTGCGGCGCGTGGTGTTCGGTGCCTATGACCCGAAGGGCGGCGCGGTGGAGCACGGCGCGCGCTTCTATGCGCAGCCCACCTGCCACCACGCGCCGGAGGTGGTGGGCGGCGTGCGGGAGGGCGAGGCGGCGGCGTTGCTGCGGGGGTTCTTCGAGGGGCTGCGGGGCCGGGCTGGGTAGGGTGAGGTCCGGGTTGGGCGGGGAGCGGTCCTTCCTGTTCCGATCGCTCCCGTGTCGTGTGGCGGTCGGCAGCCGCCTACCGCGCGCCAGTCAGGGCTTGCGGAGGCGCCATCAGGCGCCGCGGAACACCGTCTCGGCCGTCCACGCTCCCCGCGGCGCGATGTGCATGTCCCAATAGGCCTTTGCGATGCGGTCCGGATCGAAGGCGGTGCCGGGCGCCACCACCCCCGCGATGGTCACAAGGCCGACATGGATGCCCTGCGGCTTCAGCTCCTCATGCAGCACGAGCGCGAGGCCCCGCAGCCCGGACTTGCCGGCCACGAGGGAGGCCACGCCCACCCCAGCTCCCGGCGCCAACGCGAGCCCGCCGCCGGTGAACAGCACCGTCCCGCCTCCCGCCGCCATGTCCGCATGCACCGCGCGCGTGCAGGCATAGGCGCCCGACACGCAGAGCCCGAGGTCGCGGTGGAACGCCTCGGCCGTCATGGAAAGCGGCGCCCCCTGGTTCCACGCGCCGCCATTGTACGCCAGCACGGCCGCTGGCCCGCGCGCGGCGCGGATCGCGTGGATCGCGCCCTCGGCCGCCGCCAAGTCGGAAAGGTCGGCCGCGTGCACGCTGGCGCGCGCACCCAGCCCCTCGAATTCAGCCGCGCTCTCGGCGAGCCGCCCCGCATCGCGCGCGATCAGCGCGACGTCGAACCCGCCGCGCGCGAAGCGTCGCGCGATCGCCAGCCCCATCCCGGGGCCGGCGCCGGCAATGATGGCGAGCCTGCGCTTCATCCCGCAATCCTCCCGATCAGCGGCGCAGCTCGCGGGCGACTGCGTCGACATTCATGTCGAGCAGCGTCGGCAGGGGCACGACCTGCGGGTAGCCCGGATAGCGCTCGGCGAGCGCGGCGCGGATGCGGGCGCGGCCCTCGGCCGGCACATCGCCCGCGGCCGGCAGCTCGCGCCGCAGCGCCTCGCGGAAGAAGCGCAGATAGCCGAGCGTGTCCTGCATCATCGGCCGCGCCGGTCCGGCCGCGCCATGGCCGACCAGCGCCGTGCCGACATCGCCGTAGCGCGGCAGGTTGCGCTCGATCTCGGCGATCCACGCGCCGGTCGTCCCGTCCACGAGCCAGGGCGTGAAGCGGTTGTCGAAGAGGTCGGCGGCGAACAGCACGTCATGTCGCTCGTTGTGCAGCATTGTCATGCCGGAGGCCTCGCAGGGGCCGATCTGGTCCACGCGCCACTCGGAGCCTGCAAGGATCAGCACCTCGCCCGGCCGCACCACGCGCGTCGGCAGCGGCACGCCGTCCGGCGCCGCGGGCCCCAGGACGTTCTTCAGGAAGGGGATCAGCTGCGCGCGGTTCGCGGCGATCCAGTCGCGCGTCGTCTCGCCCGCCATAATCGGCGCGTCGGGGAAGGCAGCGGCGACCGTCTCCAGCCCGGCGATGTGGTCCGGGTGCTCATGCGAGAGGAAGATCGCTTCGACCGGCAGGCCGGTACCGCGGGCGAGGGAGACGACGTGCCGTGCCTCCAGCCGAGTGCGCTGGCAGTCGAGGATCACGCAGGACCGCTCGCCCACAAGGATGAAGGAGTTCACCGAGCCCTCCCCGGGCCGGTCGAACTTGGCGATGTCGAGCGGCACCGGCCGCGCGCCGGGCTGCGGGCCCGTCTGGGCTGCGGCGAGGTCTGGGCGGACGGGCAGCACGGCAAGCGCGGCGGCCGCACCGAGCGCGAGGCGTCGGGTTATCATGGTCTCGTCTCTCCGGCATCCGGCGGGCGATCCCGCCGACACGCCGCAGATGGGCCTCGGGCAGGGCGATGCTTCCCGTGCCGTGCCGATAGGCGTTATCGACAGTGTCGATGCGGCTTCAGGACATCGACCTCAACCTTCTCGTGGCGCTGGACGCGCTGCTCGCGGAGCGGAGCGTGACGCGGGCGGCGCGCAGGCTCGGCCTCGGCCAGCCCGCGACCAGCGCGGCGCTGGCGCGGCTGCGCGTGCTGTTCGGCGACCCGCTGCTGCTGCGCAGCGGCGCCGCCATGG
>NZ_JAPSMD010000623.1 GCF_027856955.1 Falsiroseomonas oryzae | reverse complement strand
TCCGGCGCTCCGCTCATCGGCGGGGGCGCTGGCGCTCCGCCTCGGCCAGGGCGGCGACGCGGCGGGCGTTGCCCTCCCAGGTCAGGTCGCGGGCCAGCACCTCGGCACGGGCGGCAGCGCCCAGGCGGGCGCGCAGGGCGGGGTCGGTCGCCAGGCGCAGCACCGCGTCCCACATCGCGCCGGGGCGGGCAGGGTCGAACAGCAGCGCGGTGCGGTCGTGCTCCAGCACCTCGCGCAGGTTGGGCTGGTCCGGCGCGACGATGGGACGCGCCGCCGCCATGTATTCGAAGACCTTGAGCGGCGAGGCATAGGGCACGGCGGCGGGCTGCAGCGCGATGTCGAAGCCGGCGATCAGGCCTGGCACCTCCTCCCGCGGGGCGAGCCCGGTGAAGCGGACGCGGTCGGCGATGCCGAGCCCGGCGGCCAGCGCCTCCAGCCCCGGCCGGGCCGGGCCTTCGCCGACCACCAGCAGCGAGAGGCGCGGCGTGCCCTGCCAGGCGGCGATGGCGCGCACCACCGCGTCCATGCCGTGCCAGTCGCGCACGAAGCCGACGAACCCCAGGACGAGTTCCGGCTTGTCAGCCGGCTCCGGGCCGGGGGCGGGGAATTCCTCCAGGTGGATGCCGTTGGGGATCACCACGGTCCGGTCCCGCGCGGCGCCGGCGGCCTCGACATGGCCGGCCAGCACCTCGGTCACCGGCAGCGTGCGGTCGGCGCTGCGCCAGACGAAAGCCTCGCTCCAGCGCGCCAGGCGTTGCAGCCGGAGGTTGCCGAAGCGGGCACGCTCCTCGGCCAGCGGGGCGTTGACCTCGACCAGGAAGGGGATGCGCAGCCGGCGGGCGAGCCAGGCGCCGGAGAGGTAGAACAGGTTGTAGCGCTCGTAGATCACGTCAGGCCGGAACTCGGCCGCCGCGCGGGCGAGGCGCAGATAGGCGGGGATGCTGTAGGCGAGTTCCGCCAGCTCCGAGAGGCCGGGCGGCAGGATGCGGCGCAACGTGGCGGTCAGACCGGCGCCGCCGCCCTTGGCCTCGTTCGCCGTCTCGAAGGCGGAAGGGCCCACGACGCGGACCTCATGCCCCTGTCCGCGCAAGGCGCCGACCAGGGCTTCCAGATGGACGGCCTGGCCGTCGCGGGACTGGATGCGGTGGCTGTAGAGGATCCGCAGCGGGCCTGCTCCTGCGCCGCCGTGCGGCGATGCGGAGGGGATCCGGTCGGCACCCACGATCACGCCATCGTGCACCCGGGACCCCCAACTCAACCTTAAGCGCAAAATCCTCTACTCTGAGGGCTACTCTCTGGGAAGCATCTCAAGCTATGAAATGGTCTCGCCCCGATCGAGCAGGACGCGGCAGCCGCCGAGACGGGCACCCGGGCGCCGCCACGGCGTCCCGGCAGGCCCGCGGCCGGCGCCAGGCCGCAGGCAAGGGAGGATCCGCGACATGACCCCGATGCTGCCTGCCGCACCATCGGCCCATTCCGACTAGGACCCGCGCCATGGCCCGCCCCCTTCCGCCCGGCAGCCTGCAGGGTGATGACGTGGCCCTGCCGGGCGGCGATGCCTCCGCCGGCTGGCGGCCGACCCTGATCCTGCTCGCCCTGGGCGTGGCCGGCCTCGGCTACCTCTTCGCCGACGAGGTGGCGGCGGCGGTGCGCATCTGGGACAGTTCCGCCGCCTACAACCATTGCTGGCTGGTGCTGCCGATCGCGATCTGGCTGGCCTGGCAGCGCCGGGACCGGCTGCGGGGCATGCAGCCCCGCCCGGCGCCGCTCTTCGCGCTGCTCGGCATCCCGGCCGGCCTCGCCTGGCTGCTGGCGGAACGGCTCGGCATCATGGAAGGGCGCCAGCTCACCGCGCTCGGCCTGTTCTATGTGCTGATGCTGTCGGTCCTGGGCTGGCGCATCTGCCTCGCCATAGCCTCGCCGCTGATCTACCTGGTCTTCCTGGTCCCCTTCGGCGCCTTCGCCACGCCGGCGCTGCAGAAGATCACGGCGTGGATGATCGACGTCCTGCTCGATGCGACGAGCATCCCGCACTACGTGGACGACCTGATCATCGAGACGCCGGCCGGCGTCTTCCTGGTGGCGGAGGCCTGCGCCGGGCTGCGCTTCCTGATCGCCGCGCTGGCCTTCGGCGCGCTGTACGCCATGGTGATGTTCCGCAGCCCCGGCCGGCGCGCGCTGGTGATGGTGCTGGCCCTCGTCGTGCCCATCGTGGCCAACGGCTTCCGGGCCTTCGGCATCGTGCTGCTCGGCCACTACCTCGGCAGCGCGGAGGCAGCGGCGGCGGACCACATCATCTATGGCTGGGTCTTTTTCTCCTTCGTCATGCTGCTGCTGATCGTGATCGGGCTGCCCTTCCGGGAGGATG
This sequence comes from Falsiroseomonas oryzae, assembly GCF_027856955.1. Lineage (GTDB taxonomy): Bacteria > Pseudomonadota > Alphaproteobacteria > Acetobacterales > Acetobacteraceae > Falsiroseomonas > Falsiroseomonas oryzae. The sequence continues at coordinate 85 of NZ_JAPSMD010000623.1, read as the reverse complement.
GCGCGCCGGATCCGCGCCGGGCGCCGCCGCAGGCCGCGATGAGCCCGCCGCGCTCGGCGGCGGTGGCCGCAGCCGCCGTGGCGGC
>NZ_JAPSMD010000622.1 GCF_027856955.1 Falsiroseomonas oryzae | reverse complement strand
GACCGCTCCAGGCGCCAGCGCCGGGCCGGTCGCGCCGGGCAGATCCTGCCAGCCGCCCTCCCCGTCCTGCGTCTGCCAGGCGTAGCTCACCGCGCCCAGACCGTCCGCGTCGCGCAGCCGCGCCTCCACGCCGAGCGCCGCCGACGTGCCGGTGACGGCCAGGCGCAGCGCGCCGCCGGTCGGCTGGTTGGCCGGCAGCAGCTCGAAGCTCGCCAGCCCCGCCGACTCCGCCATGCCGTCGCCGACGCGGTAGCGCAGCGTGACCGTGCCGGCCTGGCCCGGCGCCTGCAGGAAGCTCCAGCTGCCGTCGCCATGGTCGGTCAGCGTGCCCTGCCCGCCGACCACGACCACGTCGTGCAGCTGCAACGCATCCCCATCCGGATCCGACCAGCCCGCGAGCAGCGCGGCCGCCTCGATCGGCCGCGCCTCGCCCGCGCGGGAGGCCGGCAGCGCGACGACAGCTGGCCCGACCGGCGCATCGTTCGTCGGCACCACGGTGATGTCCACGACGTGGCGCGGCGTCGTGTTCCGGACCAGGCCGAGCGTGCCATCCGCACGCCCGACGACCAGGTCGGCATCGCCGTCGCCGTCGATGTCGCCGAAGGCCGGCGCCCAGCCGCCCTGTCCGGCCAGCGGATTCCGGCCCCCGGGCACGCGCGCGAAGCCGTCGCCGAGATCGGCCCAGGCAGAGAAAGGCACGTCCGGCAGGCCGTCATTCGCCATGAACCAGAACGGTTCGCTCGCGCCCAACAGCTCGGGCGACCCGTCGCCGTCCAGGTCGATCGCACCGGCCGGGCCGACGATCAGCCCGTCCAGGTCGTCCCTGCGCGGGCCGAGCACGAGCCTGAAGCCGGCATCGGTGTTCTCGTACACCAGCACGCGCCCGTTCAAGCCGCCGGCCACCACCAGGTCCGCGCGACCGTCGCCCACCATGTCGAAGACGACGGGCACGGACAGCGGTTGGCCGGACCCCGAGGTGACGAGCGGAAACAGCTCGGTGCCGTCGAAGGGTGCCGGCGGATCGAGCAGCGGCTTGAAGATGCCGCCGGTGTTCTCGAACACCTGGAGCGTGCGCTCCTCATGGCCCAGCACCAGGTCCGGCAGGCCGTCGCCGGTCACGTCGAGGAAGGCCGGGCTGCTGCGCCGGCCGGGATCGATCGCGGCGAAGGGATTGTCGGCGCCGGCCAGTGCGACGAAGCCATCCACCGTCCCCTGCCAGGCGCGAAGCATTCCGTCCTCCGCACCGACAACGAGGTCCAGCCAGCCATCGGCATTGAAATCGACCAGCGCCGGCACCGCGAAGCCGCCCAGATCCACGCCGGCGAAGGCGCCCTCGCCTTCCGCTTCAGGCACGAAGGCCGCCGGCGCCGTCGGCCGCAGCAGCGAGCCGTCCGGGCTGCGCAGGTCGATGACCAGCTGACGTTCTGATTCGGGGCGGTCGCTCGTCGTGTCGAAAGCCAGGGCGCGGATCAGCGCCTGGATCGTCTCGGCAGGCAGCGCGGGCACCAGGGCGATGCCGAAGGTACCGCGATCCACCCCCTCCACCACCCCGATCACCGCCCCGCCGAACATCACGAACGGGCCGTCGAGCGCGATCCCGTCGGCCGGGTCGCCCTGCGGGACCACCTCGATCCGGTCGCCGTCCAGCAGCCCGCTCACCACCAGCCGGCTCTTCTCCGTCACCTCCCCGGTGAAGACGGCGCCAGGCGCCAGCAGCGCCGCCGCAGGATCGCCGCCATCCTCCGCGATCCGGCGCGCCGCCAGACCCGAGAGGCCGGGCCTGTCGGGCTCGGCCTCGACCCGGACGAGGATCGGGTCTCTGTCCAGGACGAAGAACCCGCCGTCCCGGCCCTGCACGACGACCTCGAGGTTCAGCGTCCGCTCCGCCTGCGGCGCGTCGCTGGCGTTGGCGTAGGCAAGCGCCTCCGCGACGCGCTCCAGGACGTCGGTGTTGCGGTCGAGCAGGGCGAAGGACACGGCCGGGCCGAAATCCACGCCGAAGGTCGTGCCCTCGCCGCCGAAGGCGGTGCCGACGACCCGCCCATCCACGAGCACCTGCGTGCCCTGCAGCCAGACGCCCTCCGTCGGGCTGCCCCGCGGGTCGCGCAGCGTGACGCGGTCCTCGGCGAGCAATCCGCTGACGCGCAGGCCGAAGGGCTCGGCCAGGCCGCCGCCCAGATTGGTGACGATGAACGGCGCAAGGTCGCTGTCGAGACGTTGCGGAACGCGGTTGACCAGGTTCTCGCGGAAGGCGACCTCGGGCTCGACCGAACCGAAGCCGAGCAGTCTCACGCCAGACATCTCCGCTGCCTCCCCAGTGCGAGGCAGCTACCATATCCGGAACGTTCCGAATCGGAATACAGACGCGTTGGTCAGCCCGGCCTGGCCCCGAGCAGCGCGTCGGTCTCCGCGCGCCGCGGCATGCTCGCCGCCGCGCCCGGCCGGGTGCAGGCGATCGCCGCC
>NZ_JAPSMD010000621.1 GCF_027856955.1 Falsiroseomonas oryzae | reverse complement strand
GCGGCGTCACGCGCTTCGCTGCCGCCGCCTCGACCGTCTCGGCCGGCCTCGTCGGACGCGAGGCGGAGCGCGCGGTGCTGGATGCGGCGCTGGCCCAGGCGCGGGGCGGACAGGGCGGCGCCCTGCTGCTGCATGGCGAAGCGGGCATCGGCAAGTCCCGCCTGGCCGCCTCGCTCGCCGAGGCCGTGCCAGGGGCCGTCGCGCTGCAATGCTCGCCGCAGCACCAGGGCACGGCGCTGCATCCCGTGGTCGAGTGGCTGGCCGGCACCACGGGCCGCGGCGCCGAGGCCGGCCCGGAGGTGCGGCTTGCGGCGCTGCGCGCCATGCCGGGCATCGCGGAGCAGGCCATTCCGGCCGTCGCGAGCCTGCTCGGCCTCGACACCGGCGAGGCGGCCCCGCCCGACGCGTCGCAATGGCGCGAGGCTATCCTGGGCGCGCTGCATGCGCTGCTGGCCGATGGCGCCGACAGCGATCTGCGGCTGCTCCTGGTCGAGGACCTTCACTGGGCCGACACGCTGACTCTCGAACTGCTGGCGCGGCTCGCCGCCACGGCAGCCGAGCGGAAGCTGCTGCTCCTCCTCACCTCGCGCCAGGCGCATGAGGGCGGGCTGCTGGCCACGACCCCGCTGCGCCGCGTCCCGCTCGACCGGCTGACGCCGGAGGGTGCGGCCGCGATGCTGGATGCGCTGCCGGGCGGCCACCGCCTGCCCGGTTCCGTGCGCACCGCCATCATCACGCGCGCCGGCGGCGTGCCGCTGTTCCTGCAGGAGATCGCGCTCTCGGTGCTCAACGCCGCCGCCGACGCGCCACCGGGCGAGACGCCGGAGGTGCCGCTGACGCTGCGCGACGCGCTGATGGCGCGCCTCGACCTGCTCGGGTCGGGCAAGCAGGTGGCGCAGGTCGCCGCGGTGCTGGGGCCGGAGGTGCCGCTGCCGCTGCTGGCCGCCGCCGCCGGACTGCCCGAGCCCATGCTGGAGGAGGCGGCGCGCACGCTGGTGCAGTCCGGCCTGATGGAATGGCGCGACCGCGCGGCTGCGCAGGCCCTCGGCTTCCACCACGCGCTGATCCGCGACGTCGCCTATGGCTCCATCCTCAAGGCGGTGCGCACCCAGCTGCATGCGCGTGCCGCGCAGTTGCTGGAAGGCGAGTTCGCCACGCTGGCCGGCGACCAGCCGGAGCTGGTCGCGACGCACTGGACCAATGCCGGCGAGGCGGGGCGCGCCATCCCGCTCTGGATCCAGGCCGCCGAGCAGGCGCGCGCGCGCTCCGCCGCGGTGGAGGAGGTGCGCCACATCGAGACCGCGCTGGACCTGCTGGCCCGCACGCCCGCCACGCCCGAGCGCGATGCGGAGGAGCTTGCCCTGCGCCTCAAGCTGGCCACCCCGCTGGTGCCAGTGGCCGGCTGGGGCTCGCCGCGCTCGGCAAACAACGCGCAGCGCATCGCAGAACTGCTGGACACGGATCAGCCGACCCTGCCGGCGCTGCAACTCGTCTGGATCCAGGGCGTCGGCGCGCTGCTGCGGTCCGAGCAGACGGCCAGCATCGCCCTCGGCGAGCGGCTCATCGCCATGGCGCAGCGCTCCAAACTCCCGAACCTGCCGATCATGGGCCATCGCGTCGCCGGCTACGCCCACCTGATGTTCGGGGAACTGGCGAAGGCGGAGCGGCACATGGTCGACGGTCTGGCGGGATATGCGCCGGACGGCTTCGATTCCTGCATCGAATGCTCGCCGATGGACCTGCTGGTCTGCGCCGCGGCACAGAACGCCATCCTGTTCGCGCTGCAGGCCCGCTACGTGCGGCTGCGGGAAAGCTGCGACCTCGTCTGGCGGCGCATCGCCTCGCTCGACTCGCCGGCCAGCTACAACTACGTCCTGCTGCACCAGACGCTGCACGACCTTGTGCTGCGCGACTTCGCGAAGGCGGAGGAGCGCTGCCGCGAGTTGAAGACGCTGGCCGAGCGGCAGCCGATCTACCACTTCTACGTCCAGCTCGAGACCGGCTGGCTCGCGGCGCGTGCCGGCGCCCTGGACGACGGGCTTGCACGGCTGCGGGCCGCGGCGCAGTCCTTCGACGGGCAGCACAGCCGGCTCTGGGTGCCCTACTTCATGATGCTGCACGCCGAGATGCTGATCGGGGCCGGCCGCCACGCCGACGCGCTCGATCTGCTCGGCACCATTGCGGCGGATTGCGAGACGCTGGAACAGCATTTCCACGACGCGGAGGTCCATCGCCTGCGCGCCCACGCGCTGGCCGGCCTCGGCGCCGCCCCGGTCGAGGTGGAGGCGGCGCGTGACGCGGCAATGGAGATCGCGCGCCGGCAGGGCGCGCGGCTCTATCTGCTGCGCATCGCCGCCGACCGGGCGCGGCGGCTGCAGGCCGCCGGTGCCGATGCGGATGCCGCGCGGCTGGTCTGCGACGTGCTGGCCGAGGCGCCGGAGGCGAAGGGCTTCGCCGAGCACGCCG
>NZ_JAPSMD010000620.1 GCF_027856955.1 Falsiroseomonas oryzae | reverse complement strand
CGCCCGTGACGGTGCACGCCCCGCCGCCGGGCGCCACCGCGCCCTGACGGCGCGGCGCCGTCGCCGCGCGCGCCGCCTGAACGTCATCGATCGGTAACGCCGCTGCCATCGGCGTTTCCTCGCCCTTGTCTATGCGTCCGGCGCCGCCACGCGCCGCCGCGCATGGCCCATCAAGGGAGAGGCCCCGTGCCCGACACGCTTCCGCCGGACCAGACGCCCCTCGAGATCGAGGACATCGGCAGCAACCCCGTCCCGCGCGAGACGATCGGCGAGATCGTCGAGCGCCGCCTGTCGCGCCGCGCCGCGCTGCTCGGCCTGGGTGGCGCGGCCGCCGCGGCGACGCTGACCGACCAGCTGCTCGCCGCCGCCGAACCTGCCCTGGCGCAGGGCGTCGTGCCGATGGCAGGCGGCCCCTCCACCCTGACCTTCCAGGAGATCCCGCACGGCATGGCGCAGCGCGACGCCGTCGCGCCGGGCTACGAGATCCAGACGGTGATCCGCTGGGGCGATCCGGTGATCGGCGAGGCGCCGTCCTTCGACCCGGCCGCGCAGACGCCGGCCGCGCAGGCCGCGCAGTTCGGCTACAACTGCGACTTCCTGGATTTCCGCCCGCTGCCGCTCGGCGCCAACGGCTCCGACCACGGGCTGCTGGTGGTGAACCACGAATACACCGACACGCAACTGATGTTCGCGGGGATCGGCGCCGGCCGTGCCGGACGCATGCGGGCCACCGCCGACCAGTCGCGCATCGAGCTGCTGGCGCATGGCGTCTCCGTGGTGGAGGTGCGCCGGCAGGACGGGCGTTGGTCCTACGTGCCGAACAGCCGCTACAACCGCCGCATCACCGGCGAGACGGAGATGCGGATCAGCGGCCCGGCCGCCGGCCATGACCTGCTGAAGACCGCGGGCGACCCGACCGGCACGCGCTGCCTCGGCACGCTGAACAACTGCGCCGGCGGCAACACGCCCTGGGGCACCGTCATCACGTCGGAGGAGAACTTCAACCAGTATTTCTCCGGCGCCGCCGCGCAGACCGGCGCGCAGGCCGAAGCCTATCGCCGCTACGGCATCGCGCAGCAGGGCACCTATGGCTGGTCCCGCTTCATCGAACGCTTCGACCTCGACAGGCATCCGAACGAGCCCAACCGCTTCGGCTGGAACGTCGAATTCGATCCCTACGACCCGAACAGCGTGCCGGTGAAGCGCACGGCGATGGGCCGCTTCAAGCACGAGGGCGCGACGCACGCCATCAGCCATGACGGGCGCGTGGTGTTCTACCAGGGCGACGACGAGCGTTTCGACTACGTCTACAAGTTCGTCACCGCGCGGCCCTGGAACCCGAACGACCGCGCCGCGAATCGCGACCTGCTGGACGAGGGCACGCTGTTCGTCGCCCGCTTCCACGACGACGGCCGCGTGGAGTGGCTGCCGCTGGTGCATGGCCAGGGCCCGCTGACCGCCGCCAACGGCTTCGCCAACCAGGCCGAGGTGCTTATCAACACGCGCCGTGCCGCCGACCTGCTGCAGGCCACGCCGATGGACCGGCCGGAGGATGTGGAGGCCAACCCGGCCACCGGCCGCGTCTATGTCATGCTGACCAACAACGACCGACGCACGGCGCAGCAGGTCAACCGTGCCAATCCGCGCGCCGCCAACACGCATGGCCATGTCGTGGAGATCATCCCGCCGGGCGCCGGGACGGACCGCGTGGACCACGCCGCCACCGAAGGCCGCTGGGCGATCTTCCTGATGGCGGGGAAGCCCGGCACCGACGTCGGCGCGCGCTACCACCGCGCCACCAGCGAGCATGGCTGGCTTTCCTGCCCGGACAACTGCGCCTTCGACAGCAAGGGCCGCCTCTGGATCTCGACCGACGGGATGCCGAGCGCGGCGGGCGTTGCGGACGGCATCTGGGCGACCGACACGCAGGGCGCCGGCCGCGCGCTGACGCGGCAGTTCTACCGCGCGCCGACCGGGGCGGAGGTCTGCGGACCCTGCTTCACGCCAGATGGCCGCACGCTGTTCCTGGCGATCCAGCATCCCGGCGACGACGCGGGCTCGACCTTCGAGCGGCCTTCGACGCGCTGGCCCGACTTCGCCGAGGGCGTGCCGCCGCGGCCGTCCGTGATTGCCATCGTCAAGCGCGACGGCGGCGAGATCGGCAGCTGAGGCCGGGGTAACCCTCCCGCGCGGTTGTCCGGTTGACGGCCGGGCGCACCCCGTCGTTGCATCGTGACACTTCGATGACAACGACGAGGAAGCGCCCCCATGCGACCGGATGACCGCTCCGACGATCCGCCCGAACTCGAGGATATCGGCAGCAACCCTGCGCCGGGCCGCCCGATCGGCAAGATGATCGCCGCCCGCCTCTCGCGCCGCGCGGCGCTTCGGGGCCTCGTCGGCGCCGGCGCGGCCGCCGCGCTGACCGAGGCCCTGGTGGCCGAGGCCGATGCGCAGCCGCTGGCCGTGCCGATGCG
>NZ_JAPSMD010000619.1 GCF_027856955.1 Falsiroseomonas oryzae | reverse complement strand
GCGCGCAGCAGCCGCCCATCGGCCAGCGCGCGCAGCGCCGGCAGGGCGCGGGGATCGCCGAGCGCGCCGAGGCGCTCCACCGCCTCGGCCTGGGCGTTGAAGTTGCCGCCGAGGCCGGCCAGCGCGGCCACGAAAGCGTCCTGCGCCCGCGCCGGCAGCGCGGCCAGGAGCAGCAGGAGGACCAGGAGGTAACGCGTCATGCGGGGATGGCCGGGGGCGTCCTGCGCCCCCGGCCCGCTGCTCAGCCGCGGCGGCGGTTGGCGTTCTCGGGGATGAACTGCGACCAGTTCTCCGCCGGCACCACGTTCGGCGTCTTCCAGACCACGTTGAACTGGCCGTCGGCCTGGATCTCGCCGATCATGACCGGCTTCGACAGGTGGTGGTTGGCCAGCATCTCCTCGGTGTAGCCGCAGGGCGCGTCGAACTTCTGGCCGATCACGGCGGTGCGGACGGCATCGACCGCCGTGGTGCGGGCGGCGGCCACGGCCTGCGCCCACATGTTGAAGCCGGTGTAGGTGGCCTCCATCGGATCGTTCGTCACGCGGCGCGGGTTGCGGATGTAGGCGCGCCAGAGGTTCAGGAACTGCGTGTTGGCGGGCGACTGCACGCTCATGAAGTAGTTCCAGGCCGCCAGGTGGCCGACCAGCGGACGGGTGTCGATGCCGGCCAGTTCCTCCTCGCCGACGCTGAAGGCGACACAGGGGATGTCCTCGGCCTTGATGCCCTGGTTGCCGAGTTCGCGGTAGAAGGGAACGTTCGCGTCGCCGTTGATGGTGGAGACGATCGCGGTCTTCTTGCCCTCGCTGGCGAAGCGCTTCACGCGCGCGACGATGCCCTGCCAGTCGCTATGACCGAAGGGCGTATACTCCTCCATGATGTCGGCATTGGTGATGCCCTTGGAGTTCAGGAAGCCGCGCAGGATGCGGTTGGTGGTGCGCGGATAGACGTAGTCCGTGCCCAGCAGGGCGATGCGCGTGGCCCCGCCACCATCTGCGGACATGAGGTATTCCACCGCCGGGATCGCCTGCTGGTTCGGCGCGGCGCCGGTGTAGAAGATGTTGCGGCTCTCCTCCTCGCCCTCGTACTGGACGGGATAGAACAGCATCCCGTTCAGCTCCTCGAAGACGGGGAGCACGGACTTGCGGGACACCGAGGTCCAGCAGCCGAAGGTCACGTCCACGCGGTGCACCTGCAGCAGCTCCCGGGCCTTCTCGGCGAAGAGCGGCCAGTTGGAGGCGGGATCCACCACCACCGGCTCCAGCCGCCGGCCCAGCAGGCCACCGCGGCTGTTCTGATGCTCCACCATCATCAGCACCGTATCGCGCAGCGCCGTCTCACTGATCGCCATGGTGCCGGAGAGCGAGTGCAGCACGCCGACGCGGATCGGCGCGGACTGCGCCATGGACGGCTTGATGTTGGGCGCGGCGATCGCGGCGCCGAGCCCGGCGAGGGCGGCGCGGCGGGTGATCCTCATCTGGCTTGTCACTCTGTGAGCCTCCTCGTCGGCACGTCTTGGACCGGCGCAGGCCGGATGGGCGCGCGCTGCGGCAGCGCCCCGCGATCGCGCGGCGCGGCGGGATGCCCTGCGAGATGCGTGCCACGCGGTAGGCGCAGCGCCGTTCCAGCGCTTCCGACGCTGGGCCCCTCACGGCGCAGCGCCGTTCCTGCATTGGTGTTGGGCGTCCGCTGCACGCACCTGCACCGTTCTGCCGCAACCGCGGGCAACGGCGGTTCCGCGTTGCGCCCGGCCGCATGGCAGCCGCCAGCATGGACCCGAATTCACGCTGTTCCCGGTCCGGCACGACCGGTTTGCAGCTTCGCCCGGCCGTGCAAGGCTCGCGCCGATGTCGATCGCCGCACGAGCCCAGCCTGCCCATCAGCGCGCAGACGGGCAGCTTGCCCTGCGCGTGGAGGCCGCGGCTGCCGGCGCCCGGATCGCGCGCCTCTACCAGTCGGCGCCGCTGCGGATGCTGTTCCCGGACACCGACCCCGGCGATCCGACCCTGGGCGCCGTCGTCAATGTCGCGGGCGGGCTGGCCGGCGGCGATCGGGCGCAGGTCGCGCTGGCTCTGGGGCCGGGCGCGCGCTTCACGGCGACGACGCCGGCGGCGGAGAAGATCTATCGGAGCCTCGGCGACGAGACGCGGCTCGGCACGGAGCTTCGGATCGAAGAAGGATCATGCTGCGAATGGCTTCCGCAGGAGACGATCCTGTTCGACGGCGCACGGCTGACGCGGCGGTGGGAGGTCGGCCTGGCGGCGGACAGCCGGCTGCTGGCGTCCGAGATGCTGGTGCTCGGCCGCGCTGCCCGGGGCGAGCGCTTCGCGCACGGCCTGCTGCATGACCGCTGGAAGGTGCGCCGCGGCGGGCGCCTGCTCTGGGCCGATGCGCTGCGCATCGACGACCCCGGCGCGCAGGCGGCATCGCGCTTCACGCTCGGCGGGGCCGGTGCGCTGGCCACGCTGCTGCTGGCGGGGCCCGA
>NZ_JAPSMD010000618.1 GCF_027856955.1 Falsiroseomonas oryzae | reverse complement strand
GGCTGGCGCAGTCGCTGGCGACCGGCGCGCGCGCGACGCCGAACACGACGCTGCGCGCCACGGTGGCCGGTGAGGGCGTGCTGCGGCTCGCCTTCACCGGGCCGGACGGCTTCAGCACGCAGCGCGAGGCGCGGATCACCGTCCGCTCCTCCCGTCCCGCGGTGACGGAGGTGGCGATGAGCACGCTGGCGCCGGGCGGGACGGCGGCGGTGCCGGTGCCCGCGGACCGCTTCATCGCCGGCACCTGGGCCGCGCGCGTCACCTTCGGCGCGCCGGTGCGCTACGACCCCGCGGCGATGCTCGCAGCGCTGAAGCGCTTCCCGCTGGATTGCGTGGAGCAGGCCTCGTCGCGTGCGCTGGCGCTGGCCTACGCGCCGCAGAACCCGGACACCGCGCAGGAGGATGCGGCGGCGCTCGGCCAGGCGATCGCCTCCATCCTGGACCGCCAGCGCTTCGACGGGCGCTTCGGCTTCTGGAGCGCGGAGGGCGAGGCGCAGGACTGGGCGAGCCTCTATGCGACGGAGGCGCTGCTGCGCGCGCGTGCCGCCGGCGCCACGGTGCCGGAGGCCGCGCTGGCCGAGGCGCTCCGCGCGGTCGAGGACGGGCTGGAGCGCAACGCCGACACGCCGGAGCAGCGCGCGGCGATGGCGTATCGCGTGCATGTGCTGGCGCTGGCCGGCCGCAACCGGCTGGGCGCGGCGCGACGCCTGGCGGAGGATGTGGACGCGCTGCCGACGCCGCTGGCCAAGGCGCAGCTGGCCAGCGCCTTTGCCCGCGCCGGCGACCGTGCGCGCGCCGAGCAGGTGTTTGCCAGTGCGCTGGCGAATACCGGGCGCAATCCCTGGTTCTTCGACTACGGCAGCGCGGGGCGCGACCTGCTGGCCATCGCCGTGCTGCTGCGCGAGAGCGGCGTCGCGGCGGACCGGCTGCCGCAGCTGCTCGGCCGGCTGCCCGGCGCCGACTTCACGCCGGCGATCACCAGCACGCAGGAGCAGGCCTGGGCGGTGGCGGCGGCCAGCGTGCTCGGCCGGGACGGGCGGCCGGTGCGCGTCACGCTGGACGGGCGCGACCTGCCGACGGCCTCGGTGGTCGGCGCGGCGCTGACGGCATCCGGCAGCGCGGCCAATCGCGGCGACGCGCCGGTGGTGCAGGCGGTGTCCATCACCGGCATCCCGACCTCTCCGCTGCCGGCGGCGGCGCAGGGGATGCGGGTGGCACGGCGCTTCTTCGCGCTGGACGGGCAGCCGCTGGACCTGGACCGCGTGCGCGCGGGCACCGACTTCGTGCTGCTGCTGGAAGCCCGCGCCCTGACCGGGGAACGGCACCAGGCGATGATCCTGCAGGGGCTGCCGGCCGGCTGGGAGATCACCGGGCGCTTCCCGCCCGGCGAGCCGCAGGGCATGCCCTGGCTCGGCACGCTGAGCGAGCCGGAGACGATGCCCGCGCGCGACGACCGCTTCGCCGCGGCGATCACGCTGACCGCGGAGCAGCCGCTGGCGCGGCTGGCGGTGCGGCTGCGCGCCGTCACGCCGGGCCGCTTCGAACTGCCGGGAATGGAGGCGCAGGACATGTACCGCCCCGGAGTCTTCGCGCGGCAGAACAGCGGGCGGATCGTGGTGTACGGCCCGGAGGACGCGCTGCCGCCGGTGCCGCCGCCCGCGCCGCAGCAGCGCCCGGCGCCGCAGCAGCCGCGGCCGCAGGGGAACACGCGGTAGGGCCGTGCTGCGTCACGAGCCCCCATCCGATCGGTGCCAGGCCTGGGTGGGGTCGGTCGCGCCCCCACCCCGGCCAGCCTTCGGCGCCGGGGCCTATTGGCCCCGGCCCCCCGCGAAGCGGGGGCGGGAGCGGGCGGTGCGCGTGTCGCGGGTTGCCGCCCTTGTGCTCGCGATGCTGGCGCTGACCGCGCTCGCCCTCGACCGCCTCCTCCCGCTCGACCTCTCGCGCTGGCGCGCCGCCGGGGTGGAGGTGCTGGACCGGGAGGGGCGCACGCTGTCCGTGCTGCCCGCGCCCGGCGGCGTGTGGCGGCTGCGCACCGAGGCGCGCGACGTGCCGCCGCATCTGCTGGCGATGCTGGTCGCGGCGGAGGACCGGCGCTTCCGCAGCCATCCGGGTGTGGACCCGCTCGCGCTCGGCCGCGCCGCGCTGCAATGGGCGCGCAGCGGGCGCGTCGTGTCCGGCGGGTCCACCCTGACGATGCAGGCGGTGCGCCTGCTGGAGCCGCGGCCGCGCACGATCCGCAGCAAGGCCATCGAGATCGCGCGCGCGCTGCAGCTGGAGGCGCGCTTCACCAAGGACGAGATCCTCGGCATCTGGCTGACGCTGGCGCCACAGGGCGGCAATCTGGAAGGGCTGCGCGCCGGCTCGCTGGCCTGGTTCGGCCGCGCGCCGGCGACGCTGGATGCCGCAGAGGCCGCGCTGCTCGTCGCGCTGGCGCGCAGGCCGGAGGCGACGCGGCCCGATCGCCACCCGGAGTCCGCGCGGCGCGCGC
>NZ_JAPSMD010000617.1 GCF_027856955.1 Falsiroseomonas oryzae | reverse complement strand
CGGCCGCCGCGCTGCCCGCCCGGCTGCTGGGCGTGCGCCCCGGGGAGCGTGTGGCCGATCTCTGCGCCGCGCCCGGCGGCAAGACTGCGCAACTGGCCGCGGCCGGCGCCCAGGTGGTGGCGGTGGAGCGCGACCCGCGCCGCCTGGCCCGGCTGCGCGAGAACCTGGCGCGGCTGAAGCTGTCGGCGGAACTGGTGGAGGCCGACGCGTCGGGCTGGTCGCCGGCGGAAGCGGGGTTCGACGCCGTCCTGCTGGACGCGCCCTGCACCGCCACCGGCATCATCCGCCGCCACCCCGATATCCCGCACCTCAAGCGCCCCGGCGACGTGGGACAGATGGCCGAGACGCAGGCACGGCTGATGGCGCAGGCAGCCCGGCTGCTGCGCCCGGGCGGCCGGCTGGTGATGGCCACCTGTTCCCTGCAGCCGGAGGAGGGGGAGGCGCATCTGGCGCGTGCCGCCGCGCTCGGCCTGGTGCCGGAACCGATCCGCGCGGACGAGCTTCCGGGGCTCGAGCAGGCGCTGACGGCCCGCTCGACGCTGCGCACGCGGCCGGACATGTGGGCGGAGCGCGGTGGGCTGGACGGCTTCTTCGCGGCGCGCTTCGTCCGGACCTGACCGCTACCCGTGCGGCCGGGTCGACGCGACACAGCACGACGGATTTCTCGCGGTGGTAGAATTTGCCTGTCGGCGTCCGGAACCTGCGGTTAAGTTGCCCGAAGCGGCAGGGGCCGCGATTAAGGGACGGTTTCATGGTCACGCCGACCGACTACGGCCACAAGGTCTCCGGCACCGGTGTGGCACGCTACGAGAAGGTGGCGACCGGCGACGGCGGGGACGGGAAGTGGCACTGGATCGACCGCCAGAACCTCGACAATGCCTGCGGTCCCACCTGCGTCCGCATGGTGGTGAAGCTGGCCAGGGGCGAGAATATCGGGCAGGCCTATTTCGGCGGGCTCGTCGCGCTGTCAGAGCAGAGCCTCAGCGCCGCCGACACCTCTCCGCTCTCGGCCACCGCGCAGGGTGCGCACGACTTCGACGCCGCCGGCACGCTGTCCGCCCATCTCGTGAAGGCGCTCCAGGACTCCAAGATCGCCAGCGCGCGCAAGCTGGCAGCGACCACCACCGACTGGACAACGCATTGGGGCAAGTGCTCCGAGAAGAACCCGGGCATCCTCAGTTTCAAGTGGCCAAGCGGAAGCGCCCATTTCGTCGTGATCGCCGGTCCCATCAGCGGGAATGCGAACCGCTACCTGATACTCGACCCATGGTACGGGGTGCAGCACCTGGAATCGGCAGCGCCGATCACCTACAAGCCGCGCCGTGCGGGCGCGGTCACCGGCCAGGTCCTGGCCACCGGCGCGCTGCAGAAGATGGCCGCGATCGTCACCTACTGATCCGGCCGCGCCGCGGGGCGCGCTACCGCGCGCCGCCCCCCGGCCAGAACACCACGCGCAGCGTCTGCATCAGGATCAGCAGGTCGAACAGCACGGTGAAGTTCTTCACGTAATACAGGTCGTAGCTGAGCTTGGACCGCGCATCGTCCAGCGAGGCGCCGTAGGGGTAGTTCACCTGTGCCCAGCCGGTCAGCCCGGCACGCATGCGGTGGCGTTCGTCGTAGAGCGGCAGCTGCTCGGCCAGCGTCGCGGTGAATTCCGGCCGCTCCGGCCGCGGCCCGACGATGGACATGTCGCCGCGCAGCACGTTGATCAGCTGCGGCAGCTCGTCGATGCGGGTCTGGCGCAGGAAGCGGCCGAGCGCGGTGACGCGCGGGTCGCCCTTCGCGGCCCAGGTCGCGCCCTGCTTCTCGGCATCCACCCGCATGGTGCGCAGCTTCATGATCTGGAACACCCGCCCGCCCTGCGTCACCCGCGCCTGGCGGTAGATCGCCGGGCCGCCATCCTGCAGCTTCACCGCCAGCGCAGCGACCAGCAGGAAGGGGGCGGTCACGACCAGCAGACCGAGACTTACGGCAACGTCCAGCGCCCGCTTCAGCGCATGGTCCAGCGCGCTGTCCTTGAAGCCGTCGGAATAGAGCAGCCAGCCGAGCTCGATGCGCTTGATGTCGATGCGGCCGATCTCGCGCTCCAGCGCGCGCAGATATTCGCTGACCGGGAAGCCCGCGGTGCGGCAGGCCAGCAGCGCGGCCATCGGCAGGCCGCGGCGCTCGTCCGGGGCGACGATGATCTGCTCGGCGCCGAAGGCCTGCGCCGCCTCGAGGAAGCCGGTGCCGGGCGGGAAGAGGTGCAGCGTGGTGTCGCCGGCGATGCGCCGGTCCGTCTCCTCCGCCGCCGAGGCGGGCACCAGGGCGATGTCGTAGACCGGCGTACTGCCCTCCTTGCGCAGCAGCCAGGTCAGGTCCCAGGCGCGATGGCCGGCGCCGACCACCAGAAGCCGCTTCCGGAACAGTCCCACCCCGCGCAGCAGCGCCAGCAGCACGCGCGTGGCGATGCCCGCCGCCGCCAGCCCGACCGCGGCGGCGGCGAAGAGCGGCAGCGCACCCGGGCGCGGCGCG
>NZ_JAPSMD010000616.1 GCF_027856955.1 Falsiroseomonas oryzae | reverse complement strand
TGAACGGCCGGCAGGGCGAAGGCGCGCGGCGCGAGCACCAGCGCGGGCGCCACCACCGGCTCCCAGCCCAGCGCCGCGAGTCGCGCCGCGGTCTCCGCCCCGCCCGGCTCGGGCCGGGTGACGAGCACCGCGCCGCCTGCGCCCGGATCGGTCACCCGAAGATGTCGGCAGGCGAATCCCTGCGCAGGCTCTCGCCCAGCTCCCGGCCCAGCCGCGCAGCGTCGTCCGGGGCGCCGTGCAGGCTGCGCTTCAGCAGGAAGGACCCGTCGGCGCGCGCGACGAGACCGGTGAGGTGCAACCGGCCGTCCGGCAGCAGACGCGCGTGGCCGCCGATCGGCGTCCGGCACGACCCGTCCAGCGCCGCGAGCAGCGCGCGTTCCGCGGTGGAGATGGCGCGCGCCTCGGCGTCCTCGATGGCGGCGAGCAGTTCCAACAGTTCCACGTCGTCGGCGCGCACGGTGACGCCGACGATGCCCTGGCCCGCCGCCGGCACCATCGCCTCCGGATCGAGCACCACCGCCGCCTCGCCCTCCAGCCCGAGCCGCCGCAGCCCAGCCAGCGCGAGCAGCGAAGCCGCCGGCCCGTCCTCAGACCGCACCTTGGCCAGGCGCGTCTGCACGTTGCCGCGGATCATCTCGATCCTCAGGTCGGGCCGCGCATGCAGGATCTGGCTCTGCCGGCGGACCGAGGCGGTGCCCACCACGGCACCGGCAGGCAGGCAGGCGAAGGGATCGGCCGCGTCCATCGCGCCCGCCTTCGGCCCCAGGATCAGCGCGTCGCGGCTGTCCTCGCGCGTCAGGGTGCAGGCGAGCACGATGCCGGGCGGGAGCTCGGTCTCCAGGTCCTTCAGGCTGTGCACCGCGAAATCGATGCGGCCATCCGCCAGCGCCTCGTGGATCTCCTTGGCGAACAGCCCCTTGCCGCCGACATCGGCCAGGCGCCGGTCCTGGATCTTGTCGCCGGAGGTCGCGATCGCGTGCTCCTCGAAGGCCTTGGCGTCGCGCAGCACCGGGCAGAACTTCGTGATGAGCCCCAGGAAATGCCGGGTCTGCCACAGCGCCAGCGGCGATCCGCGGGTCCCCACCCGGAGCGGCAGCGCGCGGATATGCGCCTTCACATGGGGATGCGCCGCGGCGCGCGGGGCGCCGTGCTGCATGTGGGGGTGGGCCCCGGGATGGGCTGGACCCGGCGGATGGGCTACCGACATGGAGGCGCGTCTTAGAACCGCAGAAGGGGTGGCGAAAGTGCCTGCCAGGCCGGAATCCGGCGCCGACAGCTCGCAGATTGGTCTGGTCCTCGGCCTGGAAAGCTCCTGCGACGAGACGGCGGCCGCCGTGCTGCGCGGCGACGGCACCGTACTGGCCGAGGCGGTGCTGAGCCAGCTCGCTGACCATGCGCCCTTCGGCGGCGTGGTGCCGGAGATCGCGGCGCGCGCCCATCTGCAGCACCTGCCCGCGCTGGTCCGCCGCGTGCTGGACCAGGCCGGCACGACGCCGGCCGGCCTGGCCGCCGTGGCCGCCACGGCCGGCCCCGGGCTGATCGGCGGGCTGATCGTGGGCGCGACGCTCGGCAAGGGGATCGCCACGGCGCGCGGCATCCCCTACCTCGCCATCAACCACCTGGAGGCGCACGCCCTCTCGCCGCGGCTGCCCTCGGTCAGCCCCGACGGGTTGCGCTTCCCCTACCTGCTCCTGCTGCTCTCCGGCGGGCATTGCCAGTGCGTCGCGGTCGAGGGCGTCGGGCGTCACCGCCGGCTCGGCACCACGCTGGACGACGCGGTGGGGGAGGCCTTCGACAAGTCGGCCAAGCTGCTCGGCCTGCCCTGGCCGGGCGGGCCGCATCTGGAGCGGCTGGCCGAGGGTGGCGACCCCGCCCGCATCCCCCTGCCCCGCCCGCTGCTCGGTCGGCCCGGCTGCGACTTCTCCTTCAGCGGACTGAAGACGGCCGTGGCGCAGGCGGTGGCCAGGGGCCTGGATGCCGCAGGCCGGCGGGACCTCGCCGCGAGCTTCCAGGCGTCCGTCGCCGCCGTGCTGGCCGACCGCGCGCGCCATGCGCTGGCCATGCTGCCACAGGCGACCGCGCTCGTGGTGGCCGGCGGCGTCGCGGCGAATGCCGCAGTCCGCGCCGCCCTGGCCGAGGTCGCGGCAAGGGCGGGCCTGCCGCTGGTCGCGCCGCCCATCCGGCTCTGCACCGACAACGCCGTCATGGTCGCCTGGGCCGGGATCGAGCGCCTGCGCGCCGGGCTCACCGACACCCTCGACCACGCCCCGCGGCCGCGCTGGCCGCTCGACACCCTCTCTGCCTGAGGCACCCCGCCATGGCCTTCAAGCCCACCGTGAAGACGCAGGACCTGCGCGAGACGCTGCAGGACATGACCGACCTGCTGATGCAGATGCGGCGCCAGCAGCTGGAGCTGGAAGCCTACGGCCTGGTCACGCGCCTCGCCCTCGGCGCGTTGCTGCGCGGCGCGGACGACGCGGCGCGCGCCCGCGTCGCGGCGCGCCTGGCGGAGCCGCCGGA
>NZ_JAPSMD010000615.1 GCF_027856955.1 Falsiroseomonas oryzae | reverse complement strand
GTCAGCGGCGTCCGGCCACCCTCAGCGCCGGCACCACGGCGGCATCGGGCACGCGGCCCATCTCGGCCTCGCGGCGGGCGGCGTCCTCCCGGGCGCGCATGGCGGTCAGCTCGGCCTCGAGCAGCTTCGCGGCCTGCTCGACGCGGGCTGCGCGGCGGCGGATGGGCAGCGCGGCGGCCCAGGCGATCAGCGCGCCGACCAGGAAGGCCACGGCGGCCAGCACCAGCACGGCGATGCCGAGCGGCGCGATCCAGGCCAGGTCGAAGGGCCACAGGCGGAGCTCGACATCCTGCGGGTTCGACAGCGCGAAGAGCGCCAGAACGATCAGCAGCGGCACGAACATGATCCAGCGCATCGCGACCCCCCTCGGGTGGAAAAAGCGGTCTCCTCCCCGAGACCTCTACGCCCGGGCGCCCCGGGCTGGAAGCGTCGGTGCCGGCGGATCAGCCCACCGGGGTCGGCGTGCGCGGCTTGCGGGCTGGCGCCTGCAGGGGTCCGCCGTTCACCCGCTCCCGCAATTCCTTGCCGGGCTTGAAGTAGGGCACCGCCTTGGCGGAGACCTCCACCGCCGTCCCGGTGCGCGGGTTGCGGCCGGTGCGCGGGTCGCGCCGCTTGATGGAAAAGGCGCCGAAGCCGCGCAGCTCCACCCGGTCGCCACGCGCCAGGGCGCTGGTGATCTCGTCGAAGATCGTGGAGACGATCAGCTCGACGTCGGGCTGCCGCAGATGCGGGTTCGCCTGCGCGAGCTGGGCGATCAGCTCCGATCGCGTCATGAGGAACGGCCGACCTCCCCCGGTGTGGCAGCGTGTCGCTACCGGGTGGCAGGCTGCCAAACGGCGCGGAACCGGTCAACGACAAGCCATTCCGCGACAAGGTCGCCCAGCACCGCGGACAGCGCGCTGCCGATCGTGCGCTCCGCCAGGCCGCGCGTCTGGATGTCGCGGACCGGCAGCCCGGCGGGAATGGCGCGCTCCTGCGCCAGCCAGGCGCGTGCCTCCGGCTCGCCGCCGATCGCGTCCACCAGGCCGAGGCCGAGCGCCTCGCGCCCCGTGAAGACTCGGCCATCGGCCAGGTCGCGCGCGCGGTCCGGCGGCAGGTTGCGGCCGGCGGCGACCTTGGCCACGAACTGGTCGTGCAGGTCGCGGACCACGCGCATGAGCTGTTCCCGCCCTTCCGCGGTCAGCGGGCGGAAGGGGTTCGGCTGGTCCTTGAAAGGGCCGGAGGGAAGGGTGTCCACCTGTACGCCGAGCCGGCCGAGCAGCTCCGACGCATCCACCGATTGCAGGATCACGCCGATGGAGCCTGTCACCGTGGCTTCGCGGGCGAAGATGCGCGCGGCCGGCAGCGCGGCCATGTAGCCCGCCGAGGCGGCGGTACCGCCCATCACCGCGACCACCGGCTTGGCTTCCGCGATGCGGGACAGGGCGGCGTGCAGCGCCTCTCCGCCGGACACGCTGCCGCCCGGGCTGTCGATGGCGACGATCACCGCCTTCACGCGCGAATCGCGCCGCGTGCGCTCCAGCGTCTCGTTCAGCTTGCGGTCGTCGCCGATGAAGCCGGAGACGCTGAGCCGGGCGACATGACCGGAGGAGGGCAGCAGGCCGGTCGGGTCCTCGCGCAGCGCGACGAGGGCGAAGACCAGCGCCGCGCCGACCAGCACGGCCATGCCGCGCCAGAGGGACAGGCGCCGCTTCAGCCGGCGGCGGTCGAGCAGGAGGTCGGCATCGAGGGGCATGGCGCGCATATGGCCCCCCCGGCGCCGCCCGGCCAAGTGGCGCCCGCGTGCGCGGGCGGACCGACGGCGATGTGAGGCGCGGGCGGGGAACCATGTCCGTGCGGCCACCTTGGCGCCGTTGTCGCGGCGGAACGGCAGAGGGACGTGCCGGCGGCGTCGGGGGTCGTGCCATGCTGCGCCTGTCTGCTGCCTTCTTCCTCTCGGGCTTCGGCGCGCTGCTCTGCCAGACCGCCTGGCAGCGCATGCTGGGCATCTTCGCGGGGTCCGATACCGTCTCCGCGGCGCTGGTGGTGGGTGCCTTCCTGGGCGGGCTCGGGCTCGGCAGCCTGGCGGGTGCGCGCATCGCCGACCGGCTGGCACCGCCCGCCGCGCTGCTCGCCTTCGCGCTCTGCGAGGCCCTGGTGGCCGGCTTCGCGCTGCTGTCGAAGCCCTTCCTCTACGACCTGCTGGCGATCCGCCTGGCGGGCGTGGTGGACGGCAAGGCGGCGATCTTCGCGCTCTGCTTCGCCGGCCTCGTGCTGCCGACGACCCTGATGGGCGCCTCCCTGCCGCTCGTCGCGCGGGCGGTGGCGACCAGCCTGGAGAGCGTGGCGGAGCGTGTCGGCACGCTGTACGGGCTGAACACGCTGGGAGCGGGGCTGGGTGCGCTGCTGGGCGGATGGCTGCTGCTTGGCAGGCTCGGCTTCACCGGCGCGCTCGGCGTCGCGGCCGTGCTCGACCTGGCCGCGGCGGGGCTGGCCTTGAGCCTCGTGCGGCGGCTGCGGCGCGGCGCCGCGCCGGCGCAGC
>NZ_JAPSMD010000614.1 GCF_027856955.1 Falsiroseomonas oryzae | reverse complement strand
GCGGCGGCGAGCGAGGCGGGGTCGAGCGGGGTTTCCGTGCTGCCGTCGGCGCGCAGGCGCTCGCGCAGCGGCAGGCGCAGGCGGCGCGGGACGAGGGGCGCGGGCGGCGGCAGGCGCAGGTCGTAGCGCTCGGGCTTCAGGCCCTCGCGCATCTCGATGACGTCGCGGTGGCCCTCGGTGGTCAGCAGCGCGACGCGGGCGGTGCGGCGTTCCAGCAGGGCGTTGGTGGCGACGGTGGTGCCGTGCACCAGGCGCTCGGTGACTTCCAGCAGCTCGCGCAGCGTGATGTGCAGCGTCTGCGCCAGGCCGCGCAGGCCGTCGAGCACGCCTTCCGACTGGTCGTGCGGCGTGGTGGCGGCCTTGGCGAGCACGGTCTCGCCATCGGCGCCGATGCAGACGACGTCGGTGAAGGTGCCGCCGACATCCACGCCGATGCGGTAGGGGCCCATCATGGCAGCAGGCCTTCCGCGCGGTCGGCCGCGATGGCGGCGGGGTCGCGCTGCTCCGGCGGGCCCCAGCCGCCGCCGCCGCCGGAACGCACCAGCAGCAGGTCGCCCTGGCGCAGCTCCACGCCGGTCTCCTTGGTGCGGAGGTCGCGCTCCGTGCCGTCGGGGTGGCGCAGCGTGTAGCGGTGCGGCGCGCCGTCGCGGCCGCCCAGCATGCCGGCGGCGCCGTGCCGCACGCCGTCGCCGGCGGTGTTGGCGCGGGACGTGCCGGGCGCCTCGATGACCAGCTCCAGTTCGGCGCCGAGGCCGCCGCGATGCGTGCCCTCGCCGGCGGAACCCGGGCGGAATTCGTGGCGGCGGAAGAAGAGCGGGAAGCGGGCCTCCGCCATCTCCACGCTGCCGAACTTCAGGCCGCCGGCGGAATGCCACTCGCCGGCGGTGGACCAGCCGTCGCCCTTCGCATGGCCGCCGCCGCCGGGGCGGGCGTGGAACAGGTGCCAGACGAAGCGGCGGTTTCGGCGCGGATCGGTGCCGGTGATCGCCACGCGGAAGCGCCTTCCCCAGCCGCCCATGGCGCGTTCGGGGCAGGCGGGGGCGAGCGCCTTGACGATGGCCTCCACGATCTCGTTCGAGGGGTGGGAGGTGCAGAGCGTGACGGCCGCGCCCTCGCGCGGGTTCACGATGCTGCCTTCGGGGGCGAGGATCTCCAGCGGGCGGAAGGCGCCGTCGTTCTTCGCGACCTCGGGGTCCAGCAGGTAGGCGAGCGCCATGCGCACGGCGCTGACGGTGTTGGGCCAGGAGGAGTTGACGAAGCCCTTCACCTGCGGGGCGCTGTCCGAGAGGTCCACCGTCAGCGACCCGCCGCGCTTGGTCACGCGGGCGCGGATGGGGATGTCGGTGGCGTCGTGGCCGTCGTCGTCCAGCGTCGCCTCGCCGTGATACTCGCCATCCGCCCAGGACGCGATGATGCGGCGGGCATGGCCCTCGGCCAGGTCGAGGATGGCGTCGCAGGCGGCGGCGAGCTTCGGCGCGCCGTGCTCCGTCAGCAGCGCCGCAAGCCGCGTCGCGCCGAGGCGGGCGGCGCCCCACATCGCCATCAGGTCGCCGCGGAAGTCGCGCGCGATGCGCGTGTTGAGCGCGAGCATCGCGACCAGGTCCTCGCGCAGCGCATCGTCCTCGCCCAGGCGGATCGGTGGGATGCGGATGCCTTCCTGCCAGATCTCGGTGGCCGAGGGGTTGTAGCCGCCATGCGTGGCGCCGCCGATGTCGGACTGGTGTGCGCGGACGACGCAGAGGAAGCGGAGGGCGTCGTTCCCGAAGACGGGGAGAACGATGGTCAGGTCAGGCAGATGACTTCCGCCGTGCCAGGGGTCGTTCAGCAGGAAGCAGTCGCCCGGCCGCATCGCGCCGCCGAAGGCGTCCAGCACC
Organism: Falsiroseomonas oryzae; assembly: GCF_027856955.1. Lineage (GTDB taxonomy): Bacteria > Pseudomonadota > Alphaproteobacteria > Acetobacterales > Acetobacteraceae > Falsiroseomonas > Falsiroseomonas oryzae. Next base: position 648 of record NZ_JAPSMD010000614.1, on the reverse strand, counting down.
GCCTGCGCGGCGAAGGGCATGGCGCCGACATGGACGGGGATGTGGTCGGCCTGCGCCACCAGCCGCGCCGCCCCGTCGCACAGCGCCACCGAGAAGTCGCGCGAGGAGTTGAGGATCTGCGAGGTCGCGGTGCGCAGCAGCGCCTCTCCCATCTCCTCCACGATGGCGCGGAAGCGGTTCTCGAGGACGGCGAGCGTCACCGGATCGGTCTGCATGCGGGAACGCTCCGCCGCGGGCCGCACCGCGTCAAGCCGGCGGCCACGCCGGCGTGATCGGCGCGGAGCCGAACCGTCACGCAGGCGATGCGTTCGTCGCCGCGCATCGGGGGAGGGGCCGCGTGGGTCTCGCGCGCATGGCGCCGCTGCTGTTCTGCGCCGCCGCGCTGCTGCTGCGCGCGCCGGGCTTCGTCGCGTCCGTGATCGACCCGGATGAGGGGCTCTACCTGCTGCAGGCCGTCGCCTGGCTGGAGGGCGGCTGGCCCTGGATCGCGGTGTGGGACATGCACCCGCCGGGCGCGCCGGCGCTGCTGGCGCTGGTGCATGCGCTGGTGCCCGATCCGGTGATCGCCATGCGGCTGGCCGGCGCGCTCGCCGTGGCGGCGACGGCGACCGGGCTGCACGCGCTGGCGCGGCTGCTCGGCGCGGGGCC
>NZ_JAPSMD010000613.1 GCF_027856955.1 Falsiroseomonas oryzae | reverse complement strand
CGACGCGTGGCGGGCGCGGCGCTCGGCATGGCCGGCGTGGCGCTGGCCATGGCGCCGGGCGCGGCGCTGCCGGATCCCGCGCTGCTGCCCTGGGCGGCGATCATGCTGCTGACACCGGTGTGCTACGCGATGGCGAACCTGCTCTCGGTGAAGCTCGCCGTGCGCGGCACGCCGCCGGTGGCGCAGGCCGCGGGCACGCTCGTGGCGGCGGCGGGATCGGCGGCGCTGCTGGCCTGGCCGCTCGGCCATCTCGGCCTGCCGCCCTCCTGGCCGATCGCCGCGCTGGTGGTGGTGCAGGGCGTGCTGACCGGCATCGCCTACCTGCTCTACTTCCGCCTGCTGGTGCATGCGGGCGGCGTCTTCACCAGCCAGGTCGCCTATGTCGTCACGCTGGCTGGTCTGCTGTGGGGCTTCCTGTTCTTCGCCGAGGTGCCGGGCTGGCTCACCATCCCGGCCGCCGCGCTGATCTTCGGCGGCGTCGCGCTGGTCACGCTGGAGACGCGTGGGCGGCGGTGACGCAACCCTCGCCTCGCCGGGATCAGCCCGGGAAGTGCTTCATCTCCACTTCGATGAAGGAGAGCGGCGCATCGCCGGCATTCACGACGTTGTGCTCCACTCCGGCATCGCGCGCATAGGCGATGCCGGCCTTGAGTTCCGCGGTCGCGGTCGCACCACCCGGCAGTTCCAGCAGCAGCGTGCCATCCGTCACCGGCACGACGACATAGGCCATGCCGTGCCGGTGCCAGCCGGTCTCCGCGCCGGGCGCGAAGTCCCAGCGCGTGACGCGGACCCTGTCGTCGTCCAGCTGCACCGTGCCCGTGGCCGGGGCACGGCAGGTCAGCGGCTGGGTCACTCCGCGGCCTTCGCCATGCCGAGGCCGGGCAGCGGCAGCGCGCCCGCGGCCTGCATCGCGTCCCACGCCTTCTGCCCTTCCTCCGCGGTCAGCGGCAGGTGCGGCGGACGGATGGTGCGCCAGTTCGCGTCACCCGTGCTGCGCGCGATGATCTCGCGCAGGCCGGGGATCAGCGGCGTCGCGGTCGCGGCCTTGCGCGTCGCGTCCAGCACGGCCTGGGCCGCGTCGGCCTCCGGCCCGGTGCGCTTGCTGTAGACCACCTGGCCGAAGCGCGCATTCACGTTGGCCGCGGCGGTGATGCAGCCGGCGCCGCCCTCGGCCAGGATCTTCTGCACGAAGTTGTCCGCGCCCGAATAGACCTCGAAGCCGTCCTTCGCGAAGTTGTCGATCATCGCCTTCATGTTCGCGTAGTCGCCGGAGGAATCCTTCACCCCCTTGATCACGCCCGGGAAGGCCTTCAGCAGCCGCCCGATCAAGCCTAGGCTGAAGGGCACCGCGCTCTGCTGCGGGAAGTGATAGAGGTAGATCGCGATGCCGCCGCCGACGCGGTTCACCACTTCCGAGAAATAGGCGAACAGCCCGTCATCGCTCGGGCCCTTGTAGTAGAAGGGCGGCAGGACGAGGACGCCGCGGCAGCCCTGTGCCTTGGCGTGCTTCGTCAGCTCCACCGTGTCCGTCAGGCTGGCGCAGCCGGTGCCGGGCATCAGCTTCGAGACGGGCACGCCGCGCGCGACGATGCCTTCCAGGATCTGCCTGCGCTCGTCGAAACCGAAGCTGTTCGCCTCGCCCGTCGTGCCGAGGATGCCGAGGCCATTGCAGCCATTCGCCAGAAGCCACTTGCAGTGCGCCGCAAAGCGGTCGAGGTCGGGCGAGAAGTCGGGCTTCATCGCCGTCAGCGCGGCGGCGTTGATGCCGCCGAACAGCGCGTCCTTCATGATGCGTTTCCTTCCGGATGGAGCGGGTTGAGCGGGCGCGCGGCACGCGGGATGCGGCCGGGCCAGGCGACGAGGTGATGCTCCAGCGCGCCGGCCTCGCGTTCGCGGATCGCCTTGCCGCGGACCGAGACGCCGGCCTGCACGACGGTTTCCGGATTGCCGGAGACCAGCGGATGCCACCAGGGCAGGTCGCGCCCCTCGGCCAGCAGGCGATAGGCGCAGGTGGGCGGCAGCCAGTCGATGCCGGCCAGGCGCTTCGGCGTGAGCTTCACGCAATCCGGCACGCGCGCCTTGCGGTTGGCGTAGTCCGTGCAGCGGCAGGTCTGGGTGTCGAGCAGCCGGCAGGCGACGTTGGTCCAGCCGAGCTCGCCGCTGTCCTCGTCGCGCAGCTTGTGCAGGCAGCAGCGGCCGCAGCCGTCGCAAAGGGACTCCCATTCGGCGCGCGTCATCTCGCCGAGGGTCTTGCTGCGCCAGAAGGGCTCGCCGGTGACCATGGAGCGCGCAACCTAGACCCTGGGGCGGGCAGCGCAAGGGCGGCGGGGCCGTGCCGACTGGCAGCGCGGCACCGGGCGAGGCAGGCTCGCGGGCCATGCTGCCATTCACGGCCGAGCAGTTCTTCGCCGTTTTCGCGGCCTACAACCTGGCCACCTGGCCGGCCCCGCTGCTGGCCGGGGTGGCCGCGGCCGCGGCGCTGGTGCTGGCGCTGCGCGGCGGGGAAGCGGCGCGGCGCGGCGT
>NZ_JAPSMD010000612.1 GCF_027856955.1 Falsiroseomonas oryzae | reverse complement strand
GCCGGGCCGCGGGCCGGCGTGGTGTGGGTGCGGGCCACCGCGGCCTATGCGGTGGCGCAGGCCGGGCTCGGCTTCGCGCTGGCGGCGCTGTTCGACGCCACCGGGGACAGCCATGCGGCGGTGTTCGGCGTGGGGCTGGCGCTGTCGGTCGCGGCGCTGGGCGTGGCCTGGGCGGGACGGCGGGGCTGAGGGCAGGGCGCCCAAGGCACGTCATGCTCCGGTCGAAAAGAACGGGATCCCCTTTCGGGGATCCCGTCGAGTTCGGGACGCCGGCCTTCGGGGGGAAGCGACCGACGCCCGGGGAGGGAGAGACGGGGTGCAAAGCTCGGCAACCCCGCCCTGTTATCGCGCGGGAAGCTTGCGCGATCCTTGCCGCGCCGAGTCTTTCACGCGCATCGGCCGCATGACGCGTCCGGGCGGACGCCCTATGGTCCGCCCGCCACGGAAGGGTGATCGGATGACCGGCAAGCGGCTGCCGCTGGAGGGGTTCAAGGTCCTGGAACTCGGCCACTACATCGCCGGGCCGTTCGCGGCGCGATTGCTGGCCGACATGGGCGCCGAGGTGATCAAGGTGGAGCCGCCGGACGGCGATCCGCACCGCGGCTGGGGCAGCCAGGTCGATGGCAACGCGGTCTGGTTCAGCATCCATGGCCGCAACAAGCTGTGCGTCAGCCTCGACCTGAAATCGGCCGATGGGCGCGAGAAGGTGAAGCGCCTGGCCGCCCGGGCCGATGCGCTGATCGAGAATTTCCGCCCCGGCTACCTCGAGCGCATCGGGCTGGGGCCGGAGGTGCTGCATGCCGTCAACCCGCGCCTCGTGATCGCCCGCGTCTCCGGCTTCGGCCAGGACGGGCCGTATCGCGACAAGCCCGCCTTCGGCTCGATCGGGGAGGCGATGGGCGGCATCCGCCACCTGACCGCGACGCCCGGCGTGACCGAGCATCCGCCGCCGCGCTGCGGCGTCTCCATCAGCGACGACGTGGCCGGGATGTACGCCGCCATGGCGGTGCTGGGCTGCGCCTGGGCCACCAAGGGCGACCCGCAGGCGAAGGGGCGGATCATCGACGTGGACCTCGTCTCCTCCGTGTTCAGCCTGATGGAGGGGATGCTGCCGGAATACGGGCTGTTCGGCTGGGTGCGGCAGCCGCAGGGCGCGGCGCTGCCGACCGCCGCGCCGACCAACACCTATCTCTGCGCCGACGGGAAGTGGCTCTGCGTCGGCGGCAATTCGGACGCGATCTACAAGCGGTTGATGAAGACCATCGGTCGGGAGGAGCTCGGCGAGGATCCGCGCATGGCGACCAATATCGGGCGCTGCGCCAACGTGGCCGAGATCGATGCCGCCATCGGTGCCTGGACGCGCACCCTGCCGGCGGCGGAGGCGGAGCGCATCCTGGACGCGGCGGACGTGCCGGTTTCCCGCCTCTACGACATCAGGGACTGCGCCGAGGACCCGCATTTCCGCGCCCGGCAGACGGTGATGGAGGTGCAGGACCCGCTGATCGGCCGCGTATTGCACCCCGCGCCGCCCTTCCGCTTCGACGGGGTCAGCCCGCCCGAGATGGTGCGCTGGACCGCGCCGGCGGTGGGCGCGCACAACGACCACGTGTTCCGCGACCTGCTGGGAGGGACGGCCTGATGGCGCGCGTGACGATCAGCGAGGTCTCGCCCCGCGACGGGCTGCAATCCATCGGCCCCTTCGTGCCGACGGCGACCAAGGTCGCGCTGGTGCGCGGCCTGTATGACGCCGGCCTGCGGCGGATGGAGGTGGGCTCCTTCGTCAGCCCGAAGGCGGTGCCGCAGATGGCCGACACGGGCGAGGTGCTGAAGGCGGCGCTGGCCCTGCCGGGGCTGGAGAGCACGGTGCTGGCCCCCAACCGCAAGGGCTTCGAACTGGCGCGGGAGGCCGGGGCGCATCGCGTCGGGCTCTTCATGTCGGTGACCGAGAGCCACAACAAGGCGAACGTGAACCGCAGCTGCGCGGAGAGCTTCGCCGACCTGTCGGGCATCGTGCGCGATGCGGTCGCGGCGGGGATGAAGGTGCGGTTCAACCTCTCCTGCTGCTTCCACTGCCCGTTCGAGGGCGTGGTGCCGGAGCGCGACGCGCTGGACTGGGTGGAGCGCGCGGTGGCGCTCGATCCGTGGATCGAGGTCGCGATCTGCGACACCACCGGCAACGCGGCGCCCGACCAGGTGGCCCGCGTGGTGGGCCATGCCGTGCGGTCCTGGACGGCGCCGGACGGCAGCAACCGCATCGCCTTCCACGGCCACGACACCTACGGGATGGGCGTGGCGAATGTCGCCGCGGCCTGGGCGGCCGGCTGCGACGTGATCGACAGCGCCGCCGGCGGCCTGGGCGGCTGCCCCTTCGCGCCGGGGGCGACGGGCAACGTGGCGACGGAGGACGTCGCCTGGCTGTTCCGCCGCATGGGCGTGGAAACCGGGCTGGACTGGGCGCGGCTGTTGTCGGCCGCCGACCTGGCGGCGGGCGTGCCCGGCGGCCTGCCGGGCGGGCGGATGCGGGCGGTGCCGGC
>NZ_JAPSMD010000611.1 GCF_027856955.1 Falsiroseomonas oryzae | reverse complement strand
GCCGCCTCGTCGGCGACGTCGGCAGCCACGTGGCGCGCCGCCAGGCCGGGCGGCGGCGCGGCGCGGTCAGCCACCACCACGCGCCAGCCCTCGCCCGCGAGCCTTGTCGCCGTCGCCAGCCCGATGCCCTTCGCCCCGCCCGTCACCAGCGCGACGCGTGCCGCTTCCGCCATGCCGTCCTCCTTCACGCCGCGACGCGAACGCCGGCGGCGTCCAGCAGATGCCAGGCGGCTTCCGCATCCGCGGCGAAGTGCAGAAGGCCGAGGTCGGCAGGCTCGATCATGCCGTTCTCCACCAGCGCGTCCCAGCGGATCAGGTCGCGCCAGTAGGCCTCGTCCACCAGCACCACGGGCACCGAGCCCATGCGGCCGGCCTGGCGCAGGGTGAGGATCTCGAACAGCTCGTCCAGCGTGCCGAAGCCGCCGGGGAAGACCACCAGCGCGCGGGCGCGCATCGCCAGGTGCAGCTTGCGGATGGCGAAGTAGTGGAACTGAAAGGTCAGCTCCGGCGTGGTGTAGGGGTTCGGCGCCTGTTCCTGCGGCAGGCGGATGTTGAAGCCGATCGCCGGCGCGCCGGCATCGTGCGCGCCGCGGGAGGCGGCCTCCATGATGCCGGGGCCGCCGCCGGTGGCGATCACGTTGTCGCGGATGCCGGCCACGGGATGCAGCGCGCCGCCGCGCTCCGACGCGATGCGGCCGAAGCGGCGCGCGGCGTCGTACCACGCGCCGTGCCGGCCCGGCCCGCCCTCCCGCACGCGGGAGCCGCCGAACACCACGATGGTGGAGCGCACGCCCCAGGCGCGCAGCGCCTCGTCGGCCTTCACGCATTCCACCTGCAGCCGCACGCCGCGCATGGCAGGGCTAAGCATGAAGTCGCGATCGAACAGCGCCAGGCGGTAGCTTGCGCCCTGCTGCGACGTCCGCCCGCCACGCGGCTGCTTCGCCATCCTGGCCCTCCCCCGCTGCCTCGCCCTATGCTGCCGCGAAGCGCGGCGACGCGGGAGGGCGGCATGTCGGTGGGGCTCAAGGTGTGCGGCGCGGCACGGACCGTCACCGGCCTGTCCCTGCTGTTCGAGGCGCCGCAGGCCCGCATCCTGGTGGATTGCGGCATGTTCCAGGGCCCGAAGACGCTGAAGGCCCTGAACTACGAGCCCTTCCCCTTCGAACCCGCCGGCATCGACGCCGTGCTGCTGACGCATGCGCATATCGACCATTCGGGCCTGCTGCCGAAGCTGGTGAAGGCAGGCTTCCGCGGCCGCATCCACGCCACCCCGGCCACGCGCGACCTCTGTTCCGTGATGCTTCCGGATTCCGGCGCCATCCAGGAAAGCGAGGTGGAGCAGCTGAACCGCCGCAACCGGCGCCGCGGCCGCGACCCGGTGGTGCCGATCTACACGGCCGAGGATGCGGAGCGCACCATGGTCGCTTTCCGCACCGTGGAGTACGGCCGCTGGATCGAGCCGGCGGCGGGCGTGCGGGCGCGCTGGTGGAATGCCGGGCACATGCTGGGCTCCGCCTCGATTGAGCTGGAATTCGCCGACGGGGAGCGGCCGCTGCGGGTGCTGGTCTCCGGCGACGTCGGACCCGACCTCGGCCCCATGCAGCGCGACCCGGAAGGGCCGACGCATGGCGCGGACCATGTGATCGTCGAGAGCACCTATGGCGACGAGGACCGGCCGCCGATCCATCCGGCGGAACGGCGCGCGGCGCTGGCGAAGCTGGTGGAGGCGGCGTCGCGCCAGGGCGGCGCGCTGCTCGTCCCGGTCTTCGCGGTGGAGCGCGCGCAGGAGGTGATGGCGGACCTCGTCGCGCTGATGCAGGCGAAGCAGGTGCCGGAGAGCGACATCTTCCTGGACAGCCCGCTGGCGCAGCGCGCGACCCGCGTGTTCGAGAAGCACGCGGCGCTGCTGGAGGAGGGGCCGGCGATCCGCGCCGCCCTGGCCGACCACCGCATCCATCACGTGGAGGATGCGCAGCAGAGCTTCCACCTGACACGCCAGGACGGCTTCCGCATCGTGCTGGCCGGCAGCGGCATGTGCGAGGCCGGGCGCATCCGCGGGCACCTGAAGGCGAAGCTCTGGGATGCGCGCACCGTCGTCGCGCTGGTCGGCTTCCAGGCCGCGGGCACGCTGGGGCGGCTGCTGCAGGACGGGGCCGACCGCGTGCGCATCCAGGGCGAGCCGATCCGCGTCGGTGCGCGCATCGCGATGGTCGAGGGCTATTCCGGCCATGCCGACGGGCCGGAGCTCGGCCGCTGGATCGCAGCGCGCGGGCCGATCTCCGGCGGCGTCTTCCTGGTGCATGGGGAGGAGGACGCGATCGAGGGCCTGGCGAAGCGCGTCGCTGGGCGCGGGATCGTGCCGGAGGACGCGATCATCCGCCCGGCGCTGGACGAGCGCTTCATCCTGTCGCCCGGCGTCGCGCCGCGGCGCGCCGAGGCGGTCGCGCAGCGCCGGCTGCGGCCGGAGACGGTCGGCCGGCCGGACTGGCACAACGCCCGCGCCGCGCTGCTGCTGGGCATCGAGGAGGCGCTGGAG
>NZ_JAPSMD010000610.1 GCF_027856955.1 Falsiroseomonas oryzae | reverse complement strand
GCGCGGGCATGGTGCGGAGCAGGCGCGTCGCCGCGTCGAGCGAGAGCGCGCCCTCGGCGTGGCGGGCCAGCGCGAGCTGGCCGAGCGCGGCATCCGGCGGCGGGCCGACGCGTTCGGCGGGGTCGAGATAGGCCAGCACGATGCGCCCGACCGCGTCCTGCTCGCGCGGCGTCGCCGCGCTCGGCCCTAGCACCTGCCGCAGCACGTCCAGCCGCTCGGTCCCGCCCGGGTCCAGCAGCATGAGGTGGGCGAAGGCGTTGGCGCGGCGCGCCGGCTCGCGCTCGCGGTCGATGATCTCGGCGCGCAGCACGGTGCGCTCCAGCCGGTCGCGCTGCTCGCGGTTGCCGATCAGCGCGCGCACGCGGGATTCGGTCTCCTCGGCGATGCGCTTGCCGATCGGGCTCTCGGGGTCGCCGATCGCCGAGACGACGCGCTGCTGCACCGCCACCTGCGCCTGCGCCGCATCCGCGGTCAGGCGCATCAGGGTGATCTGCACCTGTTCCCGCGCGCGCTGGTCGATCTCGGCCTGCATGGTCTCGAGCTGCCGGCGTATGTCGCGCTGGAAATCCTCGAAGCGGCGGGTGGCGGTCTGCTGGTAGGCCTCGAAGGGGCGGACCACGACGCTGTTCACGTACTGCCAGAAGGCACCCGTGCCGACGAGGCCGATGACAAAGACCACCGGCGCCCAGAACCGCTTCACGCGGCGCATCATATCGTCGCCGACATCCTGGCGGACGCGGTTGCGCACCGCCTCGGCCAGCTGCGCCTGGTAGTCCGCGTGGGAGATCGTCACCCCGTCGGGGCCGACCTTGGCACCGGCCTTCCAGAGGTCGGACATGTCGCCACCCTGCGCTTGCCTGGCCCGATGATAGGCCTGCGCAGGCGGGTGGTTACAACGAGATTACGCGACGCGCGCCCCGCGCGAGCGGCGGCGCTACCGCGCCGCCAGCGCCGCCAGCCGCATCAGCCGCAGGAAGTTGCCGCTCCACAGCAGCCCGATCTCCCGCGCGCCGTAGCCGCGGCGGTGCAGCTCGGCCGTGACGGCGCGGGACCGTGCCGCGTCCGGCCAGTCGGACAGGCCGCCGCCGCCGTCGAAGTCGGAGGAGAGGCCGACATGCTCGATGCCGATGCGGCGCACCGCGTGATCCACATGGTCCACGTAGTCCGCCACGCTGGCCTGGGTGTTGCCGCCGCCCGCCGGCGGGTCGCGCAGGAAGGCCGGCACGGCGGTGATCTGCACCAGGCCCGCCACAGCCTTCAGCGCGTCCAGCTGGGCGTCGTCCAGGTTGCGCGGATGGTCGCGCAGCGCACGGCAGCAGGCATGGGTCGCGACGATGGGCGTGCGCGACGCCTCTGCTGCCTGCAGCATCGCGTCGCGGGAGGCATGGCTGACATCCACCAGCAGCCCGACCCGGTTCATCTCCGCGATGGCGGCCCGCCCGAGCGCCGAGAGCCCGCCATGCCGCGTCGGCCCGTCGCCCAGGTCCTTCCGGGGGATGGCGCTGTCGGACAGCAGGTTGTGGCCGTTGTGGGTCAGCGTGACGTAGATCGCGCCGAGCGACTTCCACAGCGCGAGCCGCGACAGGTCCTCGCCCATGGCATAGCCGTTCTCGACCGCGGACAGCACGGCGAGCCGGCCGGACGCCTTGGCCGCCTCGGTTGCCGGGGCGTCGGCGCAGAAGGCCCGGTCGGCGGGCGCGCCTTCGCCTGTGGCGCGGATATGGCGCAGCATTGCCTCGGCCCGGGCGGCGGCGCCGGCATGGCCCTCGGCGGTCAGAGGCCCCTGCGGGAGGTACGCGATGAACACCACCGCGCCCAGCCCGCCGCGGCGCATCTTCGGGAAGTCCACGCGCCGCTGGGTGTCGCCCGCCGGGTCCGGCGTGTCGGGCCAGGGGATGTCCACATGGGTGTCGAGTGTGAGGGTCGCGGCGTGGATGCGCGCGGCCTCGGGGTCGGGCATGTCGGGCACGGGCCGAGGCTGCGGCGCGTCCGGGCGCGCGTCAACCGGCGGCACCGGTCCCGCCCGCCGGACCTCGCATCTGCGTGCGTTAACTTTCAGAAAAATTGAAAGGCGGTAAGTCGGAGACTTGCACCGGCGCTCGCGCGTCCCCATCCGATACGGGATCGCGGCGCGTGCGCTGCATGCAATCGGCCGGGCGTGGCGCCATGCCCCGTCCGGTCGGGTCGGATTGGTCTTGCAACAGGAGATGCCTTGGATGCGGGAGATCTTGGCGCAGCGGGCGGCGGATGCCGTGCGGGGTCGGGCGATGGCGGCGGTGGCCGAGTTCGCCGATGGCGGTCTGGCGGAACGCATGCGCCTGGATGCCGCGACGCGCGTCCTGGTCACCGCCCGGCGCCTCCTCTCGGTCGCCCCGCGCGAGGCGGCCTCGGGTGCCGCGGCCGGCGTGGTGATGCGGGTCGCGCGCAGCTGGGACCCGGCTGCGACGACCGCCGCCGAGCACGTCGAGGCCCTGCCCCTTGCCGAGCTGGACGCCTTCCTGGCGGCGGCGCCGCGCTGGGCTGCGGGCGTGCGCGACGCC
>NZ_JAPSMD010000609.1 GCF_027856955.1 Falsiroseomonas oryzae | reverse complement strand
CGGCACGGGTCCGCGCCCGGTCGGTTGCAGCGGATCGCGCGACCGCGCGCGGTCCGCCGCAAGGCCGGCGGAGAGCTGCTCGCGCAGCGCCGGGTCCGGCGGGGTGGGGCGCGGCGGCACGCTGGAGAGCCTCGGCCAGGGCTGGTCGAGTCCCGGCGGCGGCTCCCGCCCTTCCAGATGGGCGCCGAAGATGTTGGCGACGACGGGCCGCGGGTCGAGCTCCGACCAGCGGTCCGAACAGCCGCCCAACACGCCGATCAGCGCCAGGATGAGGCCCGGGCGCGCTTGATCCGCCGCCCGCCACCCCCTAGCCTTTCCCGGTCTGTCGTGGCCTCCGACGCGCGGGCTCATCGCTTCCGATCCTGTGCGGAGCGAGGGTTAGCCCGAACCGCCCGCCGGCGGAAGCGCCGCCCCGGGCTTCCCGACCGGCAGCGCGGGATCAACGGACCGTCCCCGAAGGACGGCAGAGAAGGCTGAGGCTGAGGGCGGATGTCGCAGGATCCCACCACGGAAGACAAGACGAGCTTCCGCCTGCCCGACCCCACCCTCGTCACGCGCACCATGGCCGACGTGGCGGAGCGCGGCCAGCGCATCGTGACGGACTTCCTGAAGCGCCAGACCAACGAGGGATCGGCCACCGGCCCGGGGCCCGATCCGCTCAACATCGGCAACGCCTTCCTCGAGATGACGACGCGGCTGATGGCCAACCCGGCCCGGCTGATGCAGGCGCAGATCGGCTTCTGGCAGGATTATCTCACGCTCTGGCAGAACACCGCCCGCCGCATGATGGGCGAGCCGGTGGCGCCGGTGATCGAGGAGGCGAAGACCGACCGCCGCTTCAAGCACGACGACTGGCGCGAGAACGAGGTGTTCGACTTCATCCGCCAATCCTACCTGCTCTCCGCCCGCTTCTTCACCAACGTCGTGCAGAACACGGAAGGGCTGGACCAGAAGACCGCGCAGAAGGTCGATTTCTACACGCGCCAGTTCGTGGACGCGATGAGCCCCTCCAACTTCCTGATGACCAACCCGGAGGTGCTGCGCCGCACGGCGGAGACCGGCGGGGAGAACCTGCTGAAGGGCCTCTCGAACCTGCTGGCTGACCTGGAGCGCGGCAAGGGCCAGCTGCGCATCCGCATGACCGACGAGACCAAGTTCAAGGTCGGCGAGAACATCGCGGTGACACCGGGCAAGGTGGTGTTCCGCAACGACCTGATGGAGCTGATCCAGTACGCGCCGGCGACGGCGCAGGTGCTGAAGCGCCCGTTGCTGATCATCCCGCCCTGGATCAACAAGTTCTACATCCTGGACCTGCGGCCGAAGAACAGCTTCATCCGCTGGGCCGTGGAGCAGGGCCACACGGTCTTCGTCGTCTCCTGGGTGAACCCGGACGAGCGGCTCGCCGAGAAGGGCTTCGGCGACTACATGAAGGAAGGCCCGTACGCCGCGCTCGACGCGATCGAGAAGGCCACCGGGGAGAAGGCCGTCAACGCCATCGGCTACTGCCTGGGCGGCACGCTGCTGGCCTGCACGCTGGCGCACATGCAGGCGAAGAAGGACACGCGCATCAAGTCCGCGACCTTCTTCACCACCATGGTGGACTTCGCGGAAGCCGGGGAGCTCGGCGTCTTCATCGACGAGGAACAGCTGCAATCCCTCGAGGAGAAGATGAACAAGCGCGGCTTCCTGGAGGGGTCGGAGATGGCGACCACCTTCAACATGCTGCGCGCCAACGACCTGATCTGGTCCTTCGTGGTGTCGAACTACCTGCTGGGGCAGGAGCCCTTCCCCTTCGACCTGCTCTACTGGAACGACGACAGCACGCGCATGCCGGCGCGGATGCACAGCTTCTACCTGCGCCGGATGTACCAGCAGAACGACCTGGCGAAGCCGGGCGGGATCGAGCTGGAGGGCGTCGCGCTCGACCTGCGGAAGATCAGGCTGCCGACCTACATCCTCAGCACGCGCGAGGACCACATCGCGCCCTGGACCAGCACCTACCGCGCGACGCAGATCTACTCGGGCAAGCCGCGCTTCGTGCTGGCGGCCTCCGGCCACATCGCCGGCGTGGTGAACCCGCCCGACAGCGGGAAATACAGCCACTGGGTGAACGAGGAGCTGCCGCCCGAGGCCGATGTCTGGTTCAAGGGCGCGACGGAGCTCTCCGGCTCCTGGTGGCCGGACTGGCAGCGCTGGGTGGTTGGCCAGGACAAGGCGCAGGTGCCGGCGCGCACCCCCGGCGCCGGCGGTCTGCCGGCGCTGTGCGACGCGCCGGGAGACTACGTGAAGGTGCAGGCGCGGGACTGAGCGCCGCGGCGCGCGCCCTCAGCGCACCCCGAGCATCGGCGAGGTGCCCGCGGGCACCAGCTGCCCGGCATCGGGATCCAGCGCGCCGACCAGCCCGCCGATCCGCATCTGCCCCATCCGCTGGACTTCCGCGCGCGCGATCGCGGACGCGGCGGCGGATTGCGGCAGCGGCCCCGGGCTCGCGAGGCGCGCCAGCACCACCACCCCGCCCGGCTCGAACAGCGCCGGATCCAGCG
>NZ_JAPSMD010000608.1 GCF_027856955.1 Falsiroseomonas oryzae | reverse complement strand
AGCCGCTGCAGACCGGCAGCGCCGCGCTGGCCGGCTGGCAGCCCGCGCACCAGATCATGAAGGAGGCGCTGGGCCTCACGCTGGAACACGTGCCGTATCGCAGCGGGCCGCAGGGCCAGACGGACCTCATCGCCGGCCGGCTCGACTTCATGGTCAGCAACGTGCTGGAGGTGGCGGAGCATGTGCGCGGCGGACGCCTGCGCGCGCTGGCCGTCACCAGCCCGACGCGCAGCCCGCTGCTGCCGGAGGTGCCGAGCTTCGCGGAACTCGGCGTGCCGGCGCTGCAGGCCGACAGCTGGTTCGGTGTGATCGCGCCGCGCGCCGCGCCGCCGGCGGCGCTGGACCGGCTGCACGCCGCCTTCGCGCAGGTGGCGGCGATGCCGGAGGTGGCGCCGAAGCTGCGCGACCTCGGCCTGATCCCGGCGCCCATGACGCGGGCGGAGTGGGGCACCTTCTACCTGGCCCAGGTGGAGCAGTGGTCGGCGGTGCCGCGGCGGGCGAACATCCGCATCGAATAGGCGGCGGCGACTTTACCGCTTTGGCGCTTTGCCGCTTTGGCGCGTTACGCCGGCGCTGGTCTGCAATGGCTTCGGACAAATTCGGCAGTCTGGCCCGCGAGGGCCGCTCGATGGTGCCGATCTGGTCGGGGCGGTCGCGCCCCCACCCCGACCCTCCCCCGCAAGACGGGGGAGGGCGATGAAGGATTTCGCGGCGTGGATCGGATGGACGGCTTCAAGGAGCGACGTCGTCCAGCCGCAGCCAAGGACGACATTCCTATACTGAAAACCGCAGGCCGCACGCACGTCCAGCGGAATCCGCGGCCGGCCGCGACGGTCAGGCCTCCACCAGGTCCACGCTGACCTCCAGCGTCTGCTTGCCGCCACCCAGCAGGATGCCCTGCACCGGGCTGATGTCGGCATAGTCGCGGCCCCAGCCCAGCAGCACATGCTCGTCGCGCACCACCAGGTCGTTGGTGGGATCGAGGTCCACCCAACCCGCACCCGGGCCGAGCCAGCAGCCCACCCAGGCATGGCTCTGGTCCGCGCCCTGGCGGCGCTTCTGGCCGGGCGGCGGGCGGGTGCGGACGTAGCCCGAGCAATAGCGCGCCGGCAGGCCGAGCGCGCGCAGGCCCGCGATCATCAGATGCGCGAAGTCCTGGCAGACGCCGGCGCGCCCCGCCAGCACCTGGGAGACCGGCGTGGCGATCGTCGTCACGCCCGGCTTGAAGGCGAAGTCTCGCTTGATGCGGGCGGTCAGTTCCAGCAGACCGGCCAGCACCGGGCGCCCCGGCGGAAAGCTGCCCGCGGCATAGGCGCCGGCGCCGGGATCGGCCGGGGCCTGAGCGCTGGGCAGGGCGAATTCCGTGGCCTCGAACCCGTCCGGCCGGCCGGTGGCGTCGCGCACGGCCTCCCACGGCATGCTCGTGTCGGGCGGGGGCGGCGGCGCGAAGCCGACCTCCACCACCGCCTCCAGCACCACCTCCAGGCTGGCATGCGGCGCCTCGATGGACAGCCAGGACACGCCGTTGCCGAAATGGTCGGAGCCTTCGGTGCGGTGCGCCGGCGCCGGCGTGACCTCCAGCGACATGGCATCCACCGACTGCCCGGGCAGCACGCGCGGCGTCAGGTGCAGCAGGTGCGCGGCCAGGTCCACCGGCGTGGCGTAGCGATAGAGCGTGGCGTGGCGCAGCGCGTAGCGGGTCATGCGCGGGGTCAGCGGATGGGTCACTCCCCCGCCTCCGGCTCGGCCTCGCCCAGCACGCGGGCGCGCACATGGGAGACGTAGCGCCGCGCGACGGCGTCCGACAGCGCGCCGATCTCGTCCTCCAGCGCGAAGAGCGCGTCGGGCAGCTCGGCGGCCGCGGCATCGCGGTCGGGCGCCAGCAGCACCTCGTCCACCAGGGCCTGGGGCCGGGCGGCCAGCACGGCGGCGGTGGCGGCCAGCCGGTCCTCCGCCTCCCCGATCTCCGCCAGGCGCTCCGCCACGGCGGCCAGCTGGAAGCCCAAAGCACGCGGGTTGGACGGGTCGGCCAGTACCAGGTCCAGCACCGGCGCGGGCTGCACAGCGCCCAGGTAGCGCGCGCGGTAGGTGAGCGTGGAATCGCAGAGCTCCAGTGCCAGGCGCAGCCCGGCCTCGATGCGGCCCGGCGGCTCGCTCAGCGCCTGGCCGACATTGCGGGCAATCGCCTGGGCGCGCTCCACCCGCCGGCCGAGGTCGAGGAACATCCAGGCGCCGCCGCGCACCATGTTCTCCGCCGCCAGGCCCGAGAGGTTGGTGCAGGCGCGGATGATCGCGGTGGAGGCCTCGGCCAGCGCATCCAGCCCGATGCTGGATGCCGCCAGCTTGGCGCGGCCTTCCTGGCCCAGCTGGGCCAGCGCCGCCCACATGTCGTGCGTCAGCCGGTCGCGCACCGCGGCCTGCGGGCGCTCCACCGCGTCGAACAGCGCATGCAGCGCGCCGCCCGGCGCGGCCGCGGCGACGATGGCGCGCGGCAGCAGGCCGCCATCTGGCGGGCTGGCGGCGGATTGCGCATCCAGCAGGCCG
>NZ_JAPSMD010000607.1 GCF_027856955.1 Falsiroseomonas oryzae | reverse complement strand
GCGAAGAGCGGCAGCGCACCCGGGCGCGGCGCGGCCTCCGGCGCCGGCAACATCGCCAGCAGGACCGAGGCGGCCAGGCTGCCAAGCGCCGCCGCGACGGGCACCCGGGCGAAGCCGCGCCGCGGCTCCACCAGCACGTCGCGGCGGTAAAGGCCCAGGCTGTAGAGGAAGATGATGTAGGCGGCAGGATGCATCAGCATCCACAGCCCGGCGGTGACGCCGCGCGGCGCCTCGGCCAGCAGCAGCGCGAGCGCGACCGGCCAGGCCAGCGCGGCGGCCAGGATGTCGAAGACGAAGAGGGCGCCCGCCGCCCCGACGGCCGGCGCCGACAAGACCTTGGCCATGCAGCGTGTGTCCTGCGGAGCGTTCCGGGGTCGGGATATAGCGCGGCTTAGCGCGAGAGTGTTGACGAAGCGTGTTCCGGGCGCCGCCCGGCGCCGCTCACCTCTCGCAACGCAGCATCACCGTGCTGCGGTGGGCCATGTCCCCCACATCTGCGGCGCTGCGGTCGGCCCCCCGGCTCTCTGCCAGGCGGAAGGTGACGTCGGCACGCCGCAGGAAGGCCTGCGCCACCTCGCCGCGGACCGCGAAGTTCACGTTGTCCACGTTCTGCACCCGCCGGCTGTCGAGCTTGGCCACCACCACACCGACCACGTTGCCCTGCATGTCCAGCAGCGGTCCGCCCGAATTGCCGGGCTGCACCTCCGCGCTGATCTGGATGGTGGCGGGGTCGTTGCGGATGCCGGCCAGGGCGTTGATCTCGCCCCGCGTCAGCTTCGGATCGGCCGAGAGCAGCCCGGCGAGGGGGAAGCCGTAGGCCACCACGCTCTCGCCCCGTCGCAGCCCCGGCCCGGAGCGGAAGGCCAGCGTCGGTCCCGGATTGCCGGGCACGGTCAGCACCGCCAGGTCCAGCACGCTGTCCACCCCGGCCGGCGGCACCGCGGCCAGCCAGCGCCCATCCGCCGTCCGGGCCAGGACGCGGTCGCAGCCGTCGATCACATGGTGGTTGGTCAGCACCCGGTCCGGGGCGACCACGAAGCCTGTGCCGGAGGAGACGCGGCGGGCATTCTGGTTCGGTCGGGCCTCGGCCACCCGGGGTGGCGGCGGGGCCGCGGTGAACAACTCCACCATCGGCAGGGCGCAGATGTCGCGGTCGCGCATCACCGCTTCCTGCCCATTGGCCAGCACCAGTCGGATGTCGAAGCGGCAGCCTGCGGCGGGGTTCACCCGGATCGGGAAGTTCGCCCCGCTGGCCAGCGGCCCGCGCGTGAGCAGGTTCGGCCCCCAATCCGCGCGCCCGTTGCGCACCGCGTGCAGCGCCGTCGCCTCCACGCCGGTGCTGTTGACGATCCGCACCGGGTCGGCGCCCGGCGCCTGGGCCGAGGCGGGAAGGGAGAGCAGCAGGCCGAGAAGCAGGAGGGTGCGACGCATGCCGGTCATGTCGCGACCGCTCACGCGCTCGTCAACCGCGGGCGGCGGGATGGCTGCGGAACCTGCGTCAGATCAAGGCCCTCGTTGTTCATGCGCGGCAGGATGCGAACGTTGCCGTCGGATCGGGGCTTGACCCTCCCATTGTGGGAAACCCGATCTAGGCGGTCATGGAACCGAACCCCACCGCGATGCCCGAGGCACCGCTCAGCTCCGTCCCGCACCTCTCTCTGCCCGTGGAGGGGATGACCTGCGCCTCCTGCGCCGGCCGCGTCGAACGCGCGCTGCGCAAGGTGCCGGGGGTGGCGGAGGCGCATGTCAACCTGGCGGCCGAGCGCGCCGAGGTGGATGGCACCGCGCCTCCGGCCGAGCTCGCCGCGGCGATCCGCGCCGCCGGCTATGCGGTGCCGGAGGCCGAGCGGACGATCGGCGTTGAAGGCATGACCTGCGCCTCCTGCGCCGGCCGTGTGGAGCGGGCGCTGGCGAAGGTGCCGGGCGTGCTCTCGGTCAGCGTGAACCTCGCCGCGGAGCGCGCCACGCTGCGCCTGCTGGCCGGCGTGGAGGATGCGGCCCTGGCCGCCGCCCTGGCCCGGGCGGGCTACCGCCTGGCCGCCGTGCCCGACGATGCCGAGGCGGAGGAGCAGGCGGCGAACCGCCGGCTGGCCCGTCAGGGCCGCGAGCTGCTGGCGGCCTTCGCGCTGACCGCGCCCTTCCTGGTGGGCATGCTGGGGCTGCCCTTCGGCCAGGACTGGATGCCGGGCGCCTGGGTGCAGCTGGGGCTGGCCACGGCGCTTTTCGCCTGGTTCGGCCCGCGCTTCGCCCGCGCCGCCTGGGGTGCGCTGCGCGACCGCACCGGCAACATGGACCTGCTGGTCACCCTCGGCACGGGCAGCGCCTTCCTGCTGTCGGTCTGGCTGATGTGGCGGCATGGCACGGCCCATGCCCACGCGCTCTATTTCGAGGCCGCGGTCGTCGTCCTGTTCTTCGTGCTGCTGGGCAAGTGGCTGGAGGCGCGGGCCAAGCGCGGCACCGGGGCGGCGATCCGCGCCCTGCTGGCGCTGCGCCCGCGCACCGCGCGCCGGCTGGACGCCGACGG
This sequence comes from Falsiroseomonas oryzae, assembly GCF_027856955.1. GTDB lineage: Bacteria > Pseudomonadota > Alphaproteobacteria > Acetobacterales > Acetobacteraceae > Falsiroseomonas > Falsiroseomonas oryzae. The sequence goes on along the minus strand of NZ_JAPSMD010000607.1, from coordinate 23 downwards.
CGCGGAGCACGAGGTGCCCGCCG
>NZ_JAPSMD010000606.1 GCF_027856955.1 Falsiroseomonas oryzae | reverse complement strand
TCGCGCCGCGCTGCGGTCAGGCGCTTGCTGTCGTCCAGCAGCCGCGCCAGGGCCGGCGGCGGCGGCGCGCGGAACAGCACGGCGGCCGCGAGCACAGGGCCGGCCAGCGGCCCGCGCCCGGCCTCGTCCAACCCGGCGACGCGGCCCCCATGCTCCGATTCCAGGCGGAAATCCGGCATCCGCTTTGGATAGCGCGCCCGGGGCAACCTGTCCCGCCGCCGCCGCGTTGCCCGGCCTCGACGCAGGAGGACCGGCATGACCCCCGGAAAACTGGCCCTGGCCGCCGCGGGCGTGCCCGCGGTGCCCTTCGGGATCCCCGGCGCGACCGGCGAATTCCGCATCCAGCTGCTGAACCAGGACAGCGCGGCCGGCGTGGTGACCTCCGTCATCCACCTGCCGCCCGGCGGCCGCATCCCGGCGCACCGACACAGCGCCGGGTCGGAGATGCACTACGTCCTGGAGGGCGACCTGATCGAGGCAGGCCGCGAGCTCGGCCCCGGTGCCTTCCTGACCCATGCCGCCGGCCAGGTGCACGGCCCGCATGAGAGCCGGGGCGGGGCGAAGGTGCTGACAGTGCAGTCCTGGCAGTCGGCGCATGGTGACTACGACTTCGAGCCCGTGGAGGAGGGCGCCGCCAGCGAGCCGCCGCAGGCCGCACCCGCCCGCATGCCGGAGGAGGCCGGCACCTCGGGCGGCGAGCGTGCCCGCGGCACCGGCGGGATGCAGAAGGTGGACCAGACGGCGCAGGAGCAGGCGCGGCAGTCCCAGTCCGACCCGACCGCGCGCGGCTACAGCTAGGCGCGATCGCCCTGGGTGTGCACGCCGAGGGTGGGCGCGGCGAAGGGCGTGAATTGCAGGGCCAGAGAAGCCAGGGTGGAGTAGCCCCGGGTCGCCTCGGCTGGAACCGGCTTGTGACTGGCTGCGGCGTGGCGAGATTCGTCAGCACCCGGCGCCCTGCCGCAGTACAGCCCGGGCCTGAACCCGATCGAACTCGCCTTCAGCGAGCTCAAGCGCCTGCTGCCCCCCGCCGCCGCTGGAACTGTATGCGCCCGCCGGGCCACCACCGGCAGCGTCCTCGACCGCTTCAGGCCCAACGACTGCGCCGCCTGCTTCCGCCACTGCGGATATGCACAGCGAGAGCACTAAGGGTCCAGTGGCTCGTTTGCCACCGCCGCGTCGCATCTGCTCGAGGTAGCGCGGTCACGGTCGCGCTGATTCGCGCTCCGCTACGGGGTGAATTGCAACAGGGCGGGCCGGCGCTTAGCGCCCCATCACCGCAGCGGCAGGACTGCCCGGCGCTTATCCGGTCCGCCGCCGACGACGCAGAACAGCGAGCGCCAGGGTGCTCGACCCCAAGATAAGCAGCGCCGCGGGTTCTGGAACCGCTGCCACGCTTGTCAGGACCGCTCCGCTGCCGACGATGTTCCTGCCAAACCCGGCGGTGTTGGGCTCGAACACGCCGATGCGATTTGTGTCAGCGAGCATGTCGGCCAGAGTGCCGTAGGTGACGATCGCCGCCGAGATGCTGCTTTCGCCCTCGATGTTGAAGACGTTCCAATAGGTGCTGCCGTCCGAGCCGCTGCCGACGATGTTCCTGCCAAACCCGGCGGTGTTCGGCTCGAACACGCCGGTGCGATTGGTGTCAGCGAGCATGTCGGCCCGGGTGTTGTAGGTGACAATCGCGGCTGAGATGCTGCTCTCACCCTCGATATTGAGCACGCCGCGCCGATATCGTGCCTTGTCCGAGACCGTCATCGCGGAAGCGGTGGCACAAGTTTTCGGCTGCGAATGGGCCTCAGGCCGCCCGCTGCCGCGGCGCAAGCCCGAAGTGCATCGCCTGCGCCCCGAGTGCCGCGACAAGGATGTCCGGCGCCACCGGCCCATGAACGAGACTGCTGTCAGCCCGAGACCGGTCAGGCGTTTCGTCTCGACCATTCACGCGATGGCGCAGCCGTCTGCGACGCGCGCTCCCAGGAGGCTCGTCTCCGGGCCGCGAGATCCATCGCCCTGCGCCCCAGGGCCACCGGCATCTGTCCTGGGTGGCGGGCCTGTCCCGTCCGTTCGTCGGCAGACCCGACGAACTTCAGGGGCGGCACACTAGCCGATGCGGAAGCGCCGATGCGCCGCCGGGGCAAGGATCGCCACCACGAGCATCGCCAGGCTGAGCTTCACCAGGTCGCCGATCGCCCAGGCGAGCGCCACGCCGAGCAGCGCCGCCATCAGCAGCACCGCGGTGAAGAACAGGTCCGCTGCCCGGATCAGGTCCTGGCTGATCACCGTCTCGCCTCCGCCGCTGACCGTCCCTGACAATGCAAGGGACCGCCTGCGACGTAGATCAGCAGCTTATGCGGAACGATGCAAGGATCGTGAGGAAGTGTCAAAGACCGCGGCGGCTATGGCCGTCGCACCCAGATCGCGAAGACCCGGTGCGGCACGCGCAGCGGCTCGTCCGGGAAGCGGGCGGCCAGCAGCGCGGCGAGCTCCGCATCGAAGCGCGCCACCGCCCCGGGCCCCAGCGCGCCGCCGATGCCGGCCGAGGCCCGCACGC
>NZ_JAPSMD010000605.1 GCF_027856955.1 Falsiroseomonas oryzae | reverse complement strand
CATCGTTCGCGACGCCCGCCGCGCAGCGCGCGGCCACCGCGACGGCGCGCAGCGGCTGCGGCCCCGCCTGGAGTAGGGCGGCGAAGGCCGGGTGCTCCTCGGGGAAGCAGGCGCCCGGGACCTCGGCGGCCAGCCGGTCGCGCCAGGCGGCTTCCTGCGGGCCGAGCAGGAAGACCGGCATGCGCCCGCGCGCGGACTGGTGCCGCGCGAGGGTGATGAAGCGATCGAGCGGCCAGCATTTCTCGACGCCGCCGGCGCCGGGCGCGAGCGCGATGCGCGCGGAGGCCTCGCCGGGCAATGCCTCCGCGGCCGCTGCCAGAAGTGGCGCCGGAAGCGCAAGCGGCGAAAGGTCGCGCCGGACGGGATGGCCGATCGCGACCTCCAGAAGGGCGAAGAGGCGGTCCAGGGCATGCGGGCCGATCGCGGCGCCGTGCAGGCCGCGCCGCAGCGTCGTCGCCGTACGGAAACGACGGTGCGGCAGGCGCCAGACGGCCAGCGTGCGGGCGAGCAGCGATTGCGTGTCGAGCAGCAGTTCGAAGGGGCCGAGGCCCGGTGGCGGCGGCTTCAACAGATCCAGTGGCTTCGCCCCGATGCCGGTGTTCTCGGCGACGTCGTCGAGCAGAGGCGGACCGGCGACTTGGCGAAGCGAGCGCGCGAAGACGGTCTCGCGCGTGGTGATCCAGGTGATCCGTGCGTCGGGGAAGGCGGTGCGCAGGCCGCGCAGGAAGACGATCTTGTAAAGGCCGTCGCCGAAGATCTCCTGATGGCTGAAGACGCCGACGCTGCGCGGTGCGGCCTCAATAGGCGGCATACGACTTCTCCTCGCGCAGCGTGCTGCCGAGGAGGTCGTTGACCTGGCGCTTCAGCGCGGCGCGGCGATCGTTGGTGCGATAGACGGCGCGCGCGAGTTCCACGAAGGCGGCATCGAAGGCACCGCGCCGCTCATGCTCGCGCAGCTCGTCCTCCACGTCCCACAGCCTCTCGTTGACGGCGCGGAGCTCCGCCCGCAGCGGCGCGAGAGCCGGGCGGTCGCCAACCGCGGCGTCCCAGGCGGCGGTCAGCGCGGCATGTTCCCGCGCGACATTCTCCCGCTTCGTGGCATCCGCGATGCGGTCCAGCTTGATCTCGAGGATCGTCAGCTTGTCGAGCACTTCGCCGGGGGAGGCCGGGATGTCGATGATCATGATTGCGGCCGCTCCGCTGCGCGCGCCTCGGCCAGAGCCCAGCCGGCCATCAGCAGCCAGAGCCCGGCCATCGGCATGTTGGTGAAGGCGTTGCCGCTGGTCAGCGGCCAGAGCGGCAGGAAGGCCGCGATGAAGACGCCGACGCGCAGCGGCGAGGGCGCGCGCAGCAGGCCGCGCGCGGCGGCCAGCACCAGCAGCACGGCGAAGGCGATGAACAGCAGCAGGCCTGGCCAGCCGCCATCGGTCAGCGCCTGCAGGTAGTGGTTGTGCGCATGGGTCACGCAGATGCCCGCGCCACCGCCATCCGATCCCGCCATCCAGCCGACGTGGTAGGCCGGGTCGGGGCAGTTGGTCTGGAAACCGGCCTCGCCGAGGCCGGTCAGCGGATGCTGGTGCGCCATTTCCAGGCCGCGGGCCAGGATCTGGCCGTAATGCGTCTCGCCGAAATTGGCGAGCTGGCGGGAGAACTGCACGACCAGGCGGTGGAAGGCGGCCGGTGCCACCACGGAGGAGACGGCGAGCGCCGCCGCACCGGCGCCGATGGCCGCGATGGCGGGAAGCCGCAGCTGCGGGATGAGCAGGGCGGCGATCAGCAGGCCGAAGACGGTGAAGACCATCGGCATGCGCTGGCCGACGAAGATGATGGTGGCGCAGGCGAAGGCCAGCAGCGCCCAGCCGGCGATGCGGCGCAGCGCGTCCCGCCGCAGGATCAGCGGGGCGGCGACGCCGAGCAGCAGCGGCCACATGCCGAAGCCGAGCCAGTGGCCGGCGCGGGGGCGGGTGAAGGGGCCGGGCAGCTCGCCGGCCGGCCAGCGGCGGAAGCCCAGGATGCCCCGCCCGAACAGCAGCTGGAGCCAGACCTCGAGCGCGGTCCAGAGGATGGCCAAACCGCTGCCGTAGAACAGCCAGCGGCGCGCCTCGGCATCGGCCAGGATCCAGGCGGACAGAGCGAGCAGTGCCAGCGGCATGCGCCCCCAGGCGAGCGCGCCGACGATCTGCTCGGTCTCGCGGTGCATCAGCAGCGTGACGAGCAGCAGCCAGGCCCAGTAGAGGAGACCTGCGACAACCCAGGGCTGGCGGAAGGCCGACCAGTCCCGCGCGCGCGCGCAGCGGATGACGAAGAGCGCGCCGAGCACGGCGAACAGCCCCTCCGCGACGCCGCGCGCATGGATCAGCAGCAGCGGCATCGCGGCCACGATGGCGGCCGCCGCCAGGGTGACGCGCCGGTCGAGCGCGTCCCCCGTCAGTCGGTCGGCGTCAGCCATGCGCGCGAGGGCCGGGGCGTGGTTCCGCAGCCGCGCCGCGTCACGCCGTGCGGTCGCCGCCGCCCGACAAGGCGGCCTGCGCGGCGGCCAGGCGCGCGATG
>NZ_JAPSMD010000604.1 GCF_027856955.1 Falsiroseomonas oryzae | reverse complement strand
GCCTCAGCCTCACCCTCGAACCGGCGGAGCTCGGCCGCGTCGAGGTCGCGGTGGAGCGCAGCGGGGCCGAGGCGCATGTCAGCCTGCGCGCCGAGCGGCCGGAGACCCTCGCGCTGCTGCAACGCGACCGCGCCGAGCTCGAGCGCGCGCTCTCCGATGCCGGGCTGTCCGGCGGCGCGGGCGGCGGGCCCAGCCTGTCCTTCGGCCTGGGCGGCGAAGGCGGCGCCACGCGCGACCAACGCGGTGGCGGCCAGCCGGGCCGCAGCGGCCCGCAGCCTGCCGAGCCGACCGCTGTCCTTCCCCTGCAGGCCGCGGGACCGCGCAGCCTGATCGACCTCGCAGTCTGACGGAGACCGCCACGCCATGAGCGGCAGCATCGCCCCCACCTCCGCGACCGGCACGAGCGCGCCCGGCACGCGATCCGCCACCGCCGGCCCGCGTCTCTCGGCCGATCTCGGCACCTTCCTGACGCTGCTGACCACGCAGCTGCGCAACCAGGATCCCACCAAGCCGATGGACACCGAGACGCTGACCCAGCAGCTCGTGCAGTTCGCGACGGTGGAGCAGCAACTGCAGTCCAACCAGACGCTGGATCGCCTGCTGGCGCTGCAGCAGGCAGGCCAGCTGGCGGAAACCGCGCCGCTGATCGGCCGCCGCGTGGTGCTGGAGACCGACACGCTGCCGCTGCAGGACGGCCGCGCGGAGGTGGTGCTGCCCGCCGCCGGCCGCGCCCGCCGCGCCGTGGTGGAGGTTCAGGATTCCGCCGGCACCGCGCTGCGCAGCGAGACGGTGACGCTCGGCGCCCAGCCCACGCGCTGGTCCTGGGACGGTCGGGACGGCCGCGGCACGGCACGGCCCGACGGCACCTACCGCGTCGTGGTGACCGGCCGTGCGGAGGACGGCACCGCCGTGCCGGTGGCGGCCTCCGTCGCCGGGCGCGTCACCGGCGCCGCGCGCCTCGACGGCCAGCTGATGCTGCGACTGGGCGGCGCGACGGTCGGCTTCGACAGGCTGCGCGAACTTCCCTCCGGCGGTTAACCCGCGCGTTACCGCTCCCCCGGCAGAAGCTGCCGGCCGGCAGGTCTGGTGCGGCGGGGACGGCAGGATGCAGGGCGCAGGACGCGCAACGGGCGGATCGCGATGGGCGACTTGATCGCGCAGCTGCGCGGCTTCGGCCCGCTGCGGCTGGCGGCGATGGCCGGGGTCGGCCTCGCGGTGCTCGGGCTGCTCGCTTTCCTCGCTCTGCGCGCGGCGGAGCCGCCGATGGCGCTGCTGTATGGTGACCTCGACCAGCGCGACGCCGCACAGGTGGTCGCCGCTCTGGAACGCCAGCGCATCCCGCACCGCATCGCAGCCGGCGGCACGCAGGTGCTGGTGCCGGAAGCCGATGTGCCGCGCGTGCGCCTGCTGCTGGCGCGGGACGGGCTGCCGGCCGGCGGCTCGGTCGGTTACGAGATCTTCGACCGCGGCGAATCCCTCACCACCACGCCCTTCCAGCAGGACGTCAACCGCCTGCGCGCTCTGGAGGGCGAGCTGTCCCGCACCATCCGCGGCCTCAACGGGGTGCGGCAGGCGCGCGTGCACCTGGTGCTGCCGCGCCGCGAGCCCTTCTCGCGCGAGCGGGGGGAAGCGCAGGCCAGCGTCGTGCTGACCATGAACGGCGCGCAGCGGCTGGACCGCGAGGGCGTGCAGGCGGTGCTGCACCTCGTCTCCACCGCCGTGCCGGGGCTGCGACCGCAGAACGTCTCCATCGTGGACAGCCGGGGCGAGCTGCTGGCGCGCGGCGGCCAGGCGCTGTCGGGTCCCGCCGCCGCGCAATCCGCCGACGAGCTGCGCCGCAGCCAGGAACTGCGCCTGGCGCGCGCGGTGGAAGACCTGCTGGAGCGCATCCTCGGCCCCGGCCGCGTGCGCGCCGAAGCGGCCGTCGAGCTGGATTTCGACCGTGTGCAGACCGTGGAGGAGCGGTTCGACCCGGAGAACCAGGTTCCGCGCAGCACGCAGTCCACGACCGAGACCAGCCGCAGCAGCGAGCCCGGCAACGTCTCCGTCGCCAACCAGCTGCCCGGCGGCGGCGCGGAGGCCGGCGGCAACCGCACCGAGCAGTCGCGGCAGGAGGAGACGACCAACTTCGAGATCGGCCGCCTGACGCGCAACACCACGCGCGAACAGCCGGCGCTGCGCCGCGTCTCCGTCGCCGTGCTGGTGGACGGCGTGTGGGAACCGGTCGCCGGCGGCCCGCCGCGCTGGCGCGAACGCAACGCGGATGAGCTGGCGCGCATCACCGCGCTCGCTCGCTCCGCCGTCGGCTTCGACGAACGGCGCGGCGACCGTGTGGAGGTGGTCAGCCTGCGCTTCGCCGAGCCGCCACCGGCCGATGCGGCGCCGGACGGCTTCGTCATCCTGGGCCAGACCGTGCCGCCGGCGCTGATGGGGCGCATCGTGGAGAGCGCGATCCTGGCGCTGGTGGCGCTGGCCGCCATCCTGCTGATCGGCCGCCCGATCGTCGGCCGCCTGGGCGTGGCGCTGGCGCCACCGCCGGCGCTCGCCGCGGCCGGT
>NZ_JAPSMD010000603.1 GCF_027856955.1 Falsiroseomonas oryzae | reverse complement strand
CGCCGACGCCGGCGCCGGCCACGATTCGCGGCGCCTTCGCCCTCGGCGTCGCCGCGCTGCTCGGCCTCGGCGCGGGCGGGCACGGCCTCGCCGGGCTCCAGCGCCTCCGCCTCGACGGGCTCGGCCTCCTCCGGTTCCGGCGCGTAGTCCATGCGCAGCGCGGCCGGGCGCTCCGACACCGCATCCGGGTTCTGCGCGCGGGTGCGTTCGATCCGCAGCGCGGGCGGGACGAGCGTGTCGTCCGCCTGGAACAGGACGGACATGCCGAACCGTTCCTCGATCATCGCCAGGCGGTCGCGCTTGCGGTTCAGCAGCCAGAAGGCGATCGGCGTGGCGACATGCACCACGATCTCGGCGGCGCGGCGCTTGCCGCCCTCCTCCTCGATGGCGCGCAGCACCGCGAGGCCGCTGCTCTCCACGCTGCGCACCAGGCCGCGGCCCTGGCAGTGCGGGCAGGCGATGAAGGCATGCTCCACCAGCGACGGGCGCAGCCGCTGGCGCGACATCTCGAGCAGGCCGAAATGGCTGATCCGCCCGACCTGGATGCGCGCGCGGTCCTGCTTCAGCGCCTCCTTCAGGCGGCGCTCCACCATGCCGTCGTGCTTGGACGACTCCATGTCGATGAAGTCGATGACGATGAGGCCGGCCAGGTCGCGCAGCCGCAGCTGGCGCGCCACCTCGTCCGCGGCTTCGAGGTTGGTGCGCAGCGCCGTGTCCTCGATATGCCGGTCGCGCGTGGCGCGGCCCGAGTTCACGTCGATGGCGACCAGCGCCTCGGTCTGATTGATGACGATGTAGCCGCCCGACTTCAGCTGGACCGTCGGGTTGTGCATCTGCTCCAGCTGCTGGTCCACGCCGTGGCGGGCAAACAGCGGCACGCCGTCGCGCGACAGGCGCACCTTGTTCGCATGCGCGGGCATCAGCATGCGCATGAACTCGCGCGCGTCCTGGAAGGCGTCGTCGCCGTCCACGACCACCTCGTCCACGTCCTTGCCGTAGGTGTCGCGGATCGACCGCTTGATGAGGTCGGCTTCCTCGTAGATCAGTGCCGGCGCGGTGGAGGCGAAGGTGCGCTCGCGGATGTTGTCCCAGAGGCGCAGCAGGTACTCGCAGTCCTTCTTGATCTCGGGCTTCGGCCGCTGCGCGCCGGCGGTGCGCACGATCAGGCTCATCCCGTCCGGCAGGCCGAGCTCGTCGATGGCCTCGCGCAGGCGCTTGCGGTCGGCGGCGGAGGTGATCTTGCGGCTGACGCCGCCGCCGCGCGGGCTGTTCGGCATCAGCACGGAGAAGCGGCCGGCGAGCGAGATGTAGGTGGTCAGCGCCGCGCCCTTCGTGCCGCGCTCCTCCTTCACCACCTGCACCAGCATGATCTGCCGGCGCTTGATGACCTCCTGGATCTTGTAGTGGCGGAGGAACTTGGGCGGGATGCGGCGCTCCCGCACGTCGTCCTCGGTGGAGCCGCCGACAGTCTCGGGCGGCAGGGCGGGCTCGCCGGCATCGGCGAAGCCCTGGTCGCGCTCCGCCGCCTCGGCTTCGGCCACGTCGCCATCGGCGTCGTCGGCCGCCGCGCGCGGGTTGGCATCGGCCTGGGACGCCTCGCCGGGCAGGTGGTCCTCGCCCTCCGGCGCGCGGTCGATGGCGGGCTCGGCGGCGGCGGGCACGCCCTCCGGCGGCAAGGCGACGCCTTCATGCGGCACCGTGGCCTCGGCGGCCTCCGCCTCCAATGTGACGAGGCGGGCGGGCGGCGCTTCGGCCTCCTCGGCCGCCGTGTCGGCGGCGGCGGGCAGCGGTTCGCCCTCCTCCGCGGGCGGCTCGGCCACGGCGGATTCCAGCGCGTCGTTCAGCGCGGCGTCGTTGGCGCGGGCGGCGTCCTCCGCCTCCTCGCGGCGACGATCCTCCTCGGCTTCCTGGCGCTGCATCTCCAGCAGGCGCTGCCGGTCGGCGACGGGGATCTGGTAGTAGTCGGGATGGATCTCGCCGAAGGCCAGGAAGCCGTGGCGGTTGCCGCCGTATTCGACGAAGGCGGCCTGCAGGCTGGGTTCCACCCGCACGACGCGGGCCAGGTAGATGTTGCCCTTCAGGGGCAGGCGATTGGCGGACTCGATGTCGAAGGCCTCGAGCCGGTTGCCGTCCAGCACCGCCACCCGTGTCTCCTCGGGGTGGGATGCGTCGATCAGCATGCGCTTGGTCATGGAAGCGTGGACTCCGCGCCGCAGCGGCGATGGGCCCGGCTGCGGCGGAGAAGGGTGGCGGGGGCCGGGAAGCGGCGGCGGCGCGGCTGGTGTTCGACCATGCGGCGGCGCCCCGATCCTCTTCTCGGCGGGCCGGCCCGGAGGGGCTCGACCCTGGTGGGGTCTCTGGACCCGGTCGGGGGCGGGGCATCGGCCAAGCCGCAGCCACGCTCCGCCGGGTCCGGCGGATGCGCCTCGCGATGCCCCGAAGCCCTCCGGGCGGCGCTCCGGACCGGGCGCCCGGAAGGGCACGGGTCGCGGGCGCCGATCGCAGGCGCGGTCGGGCGGGCGGCGGGCGTCGGGCATGCCCCGGGCCCGGGCGGAA
>NZ_JAPSMD010000602.1 GCF_027856955.1 Falsiroseomonas oryzae | reverse complement strand
GCTGCCACCCCGCCTGCGCCGTCGCCGCCGGCCTCGACCGGCGCGCCGCCGGCGCCGCCGCGCGTCGGCGCGATGCGCTTCTCCTCCCTCTCCGGCTTCCGGAAGCGCTGAGCCATGGCCCTGCACCGCGGCCGCGGCTTCGCGGCGATCAACTACCCGATCGGGATGAATCTCGGCGGCGATCCCAGCCAAGCGCTGATCCATTCCAACCCCGACGGCAAGTTCACCGTGGCGCTCTCGGCGATCGATCTTGGCCAGGGCATGAAGTCCGTCACGCGCCAGATCGCGGCCGAGACGCTCGGCGTGCCGGTCGAGGATGTCTATGTGGACACCGCCGACAGCGACACCGGCCCGCACGACATGGGCAGCTTCGCCAGCCGCGGCACGCACCGCATGGGCAATGCCGTGATCATGGCCGCGCGGGAGGCGCGCGCTGTGATGCTGGAAGCGGCGGCCGAGGAGCTGGAGGTGGACCCCGGCGACCTCGTCACCGATGGGCGCGGCAACATCCATGTGCGCGGCGCGCCGGGCCGTTCTATCACCACCATGGCGGCCGCACAGGCCGCGCAGTTCAAGCAGGGCCGCACCATCGCGGGGCGCGGCATCTTCCTGATCCCGCTCAGCGACGTCGATCCCGAGACCGGCGAGATGACGCCGGTCTCCACCTTCGCCCATGCCGCCATGCTGGTGGAAGTCGAAGTGGACGACGAGACCGGCGAGGTCACTGTCACCGACATGAAGTCCGCCTATGAGGTCGGGCGCGCGCTGAATCCGCGCCTGGTGGAGCAGCAGCTGCGCGGCGGTGCCTGGATGGGCATGAGCCACGCCGCCTGGGAGACGACGGAGCCCTACTACCCCGCGCGCGACCATGGCCCGGTGGACTTCAACACCTATCTGATGCCGGGGCCGGGTGACCTGGCGCCGCACCACATCAGCGTGCTGGAACGCCCCGCCGAGGACGGGCCCTATGGCGGCAAGGGTCCGGGCGAGATGTGCGCCAATCCGGTGCTGCCGGCCGTCGTCAACGCGGTCTACGACGCCGTCGGCGTGCGGATCGACGAACTGCCCGTGACGCCGGAGAAGGTGCTGCGCGGGCTAAAGGCGCAGGGCGGCGCGAAGCCGCGCAAGCGGCTGTAGCATGACGGTCAGGCGCGTCATCGGCGGGATCGACGGGCCGGAGGCGCTGGCGCGCGCGCTGCGTGACGCGCAGTACCTGGCCGATGAAGGCCTTGCCACCGCCGCCTATCTCGCGCTCGCGCTCGGCAAGCCGCTGCTGCTGGAAGGCGCGCCGGGCGTCGGCAAGACCGAGGCCGCGAAGGCGATCGCCGCGGTGCTGGGGCGCGAGCTGGTGCGGCTGCAGGCCTATGAGGGCATCGACGCCTCGGCGGCGATGTATGAGTGGAACTTCCCGCGGCAGATGCTGGCGATCCGCCAGGCCGGCGATTCCTACGTCAATCTCTACGGCGACGACTTCCTGATCGCGCGGCCGCTGCTGCTGGCGCTGCAGCGCCCGAAGGAACGGGTGCTGCTGATCGACGAGATCGACCGATCCGACCACGAGTTCGAGGCGTTCCTGCTGGAGTTCCTGTCGGATTTCAGCCTCTCCATCCCTGAACGCGGCACGATCCGCGCGTCGGAGGCGCCGGTCGTCGTCCTCACCTCCAACCGGACGCGGGAACTGCACGAGGCGCTGCGCCGCCGCTGCGTCTATCACTGGATCGGCTACCCCGACCCGCAGCTCGAGGCGCAGATCGTGATGATGCGCGCCTCCAGCGTGGCGCGGGAGACCGCGCACAAAGTTGTCGCGGCCGTCGGCAAGCTGCGCGCGGAACCGCTGGCCAAGCCGCCGGGCGTCGCCGAGACGGTTGAATGGGCGGAAGCCGCGACGCTGCTGAACGCGCGCGGCGCGCCCTGGCCCACGGCCTTCGCGCGCGCCATCGGCGTCGTGCTGAAGGACCAGGACGACCTGGCCTTCGTCGCGCCGCGGCTCGACCGCATCCTGCAGGGGGCGGCGTGACGCCTGACGTTCCCCCGCGCGCGCTCGCGCCCTTCCTGGCCTTCCCGTCGGCGCTGCGCGCCGAAGGCTTCGCTGCGGCGCCGGAGCAGGCGCAGAGCTTCCTCGCCGCGGTCGGTCTGCTCGGGCCACGCTCGATCCAGGATGTGCGGCGCGCGGCCCATGCGATGTTCGGGCCGGGGCCGGATCGGCGGCAGGCTTTCGACGACGTGTTCGACGCCGTGTTCCTCGGCCGCGCCTTCCTCCTGCCCGGCGAGGCGGAGGGCGAGGAGGCGCCGCGCGCCTATGATGCGGCAGGGCTCGAACCGCTGGCGGAGCCGGAGGAGGACGAGCCCTCGGGTCAGGATGCGACGGCGCAGGAGCGGCTGCTGGCGCGGTCCCTGACGGCGCTGGACGAGGATGCGGTGCTGCGCGCCTTCGCGCGCGCCCTGCCCGACGCGATCCCGCGCCGCCGTTCGCGCCGGCTGCGCGGCGGCCGGGGCGGGATTGCCGATCCGCGCCGCGCCTTCCGCGAGTTGCTGCGGCGTGACGGCGAACTCACGCGCCTG
>NZ_JAPSMD010000601.1 GCF_027856955.1 Falsiroseomonas oryzae | reverse complement strand
CGGGACCGCGGCGCTGGCCGGGCTGCGCGGCCCGCGCGCCAAGGCCCCGGTGCCCCGCGCCCTGACGCCGGGGGACGCCAAGGAACTCGCCGCGGGGATCGGCGCCGTGCACGACCCCGACCGCGCCCTGCACCCGGCGATGCAGGCGGCGCGCGACGTGGCCCTGTTCACCCTGCTCTATGGCTGCGGCCTGCGCATCTCCGAGGCGCTGGGCCTCGATGTCCGGGACGCGCCCCTGCCAGGCGCGGACGGCGCGCTGCGCGTCCGCGGCAAGGGCGACAAGGAACGCCTGGTGCCGGTGTTGCCGGCGGTGAGGCAAGCGATCGCGGCCTGGCTGGCGCAGCACCCCGACCCGCGCCCCGACCAGCCGCTGTTCGTGGGGGCGCGCGGCGCCCGGCTCGATCCGGCGGTCGCGCAGCGCAACCTGCGCAACTGGCGGCGCCTGGCCGGATTGCCGGAACATGCGACGCCGCACGCCCTGCGGCATTCCTTCGCGACGCACCTGCTGGGGGGCGGCGCCGATCTGCGCGCCATCCAGGAACTGCTCGGCCATGCCAGCCTGTCCACCACCCAGCGCTACACGCGGGTGGACGCCGCCGCGCTGCTGGAGACGTGGCGGCGGGCCCATCCGCGCGCCGATGGCGCGGGAGATTAGCCACACCGGCGCGCCGGATGCCGATTTTGCGGGGTTTTCGGCGAATCCGCCCATTGCGGGCGCGCCCCAGCCTGTTCCATACCGCGCATAGCGCCTTTGCCGATCGAGTCGGCGCCACCCGGCGGCCGGCCCTCCTGGACCGGGCGCGCAACGAGCGAGAGGAACGCAGATGGCCAAGCAGGCGACCACCAAGGCCCCCCCCAAGCCCGCTGCCAAGGGCAAGGCCCCGACCCCGAGCACCGTGACGGTGAAGCAGATCGCCGCCGACCTGGCGGAGAAGCACGAGATGCCGAAGCGGCAGGTCGAGGCGCTGGTCAACGACCTGGGCGCCGCCTTCGCCGAGCACCTGAAGAAGGGCAACAAGATCCGCTATTCCGGCATCGGCGTGCTCGAGGTCCGCTCCCGCGCCGCGCGCACCGGCCGCAACCCCGCCACCGGCGCCGAGATCCAGATCCCGGCCTCCAAGAAGATCGCCTTCCGCCCCGCCAAGGAGCTGAAGGAGGCGATCTGACCTCCGGGCGGCCCTCGCCCTAGCCCCGACCCGCCGGGTCGGGGACCATCGGCCGGGGCCGCGCATCGGCGCGCGCGACGGCGTGCGCCGATCAGCCGGCCATCACCATGCGTCCCGCCCGGCGCGCGGGTCGTGCGCCTTCCCGGCCGCCCAGCCTTCGACGAAGGCCTCCAGCGCCGCATCCGGCTTGTCCGGCAGCACCAGCCGCAAGGTGACATAGGCGTCGCCGCGCGTGCCGTCGCGCCGCGGGACGCCACGGCCGCGCAGGCGCAGCACCGTGCCGCTGTTCGACCCTTTCGGCACCTTCACCGCGACGGCGCCCGCCGGCGTCGGCACCTCGATGCGCGCACCGAGCACCGCTTCCGCCAGGCTGACGGGCAGGTCGAGGTGGATGTCGTCGCCCTTGCGGGTGAAGTGGCGATGCTCGCCGACCTCCACCTCCACAAGCAGGTCCCCCGGCGGCCCGCCGCCATGGCCCGGCGCGCCCTTGCCGCGCAGCCGCAGCACCTGGCCGTCGCGCGTGCCGGGCGGCACCGTGACATCCACCGTCGCCCCATCCGGTAGCGTCACGCGCTTCGTCGCGCCGTTCACTGCGTCCAGGAAGTCCAGCGCAAGGCGGCCCTCCAGGTCGCTGCCCCGCATCCGCACCCGCCCGCCGCGACGCCGCCCGCCGCGGCCGAACAGGTCGGAGAGCAGGTCGTCGGCATCCACCATGTCGGCGAAGCCGGCATCCCAGCCATCGCCCTGCGCGCCGGCGCCCGCGAAGCCGCGATGGCCGCGCGGCGGCTCCGGCGGCCGCTCCTGGCCCGAGGCGTCGATCTCGCCGCGGTCGAAGCGCGCCCGCTTCTCGGGGTCGCCGAGCAGGTCGTTCGCGGCGGAGACGCGCTTGAACCGCTCCTCCGCGGCCTTGTCGCCGGGGTTCACGTCGGGGTGCAGCTTGCGGGCAAGCTTGCGGTAGGCGCGGCGGATCTCGTCCTGCGTCGCGTCGCGTTTCACGCCCATGATGGCGTAGGGGTCGTCGCTCATCGCGCGTCCACATCCTCACGAAGGAGCAACATGGATGGGCCGGGCCCTCCCAGAGGCGCCCGGTGTTGCACAGGATGTGGGCAGCGCGTGGCGGCCGGGCAAGGCCCGGCGCGGCGCTCGGGCTCAGCGCTCCGGCGCGGCGAGCAGCAGGCGGTTCAGCGGCTCCATCGCGCGCACCAGCGCCGCGCGGTCGCGCGAAGCCTGCTCCGCCGAGGCGCCGGCGGCGACCACCTCCGCGATGATCTCG
Organism: Falsiroseomonas oryzae; assembly: GCF_027856955.1. Classification (GTDB taxonomy): domain Bacteria; phylum Pseudomonadota; class Alphaproteobacteria; order Acetobacterales; family Acetobacteraceae; genus Falsiroseomonas; species Falsiroseomonas oryzae. Next base: position 126 of record NZ_JAPSMD010000601.1, on the reverse strand, counting down.
CCCCAGCTCCGCCGCCCGTCCACGCGCGCCAGCAGGGCCGGCGCCAGGCGCGGCAGCGGCACCATGGCGCGCAGACCGTCCCAGGCCACGGGCAGCACGCCGTCCGCGCGCAGCGCCTTGGCCAGC
>NZ_JAPSMD010000600.1 GCF_027856955.1 Falsiroseomonas oryzae | reverse complement strand
GCTGCGCCGGGCGCCGCCGTCACCTCGAGCAGCGAGGCGATGGCCGCGCGCGTCTCCGCCGAATCGCGCAGGTCGTGCAGGCGCAGCACCTCCCGCAGGGCGGCCGCGCCCGGCGCGCCGCCGACCACCGAGAGATGGCCGAGCGAGAGCTGCGAGACCAGCCGCCAGGCCGTACGGTCGCGCAGCGTGCGGCGCAGCGTCGGCGTCGGCGCCGTCATCGCATGCACGCCAGCCACGGCCGTCGCGCCCTCCACCAGCTTCAGCCCCGGCCGGCCGCCGCCGAAGGGCAGGTCGGTCGGCAGGTCGCGGTTCAGGCAGAGCGCGTCCACCGACAGCACCGCATCGCGCGCCCGCCGCGGCGAGAGGTCGGGGTCGTGCGGCGCCAGGAACACCTCTGTCCCCGCATCCGGCGCCGCGGCGGCGCGGCGGACAGTCGCATAGGATCCGCCGGGCACGCCCTGTTCGGGATCGGCATGGGTCAGCCGGTGGAAGGGCCGCCACGGCCGCGTGCCGCCATCCTGCATCGGCTCCCGCACGCGGGTGACGGACCACACCTCCGTCGCCATCGGCCGGCGGGAATCCGGCACCACGCGATACTCGATGGCGGTGTCGTCGAGCCGGATCGGCTCGCAGCGCTGCGGGAAGAGGTTGACGATGGGCGTGCAGCCCAGCGCGAGGCTCTCCGCATCGACCGTCCGCTCCAGCTCCGGCACCGCGCGGTTCAGCCAGACGAAGACGTCCAGCTTGTTGCCGCCGCCGACCAGTGTCTTGGCGTCGATCCTGCAGAGGTCGAGGAAGAGGAACTTCTCGGGGAAGGCGAAGTATTCCGACAGCAGCCGGAAGCCGGCGAAGGCGCGCGCGGGCATCGGCAGCAACGCTTCCTCCGGCGCGAAGCCCACCGGCTCGATCGCGTCGGGCCCGAGGATCACCGGCCGCGCATCGGAGGGGCCATCGGCATAGCCGACCGAGATGGCATGGCCGCACAGCAGCTCGTGCAGCGCCGGCGCAGTGGCGCCGCGCAGGAACAGCCGCAGCCGGTCCAGCCCGAGCTTCGTGAAGCTGAGGTCGGGCGCCAGCGTGCGGAGCGTGATGCGCAGGCAGGCGACGGCGCCGCTGGCCAGGGGGTTGGCCGGCGCCATGATGGGCAGCCCGGTCAGCCGGGCCGCCTCGATCTCCACCGGCCAGACGGTCACGGGATAGGCGGTGCGGTAGCGGCAGCGCTCCCCGCGCACGGGCTCGGTGTCCACCACCAGGCCGGCCGGCAGCGCGGCGGGGTTCTGCAGCCCCTCCTGCGGCGCCAGGCGCGCGACCAGACAGGACGGGAAGGGCGCGAGGTAGTGCGGGTAGAGCACCTCCAGCAGCGCATCCGTCAGCTCGGGGAACTCGTCGTCCAGCCGGTGGTGGACTCGCGCCGCCAGGAAGGCGACGCCTTCCAGCAGCCGCGCCACATGCGGGTCGTCCACCGAATCCGGCGACAGCCGCAGCCGCGCCGCGATCTTCGGATGCGTCAGCGCGAATTCCGCCGCCAGCCGGCGGATCGCGTCGAGCTCCCGGTTGTAGTAGGGCAGCAGCGCGTCGCTCATCCCGCCGCCGTCTCGCGCACCACCACGTCGTCGCGCGCGCTGTCCACGAAGGTGTCGAAGCCGACCGGCTCGGGCGCCGGGTCGGCATCCAGCAGCGCCTCGATGCGCAGGCGCAGCGTGCCGCTCAGCGCATCCTCCCCGTCCACCAGCTGCACCTTCAGCGAAAGAAAGCGCGGCTCGAAGCGGCGGATCGTCTCCTCCACCTCGCGCCGCAGCAGCTCGCGCCGCGCCGGGTCGCCGAAGGCGCCGGAGCTGAAGTCCGGCAGGCCGAAGCCGACCGGAGAGGTCGCCAGCTCGCGCAGGCTGGCCGGCCAGGAGCGCCAGCGGCGCCGCGCGTTCAGCAGCGACTGCAGGTCGCGCCGCACCGATTCGCGCAGCCGGTTCAGAACCTCCGCATTGGACAGCACGGGATCGCGCGCCTTGTCGGGCGCGTCGTCCAGCAGGCGGTCCAGCAGGGGAAGCTGCGCGCGCTGCTCGCCGCGCTCGCGCCGGCCCGGCGCGCCCTGGCCGGACATCGCGCTCAGCCCGCCCGCGGCGCGAAGAGGAGGCTCTTGATCTCCAGGATCGGCGCGGCGTCGTCGCCGACCAGGAAGGTGCGCTGGCCCAGGCCGCGCACCGGGCCTTCCTCCGGCCCGACCCAGTCGGTGGAGCGGCCGAGCAGCAGCGACGCATCCGCGGTGCCGTCCGGCGCCGCATAGACCGCGGGCACGTACACCTCGCCGTCCGGACCGTCGGCGACGGACATGGTGGCGCGCCGCCACAGCAGGTCGCGCGGGCGCTTCGGCGGGTGGAACTCCACGCTGGCCAGCCGCGCGATCGGCACCCAGTAGTACTTGCCGGTCGTGGTCAGCACCTCGAAGCTCGCGGCCAGCACGTCGTCGGCGTCGCGCATGTCGTCGAAGGCGTGGCCGTCGCGGGTGCCGGCGACATGCGGCCGCGCCGCCTCCGCCTCCGCCGCCAGGCGCGCTGCGCCCGCCGCGTC
>NZ_JAPSMD010000599.1 GCF_027856955.1 Falsiroseomonas oryzae | reverse complement strand
TGCCGCGGGGAACCGGACCGAGGCGCCCGCGGTGGCGCCGGCAGCGGCGAAACGGGCCGCGCTGTAGCGCCCGGCCGGCGCGGCCGCCTCAGCCGGCGGCGGCGCCCTGCATGCGCGCGGTCGCGTCCGTCACGGCCCGCCCCACCGCCACCCGGAATCGCCGCATGTCGTAGGGCTTGTTGAGCAGCTCGATGCCGTGCGCCAGGCCGCGCTCGCCGAGATTGTGCTCGGCATAGCCGGAGGTGCAGACCACCGCGAGACCGGGCTGGAGCCGCAGGGCCGCCTCCGCCAGCTGCAGCCCGTCCAGCCCGCCGCCCAGCACCACGTCGGTGAACAGCAGGTCGAAGCGCAGGCCGGACCGCAGCACGTCCAGCGCCTCCGCCGCGCTGCCCACCGCCACCGGGGCCAGCCCCACTTCCCGGCACAGCCGAAGCGCGGCCTCCCGCACGTCGGGCTGGTCCTCCACGACCAGCACGTCGAGCTGGTCGAGCGGTGCCATCGCCGCCTCCTCGGCCCGCGCGACTGTCTCCGCCCCTGCCTCCAGCGTCGGCAGGTAGAGGCGCAGCGTCGTGCCGCGGCCGAGCTCGCTGGTCACCCCGACATGGCCGCCCGATTGCTGGGCGAAGCCGAGCACCATGCTGAGCCCGAGCCCGGTGCCCCGGCCCGGCGGCTTGGTGGTGAAGAAGGGCTCGAAGATCCGCGACTTCACCTCCGGCGCCATGCCGATGCCGCGGTCGCTCACCGCGATCATCGCATAGCGGCCGGGCGCCAGGCGGTCCGGCGTCTCCTCGCCCGGGGCGACGGTGACCACGCGCGTCTCCACCGTGATCGGCCCGCCTGCGGGCATCGCGTCCCGCGCGTTGACCAGGAGGTTCAGCAGCGCCGCCTCCAGCTGGGCCGGATCGGCGGAGATGGATTCGGTCGCATTGGCGCGCAGTTCGATCGTGTAGCGCTCGCCCAGCGTGCGGCGCATCAGCTCCAGTCGCTCCGGCAGCACGCGGGTCAGGTCGAGCGGCTCTGGCCGCAGCGGCTGGCGGCGGGCGTAGGACAGCAGCTGGCTGGTCAGCCGGGTGCCGCGGTCGAGCGCGCTGCGGGCGGATTCGATCAGGTCGGGCGTGGTCCGCCCCTCCTGCGCCGCCTCCGCCGCCATCTCCAGGCTGACCGAGGCGACCGTCAGCAGGTTGTTGAAGTCGTGCGCGATGCCGCCGGTGAGCTGGCCGAGCGAGGTGAGGCGGTCCGCCTGGCGCAGCGCGGCCTCCGCCTCGCGGTGCTCGGTCACGTCCTGCACATAGCCATGGACCATGCCGGGGCCGGTGCCCGGATCGGCTTCCCAATGGCCTTCCGCGCGGCAGTGGACGATGCGGCCGTCCGCGCGCAGGAAGCGGAACTCGAAGGCGGCGGGCCTCCCGGTTTCGGTGATGCGGGCCAGCGCCGATTCCACGACGGGGCGATCCTCGGGGATCAGCAGGGCCAGGGTCGCGCTGAAGTTTGGCGGCTCCGCCGCGGGGTCGGTGCCGAACATCGCGTGCACCTCCTCCGACCAGGCGACCTGTTCCGTCCCGACGCGCCAGCGCCACGTGCCGAGCCGCGCCAGCCGCTGCGTCTGGCGCAGCTCCACCGCCTGGCGCTGCAGCGCCGCGCGGCTCAGCGCCAGGTCGCGCTCGAAGCGGGTGCGGGCGGTCACGTCGAGCACCGCAACCAGCACGGCGCGCCGGCCGGCGAACTCGGTCAGGTGCGAGTTGATCTGCACGATCTTCTCGCGCCCGTCCGCCGTCAGGTGCCGCCAGGGCCCGGAGGCGTTGCGGTCGCGGCGCTTCTCCGCCGCGGCGTTGCGCACCGCGTCCCGGTCCTCCGCGGGGCGGATGTCGAGGATGGTCATGCGCAGAAACTCCTCGCGCGACCAGCCATAGTCCTGCACGGCGGCGTCGTTCACGCTGAGGAAGGCCAGCGTCTCATGGTCGTAGATCCACATCGGGATCGGGTTGCGCTCGAACAGGCTGCGGAAGGCGGCCTCGCTCTCGGCCAGGCGCAGCGTCGCCTCCCGCTCCCGCGTGACGTCGCGCACCATGGAGACGAAATGCGTGCAGCGCCCGCCGGAATCGAAGACGGGCGCGATGTGCAGGTCCACCCAGACCGGCGTGCCGTCCTTGCGGCGGAACACCGCGCCCTGCCGCAGCCGCTCGCGCCGGCGCACCGCGTCGCGGATGGCGCGCCAGGCCTCGCCCGGCGCGTCCAGCCCCTGGAGCAGCTTCGGCGTGCTGCCGACCAGTTCGGCGGCGGAGAAGCCGGTCAGCGCCTCGAAGGCGGGGTTCACATGCACGATGCGCCCCTCGTCGGGCGTCGCCTCGGTGATCAGCACCGCTTCCGAACTGGACTCGACCACGCGGCGGTGCAGCAGCATCCGCTCCTCGTCGCGCAGCATCTCCAGCAGGGGGCGCAGCGTGGTCGCCGCGTCGCGGAGCAGCGCCGCCGGCTCCGTGCCGGGCGCGCCAGCCAGGACCAGCGCGCACCGCTCCTCGCCGATGCGCAGGGGCGTGGCGGCAAGGGCGAGCGGCCCGCAGGCCGCC